>CADAXO010000044.1 GCA_902791885.1 Oscillospiraceae bacterium | reverse complement strand
ATTCTACCGTGTATTCAAGATCGTCGATAAGAAGTGGCCGCACACCCGCCGAATCCCGATCATCGGACTCGCGCTCTGCTTCGTCATGTCATACTGCGCCCAGAGGTATTTCGGTGTCGCGGATATCACCGGTGCATACGTCGCAGGTGTTATCTTAAGTTCATTGGATGATTCGACTTACATCTCCCGTAAGATGGACATCAATTCATATATGTTCTTCGGACCGGTGTTCTTCGCATCCATCGGACTTCAGACAGACATCAAGTCCGTCGATACGTCGATCCTTCTGTTCTCCGTATGCTTCGTTCTCGTGGGCCTTCTGTCCAAGATCATCGGCTGCGGACTGGCCTCCAGGCTCTGCGGATTCAAGGGCCGCGATACTCTGAAGATCGGTATCGGAATGATGACCAGAGGAGAGGTCGCCCTGATCGTTGCCCAACGGGCATTGTCCGTCGGCGCACTGAACGGTGCTTATTTCACATCAGTCATTTTCCTGATCGTCGTATCGTCGATCCTGACCCCGATATTCCTGAAGATACTGTATTCTGAGAAAGCTCCGGCTCCTGAGGTGGGTTGATTCTGCATCGGGAGTGCTTCGGATTGTATCAAAATCAGGTTTTTGCTGATTTGATACAAGAATTTTGGAGTTTTCTTGTATCAAATTGGTGTTTTCTTTGATTTGATACAAACTTTTGTCCGATGCCTTGTATCATTCTTGGATAATCATCGATTTGATACAAGTTTTTGACGATAATCTTGTATCATTTTTCAACTTTTCTCAAAGTGATACAAACCCCTTCATTTGTTGGCCTTGACGCACTATAATACACCTATCATTCCGTGGAAAGAATGAGGGATAGTATTATGCAAATTGATATAGCCTTGCAGGAATTGCAGGTCAGGTTAGAGTACCTTGGCCGGATTATCGATAATACCGATAAGTATCTTATGAATTCGCCTCCGGGGAGGCTGCGTGTACAGCGGCAGGGGAATTCTGTCGCATATTATTGCGCGGCTGAAAGACCGGGGGATAAAGATCATAACGGACGGCTGATAGATAAATCTGAACAGAAGTTGGTACAAGCTCTTGCTTATAAGAATTATCTGATGAAAGTTAAGAAGTTTGCCGAATCGGAATACCGTGCAATCAAGCATCTCATTGACCATTACCCGGATTCGCGGATCGAGAACATCTACAGCGGACTTCGCGATGACAGAAAACGTCTGATAAACCCTGTCGCGCTTTCAGATGAGGAATATGCGGAACAGTGGATGGATAAACCCTATAATAAGAAAGCCTTCAAGGAAGGTGCTCCCGAATTTTACACGCTGAAAGGCGAGCGGGTCAGATCGAAGTCCGAACAGATCATCGCCGACAGACTTAATTACTATCACATTCCGTACAAATATGAATGCCCGATAATGGTGTGCGGGGAGGTCTATCATCCGGATTTTACGATCTTACGTATGCGTGACAGGAAGGTGCTCTATTGGGAACACTGCGGAATGATGGACAAAGAAGACTATGCCAATTACGCAGTCAACAGATTTAACAAGTATGCCAAAGAAGGGATAATACTCGGGAAGGATCTGTTTGCCACTTTCGAGACCGGTAAATATCCGATGAATACAGATGCAGTCGATAAGCTTATAAACGCGCATTTTAAGTAAAATAATAAATAGGGTATAATGTTCTCTGAGTGCAGTTTGGAGGAATATTGACTATGTCTGATATCAGGCTTGATGAACTTAAGAAAGACGCGAAGATCTATTTTGTCGGAATCGGCGGAATATCGATGAGCGGACTTGCATTGTTGTCCAAAGGTTACGGCTTCAAGGTCGGAGGTTCCGACAATCATCCGTCCGAGAGGACCGAGAGTCTCGCGCATCAGGGAATAACGGTATATAACTCCCAGGAAGCGGAGAATATCGATGAATTTGATCCTGACTATATCGTCAAGACTGCAGCTGTTCTTCCGCATAACAAGGAACTTGCAAGAGCTCTCGAAAAGAACATTACTGTATTCGACAGATCCGAGTTCCTGGGCATCATCACGAACTCATATAAGAACGTTATCAACATCTCGGGAACTCACGGAAAGACGACTACTACATCCATGACTTCCATGATGCTGATCGAGGAGGGATTGGATCCTACTGTTCATCTCGGTGCGCCTTTCGACGGTATCGGAGGAACGATAAGACAGGGCGGAGGAAGAGAGCTTCTCGTATCCGAGGCCTGTGAGTTCAAAAGATCTTTCCTCGAGTTCAGATCAACTACGGCGGCCATCACGAATATCGATCATGACCATGTTGACTGCTATCCGACTTTGGATGACGTTATCGATGTCTTTGCAAGGTTCATCGAGAAGGTTGACGAAGGCGGCAATCTTGTAGTTACGGGAACCGATAAGAATATTAAGGAAGCAATCGCAAGATCCGACAGAAATGTTAATGTTATCACCTGTGCGGCCGAAGAGGGCGATTATGATTTCAAGGCACTTAACATTACATATGAAGAGGGACTGCCGGCATTCGATCTTTACATCATGGGGGAGAATGCAGGGCGCGTAAACTTAAAGGTTCCCGGAGGTCATAACATCAGCAATGCGCTTATCGCATCTGCCTGTGCTTATCTTAACGGTGCATCACCGGAGTCGATCATCAGCGCACTTAATAAGTTCGGCGGTGCTGACGGAAGATTCACGATCAAAGGAATGTATAAGGGTGCTGAAGTTGTGGTTGACTATGCACACCATCCGACGGCTGCAAGAGTAACGATCGATGCGGCTATGCATATGCCTCACAAGAACGTTCTTGTAGTGTTTCAGCCGCTTACATTTAACAGGGTAAAGCTGCTTTTCGATGAGTATGTGGAGAGCCTGCTTCCTTGCAGGAAGATCCTGTTCTCGGAGATATTCTCGGACCGCGAGATCAACGACGGCACCATCTCCAGCAAGGACATCGCAGACGCAATTAATGCGAAGGGCGGCAATGCGGAGTTCTACGCAGACAAGGCGGAGCTTGTAAGAAGAATAGATGAGCTTATTAACCCCGGGGACATGATACTTATCCTGGGACCCGAAGACATAAGAGAACTCGGCAATGAACTTTGCCCCGGGAATGCATAATGGCAGATAAAGAGAATACTCCCAAGAAGCCGGAGGCAAGGCGCCCGGAAGTCCGTAAGGAAGCCAATAAGGAAGTCCGTAAGGAAGTCCGTAAGCCTGAACCTCCGAAGACTAATGTCAGAAAGCCTGATGTTAAGAAGAAGGCTCCGATCCTGCTTATAAGTCTCGGGTTTATGGCGGCGGCACTTCTTATCATGGTGATACTCTGTCTCGTGCCGGGTGCGGGGAAGAGCTCGAAGAACCCCATACTTGCGATCTACGGAGCCGAAGGCAACATGCCTTCACTGTCGCTTACCAATACTTTGCATGCAGCGGGATTCGAGTACGAAGTGATCGGCTACGGGCACGATCTTCCTACAGGCAACAATGTTGTCGTAATGGGTGTCGGCGAGCAGGCACTGTCGCTCATCAATGAGTATAAAGATCAGGAGAATGTCGCAGGTTTTATCCTCGTTTGCCCTTCAATGAATGAGGCTTACCTCGAGGGTATTACGGGCGGCAATCCCGAATGTGATATCGCGATATTCGCGGGACGTGACAACAGCGATAAAGCTGTCGACATGGATGATGCGAGACTTATTTACGAGAGGATCTCGGGAGACGATACTATCTTCGGTATACCCATAAAAAGAGGCGGGCTTTTCTCTTCCAAGGTCTTCGTAAGCAACTCACAAAACAGAACGCTCTCGCTTTCGTTCTTCAACGTAAACGACCCGACGAAGCTTCTGTTCTCGCCTTTGTTTCAGAACGAGCTCGCGGGATATTTAAGCGTTACTTATATCGATGAGGCGACGAGGGAGACTTCATTCGGAAGAATCAATGCGTGGTTTGTTTTCTCATGGATCGCAGTTGCACTTGCGGCACTTTCGATTCTTTTGTACCTTTCCAACATGAGCCTCTCGGTGACGGGCAACGACACGAAGAAAGCCCCCGTCTCGAAGTGGGTCTTCGGTGTTATCGTAGGCACGTCGATAGCGTTCGCGATAGGCATTATAGCTTCGACTTTCGTGGATGCTTTGCAGAACTCGATGCTTATGATCGTATCGCTTCTGCCGCTCATCTTCATGATATGTCTGTTCGTGATCAACTTCAGCTGGATCACAACTAAAGACGGCAGGTTCGTCCCCAAGAGTTCGGGACTCATCCCGTCCGTTTACATGGCGGTCGTCATCGGTATCTTTGTCATGCTGACGCTCGCGCTTACGGCTGACCTTAAGGTTTACAAGATCGCAGATCCCGGCATCTCTTCTGGCCTTCTCGCGTTTATCCTGATAGTCGACACGGTCGTTTCGACCGGACTTATATATGCTTCCCGCAAGTCATCGGCTGCGGGCGAAGGTGCGAAAAACTGCTTCGGCAACAGGCTCATCATCGCTTTGATGTTTATCCCCTGTGCCGCGGCTTTCCTGTTCGGACTTCTGCCTTCGTTCTCGTCGATCTTCTACTGCGGACTTGCGGGACTTGCAGCGACGGGGCTTCCGTATCTTGCCGTAATTCCTCTTGTGAGGCACACTGACAGATCGCTGGTTCCGGGCATACTTCACGGTGTAATCTACACTTTGGTTTTGGCGGCAATATTGTAATGTGATAAGGGGGTAGGGTCACATGATTGATTTTTACAACGCGTTCATCTCTTATAAGCATGCGCCTTTGGACTCGAAGGTCGCGGAGCATGTGCAAAGAAACCTCGAGCGTTTCCACATACCGCATGCGATCAGTAAGAATACAGGCAGGAAAAAGATCGAGCGTGTCTTCAGGGACAAGGATGAGCTTCCTATCACAAGTGACCTTACGGACACCATCTCCAACGCCCTCGAAAAGGCTGAGTACCTCATCGTCATCTGTTCGCCCCGAACCAAGGAATCTGTCTGGGTAGACAGGGAGATTAAGTATTTTCTGAAATCTCACGACAGGAACAGGATCTTAACGGTTCTTGCCGAAGGCGAACCTATGGATGTAATTCCTTCACAGCTTCTTTATGAAGAGAAGGAAGTGACTGAGTATAACGGCTTTACACATATGGTAAAGACTGCGATCGAGCCTTTGTCCTGTGATTACAGGATGCCCCTTTCGAGAGCTAAGAAAGAGGAGCTTCCGAGACTTGCCGCAGCACTGATCGGCTGCTCTTACGACGAGCTTGTAAGGCGTCAGAGACAGTATCAGTTAAGACGTGTCGTTGCATTGAGCGGAATGCTTGTTGCCGCTACCGCTGTTTTCGCCTGGTATATGACGGACAACATGAGAAAGATCAACAACGCTTTGACTGAGGCATACAGAAGTCAGTCCATCTATCTTGCGGGTGAGTCTGAAAGACTTCTTGAGGATGACAGAAGAGTCGATGCGATCCAACTGGCGCTTGCTGCAGTATCCCGCGGGGAGGGTGATCAGCACACTGTAACCGGTGAAGCGATAGCGGCTTTGACCAATGCTACTCTTGCCTACAGAAATACAATCGGATTAAGTATCGATTCTGTCTGGGACTATGCTTTGTCGAATGAGATCATTGAGTTTGCAATAAGTGACAACGGAACAAGACTTGCCGCTTTGGATAAAGTCGGAACCATTACAATATGGAATACCGAGACTCACTCCATGCTCGGAACGATCGACGGACAGCAGGCTTATAATTCAACGATACGTTTCAGCAACAATGATTATCTTCTTTGTATAACCTACGGCGGTGTTACCGGATATGATGCTGATTCGGGTGAGGAACTGTGGAATTACAGAACCGAATCCCGTTTGGTTGAGACCAGCGTTATGGAACCTTCTCCGGGATATCTTATGTTTGGAACTAACGATCTTGAGGTCATCAGTATTGATTGTTCCGACGGATCAGAGCTTGCAGTCTACGATATCAGTAATATCACGGGTTTTGATTATTACTCATTCGGTGATATGAGCATATCTCCTGACGGAACGAAGATCGCATTCGATTTATTCCTGGATATGGATGAAGCAGTTGCAGGTGTATATGATATCAATACCGGTTCAGTCCATGTATCAGATTCACTGGATGCCTATATTTCAGCCGTCGGCTGGGCTGATAACGATCACATAATCGTCAGTACCAATTCGGTCAGTGATCTTGGCTCTTCAATAATCGGTGATTCATATTACTTCAGGCCCGAGACAGTAAATATCTATTGTTTCAATCCCGCTAATATGAATACGATCTGGACTTCGGAGCTCGTGGGCTACTCTGTCAATAGGGGCGACAGTATACTGCCGCTTCCTGCGAATAATGCGGTAGCTTACAGCTCCGGAAATGTTTGTAATGCATATGATATTAATACAGGTGAGATACTGTATTCATGGACTGCCAGCGATTCTCTTGTTGATATAAGTGACAGGGATCATGACGGCTGGCCTTTGTTCCTGACAAGTGACGGTACTTACGGGTATCCGAATCCGAGAATGGGCAATGATGCTATTCGGTTCTGGTACGAGTTGCCCGATGATATTATTCAGGCCACAGTTAACAACGGTATTTATACACTGCAAAAATACGGTAAGGAGATCATTTACTTCAACGTCGGAGTGTGTGATGAGGATTGGGTTAATTCTAATATATCGACCGGATTGATCGGTCATTACTACCTCGATGAGAATGTGCTTGCGGTAATGCACACTACTACCAACTCCGATACTTCGACCACTACTGCGACCATTACTATGATCGATCCGAATACCAATGAACTTATAAGCGAGTATACGTTCCCGGCCGGGGGGTCAACAACTTACGATACAACCATCCTTGGTGTATATGACGGTAAGGTCTATGCAGCCGATATCGATGCAAACGGAACTACAGTTTACGCAATAGATATCGAGAGCGGAAATGCTACTACCACTGATATCAGTGATGTTTACTGTTCGCTTGAAAATGCTGCGTCCATGACGGACAGGTATATTTGCTTTGTCACGGGAGAATGGGATGAGTGTTACCTCGGACTCTACGATGTATCACGCCGTAAGTCTCAGGTGTTCTCCTCCTTGGAACTCCCTACATCCTATCTTAGTATTGCTCCGCGGTATTTCCCCGATGTCGGAGTCATCTATGTCGTTGACGATGACAGTAACTACCTTATCTATACTGATGAAGATGAATGCACTTCAGTAAGTCTTCCGAGAGACTGGATGGGAACTACTGCAGTTGAATACGATCCTTACTACAGAAGATTTCTGATCACTGATGGAATGAATGTTGCAACTGTCGATCTTGAAGGAGATGCCGAGATTATTATTTCCACGGCAGGAAGAACTCCGATCGGTTTTACGGTATTAAGTGATGACGAAGAGCGCTACGGCATCAATCCTTCAGGAGAGATCCTGGTAGCTTATTCTGACGGTATTCTTAACAGATATGAGGCTGATACGGGAGAGTACATAACAAGTGTTGATATCAGTACTTACGTCAACCATGCAACGAGTGCGGAATTTTATCCCGACTACGAGGCAGGATACCTTTACATAGAACAGGAAATGCTTACGGATGTGATAAGTATGGAGGACTGGATCGAATATGCTTATATTCAGAACGGTTTGGGTCATCATTCGGGAACAGATACCTTCTACTCATTCTCGTATGTTGAAGACGGCCTCTATTACCTGGGATACTTCAGGCACTACACGCTTGAGGACCTGATCGCACGCGCACAGACGATGCTCAACGGCACCGAGATGTCAGATGAGATGAGAAGCAGATACGGTCTCGAGGTCGAATCCGAGTCTGATTAAGCTTTATGTGAAAGTGAAGCCTCTTGCCGCCGGCCTGTAAAGCTGGTCGAAAAGCCTGCCGCTTATAACGTAAATATCATGCGGGTCGTCTTCTCTTACGGCAATGTAGTCACCGGGTACACCCGAGTAGTACTTCTCGTCATCCCATGCCGTGAAAAGCTTGATGTAGTGGTCCAGAGGTTTGGCATATATCTTTGCCGAGCCCGGAGGACTGATGACGGTCTTCGCATACTGCATGACAGCTGCGGTCTCTCCGGTTGAAAGATTACGGACTGAAGGTTCATATTCGAAAGTCTTAACGAATGCGAAGCCTGTCGCGTTATAACTGTTCGTGAGTTTCTCTTCGGAGATAGGGTAGATCTCGCCCTCGATACCGATCATAAGATAGGTGTCATCGGCTATTGTAATATTGACATCGCCTTCGAGAGTTCTGATCTCAACGGGAGTTCCGACCTTATATACATCGGACATCTTGACTACGCCCAACTTCTGTTCTTTCTTCGTGTACATGTTCATTGAAGAGGTGTCTATCTGAGCAGTCTTCGCATAGAGAACCTCATAGAGATCGAAGTATTCGCGGATCCTCGTCTCGATGATGTCGGAGATGCCTTCGGGAACTTTCTCGGGTCGGATGGTTCCGCCGGCCTTAAGAAGATGACCGCCGCCTCCGCCGATGCCTTTTGCGATAAACTCCGCAAGTTCATTGGCGTGGACTTCCTTGATGCAGGATCTGACGGAGAACTTGATCTCATCAGGACTTATGTAATAAGCGATGCAGACATCGACTTCCGCAGTCTCCATCGCGAAATCACTTATCACGCCCAATATATTCGGATCGCAGGGTTCGGTCTTGATGACCAGACATCTGATGTCTTCGATATATGTGTAATCGAGGATCGCCTTACCGGTGATCTTGAGTTCCTCGAGTGAGATGTTCGAATTGCTCATCTTGGTTATAAGACTCTTGTTGATTATGAGTGAGTCGATCATATCGCGGTCCAGAGGGTGGCTTACTTCACTGAATTTGTTCGTATCGGTGTAAAGACCGTAATAGAGAGCGGTCGCGAGATCTTTGTTCTCATTAACGTCAAATCCTTCTACCCTTAACATATCCCATACTACAGTGGAACATGAACCGACGCTGCTTCTGATCTCTGCGAATCTCGGAAGTTCGACCGTGACCTGATGATGGTCGATTATTGCAACGTATCTTGCCTTGGTTGTCGTAACGTTACGCTGACCGTACTGACAGTCGCATACGAGAAGCACATCGGGGACACGGTCATACTCAGGAGCGTATACAACGGGTATCTTAAGTTCCTCGACCATTATCTGAAGATTGCTCTTGCTTATGGGGTGGACGCCTCTGTAGATAAATTCAGGTTCTTTTCCCTTGCTCTTGAGGAAAGTGTATAATGCAAATCCTGATGCAAGCGCATCGGCGTCGGGGTTATCGTGGCATTGAATAACTATGTCATTATATTTTAGAAGGTCTGAAAGGCGCATGAGCTGACTCCTCGGTAAAAACTAAATGTATTTTAACACTTTATGCAGCCTCGTGCCTTTTCCCTTATTTATATATGAAGAAATCGTTGACATACCGACCCTTTGATGTTAGTATACGCGGGTGACCGCATGCGACGGGCTTCTAAATGTGCGTAAAAATGCTTGATTTACAAGGGTTTTGAGCACTGCCTCGGGTGAAGCAGCGAGACTGGAAGAACAGGAGGACACAGTATGTACGCAGTAATTAAGACAGGCGGCAAGCAGTACAAGGTTGCTGTTGGCGACGAGATCTTCGTTGAGAAGCTCGAGGGCGAGGCCGGCGATTCAATTACTTTCGACGAAGTTCTGGCTGTTGGCGACGACGACGGAATCAAGGCTGGCTCTGATGTAGCAGCTAAGGTTACAGGTGAAGTTGTTAAGCAGGGCAAGAACAAGAAGGTAGTTGTTCTTAAGTACAAGGCTAAGAAGGGCTACAGAAGAAAGAACGGCCACAGACAGCCTTATACAAGAGTACGTATTACAGGTATCGCGTAATACGTAGGATGTAATGATAACCGTTAAAGTCGTCAGAGACGGGTCCCGGAAGATCACAGGAGTGTTTCTTAACGGACATTCGGGATATGCCGAAGAAGGATCCGACATAATCTGCGCAGGAGCATCGACACTTGTATATACACTCGCTAACTCTCTCGAGAGGATATGCGGTATAGATACAGAGTTTTCGACCAGGATAGCGGAGGATATGGGAGACGGCAATGTAAGCGCCGAGATAATCATTCCGGAAGGAAGATGTCGCGATCAGGCCGCTGAAGACAGGGCACAGGTGATAATGGAGACGATAGTCTTGGGATTTATCTCTCTTGCATCTTCAGTAAATACAGACGGTAACAGATACATCGAGATCACAGAGGAATATTGACACACACTTAGGAGGTGTAAGATGCTTAACATGAATTTACAGCTCTTCGCGCTCTTCGCTCATAAGAAGGGAATGGGTTCCACCAAGAACGGTCGTGAGTCCCAGTCCAAGAGACTCGGAGCTAAGAAGGGCGACGGTCAGAGCGTAGTCGCAGGCAACATCATCGTAAGGCAGCGCGGCACGAAGATCCATCCCGGTAACAATGTCGGAATCGGATCTGACGACACTCTTTTTGCTAAGATCGACGGTCTCGTAAAGTATGAGAGAGTCGGTTCTTCCAAGAAGCAGGTCAGCGTTTATCCTGCGAACTGATAAGAGCAGATCAAATTGAACTGATTGCCTGTCGAAGTCATATTCGGCAGGCATTTTTCTTAAGGTAGAAAACTATGTTTATAGATCACGCGAAAATATACGTAAAGGCGGGTGACGGCGGCCCGGGTATGTGTTCATTCCATACCGAGAAATACATCACGAACGGCGGTCCTGACGGCGGTGACGGCGGTAAGGGCGGCAACGTCGTATTTGTTGCGGCAGAGAAGCTCACGACACTTCAGGCTTTCAGATTTAAGCATAAGTTCGTTGCCCCCGACGGCGCGAAAGGCATGAACCGCAAGATGTACGGAAGAGGCGGTGAGGACTTGAGGATCGCAGTGCCCGTAGGTACCGTTATCAAGGATGCGGATACAGGCAAGATCCTCGCTGACTTCACTGAAGACAAGCAGGAAGAGATCATCTGCGTCGGCGGCAAGGGCGGTCTCGGAAATATGCATTTCGCGAACTCCGTAAGACAGGCCCCGCAGTTCGCACACCTCGGTATGCCGGGCGAGGAGAAGAATCTTCTTGTAGAACTCAAGCTTATCGCTGACGTGGGACTCGTAGGTTATCCTAATGCGGGTAAGTCGACTCTGCTGTCGGTCATGACGCGTGCGAAGCCCAGGATCGCAGATTATCCTTTCACAACGCTTGAGCCTGTCTTAGGTGTTGTTCAGGACTTCGACCAGTCTTTCGTTATCGCGGATATCCCCGGTCTTATCGAGGATGCGCATGAAGGCGCGGGCTTGGGTCACGACTTCTTAAGACACATCGAGAGAACGAGACTTCTGATCCACGTTGTTGACGTCTCCGCACATGACGGAAGAGATCCTATTGATGACTTTAATTCGATCAATAAGGAGCTTCGCGAGTTTAATGAAGAATTGAGCAAGCGTCCTCAGGTGGTCGTCGCAAATAAGTGCGACGACGCGATAGATGAGGAGATCATAATGTTTGAGGAAGAGGTCCGTAAGCAGGGCTACGAGGACTTCTTTGTTATAAGCGCCGCCACAAGACAGGGCGTTAAGGAACTGACGGATAAGGTGACTGAACTTGTAAGTAAGCTTCCTCCTCCGGTCATACACGATCAGATCGAAAAAGACAGCCAGAAGGTCTATAAGTTCGAGAAAGAGAAGAAGTTTACGATCGGCAGGGACGGCGACATGTTCGTCATTGAAGGGTCGTGGGCATCAAGGCTTCGTGCTACTACTGACTTTGATGTTTATGATTCGGCTCAGTATTTCCAGAGAGCCCTTGTAAAAGAAGGCGTTTACGATGCTTTGAAAGAGGCGGGGATTCAGGACGGAGACGAGGTCAGAATCGATGATTTCGTGTTCGAATGGGTAGACTGATAAACAGGTTGTAAACGGATTTACAGTTTGTTCACAAATTTTCATATTGGTTTCGCAATGCTTCGCTATACTAAAGCCATAGAGTAATTACCTTCTTCGAGTAAGTAAAGTTTGTCAGACGACCTCCGGTGAAAGCCGGAGGTTTTATGATTTGTTTAAAAAAACGAAAAAAATGCGATATTTCTGTTTCTTATAATCTAATTACATATATTTTCGGGGGTATCGAGATATGAAATCCAAGGTTTTAAGGAAAGCGCTTAGTGTTTCTCTTTCTTTTTCGTTTGTCATTTCTTGTTCAGGATATTTGATGGCTGATGAGAATGATATTTCCGATAACCTTTTAGAAATTGAAGTTGTGGACGACGAATCAGAAGAGACAGAGGAAACCAACTCTTCGGACGATACAGAAGAGTTAATAGTAACCGATGAACCGGAAGTTATAGAGGTTTCAGAGATTGAAGATGACGATATCACAGATGAAGTGTCTGAAGATGAGATTGTTGTTTGTGTGTCAGAGGAAATGGATCTTTCTGAACTCCCATACGATGCTTCGGGTTCGGTTGAGATTAATTCAACGAATTTCCCGGATGAAGTATTAAGAGATTATGTAAGCGGATTTGATTATAACGAGGATAATTATCTTAGTTATACAGAGTGTAACAACGTGGTAAGTATTCATTTAAGCTGGACAGCTCTTAGTGACCTTACCGGTATTTCATTCTTTCCAAATCTTAAAGAATTATATTGCAGTTACTGTCAGTTGTCTTCTATCGATGTAAGCGGTAACACGCATCTTGAATCGTTAGAGTTTTGCAGTAACAACATAACTTCAATTGATTTATCCAATAATACGAATCTTCAGAGTCTTTACTGTGACAACAACAATCTTAGTGAGTTGATAGTCACTTCGAATACACAGCTTAAATCACTTTCATGCTCTAATAATCGTTTGACTTCACTTGATGTAACACGGAATACCAATCTTGAGTATCTGAATATTGATAGAAATCAGATAAGTTCAATTGCTGTTACAAATAATATGGCATTGACGAGTTTTGTTTGTGATTCCAATCTTCTGACCTCTATAGACGTAAGTAATAACACGAATCTGGAATACTTAGGAGTCGATTGCAACCGTTTACAGCAATTAGATGTTTCTCATAATACTCATTTAAAATCTTTAGGATGTTATGGTAACCAGATATCAAGTCTTGATCTGTCTAATAATCCTAGTATTACCAGTCTGAGTTGTGCGGGAAACAGTTTGACAGAACTTGATATCAGTAACCAGCCCGCATTGGTATATGTTTATTATCATGGTGTTCGGGAAGATTATGATTACTGGAATAGATACACGATCAATGATGGTGACTACAAACGCTTAGAATATGATCTTGATTGTGAATTGATAGTTCCTGAGGCAGAAGATATACCCATAGATAATGTTAACTTCCCTGATCCGAATTTCAGATCATTCGTTTCTTTGAATATTGACACAAATAACAGCAATAGTTTAAGTGTGTCGGAGATTAAATCGATTACAAGTATGGATATTTCATCATTGAGAATATCTGATCTTACAGGTCTCGAGCTGTTTATCTCGTTGACAAATCTCGATTGTTCGGGAAACTCCATATCAAATCTTGATCTCACAAGAAATTATCAGCTTATTGATCTTGATTGTTCAGATAATCAGATTACATCACTTGATTTATCCAATTGTTTTTCATTAGTTACACTGAATTGTTCCAATAACCGGTTAACTGAACTCAATCTTAATAGCCTCTATGATCTTGAAGAATTAGACTGTTCATATAATAGTCTAACAGAGTTGTATATTGAATATTACAACAATCCCAATCTTAAGACGTTGGTCTGTTCCTCTAATAATCTTCAATATATGTCAGAATTAAGTGAACAGTCAGCATTGACCTATGTTGACTGTTCTAATAATAATCTATACGGCGTTTATATTGGTGGAAATACCAGTATAGAGGTTCTGATTTGCTCCCATAATCAAATAGATAGTGTTTCATTAAGCGGATGTTCTTCTTTGAGGCGCCTTGACTGTTCTCATAATTTGATCAGGTTTTCAGATCTGACTGGCTGCAGTTCTCTTTATCAGATTGACTTTAGTTACAACAATATTGTTGTTTTAGATGTAAGCAGCCTTGCCGACCTTATTGTAGTTATTGAGAATGGCATATTATCTCAGGAAGATGGAGTAATTACTTACAGTTACATAGACACTGATAAAGGTCAGAGTGAAAGCGACCATAGTTATATTCGTATAAATGACACTGCCAGTATCATCACAACTTATGATCATGGGGACGACGAGATACCGATAACTGAAGAGTTCTTTCCTGATAGGACATTCAGGTGTTATATCAATGAATACTGCGACAGCGATAATAACGGTATATTAAGTCCATCTGAAATATCAAATGTAACAGAGATCAATATATCGAGTTACAGTGCAGGTTTTGGTAATCATGTAGAGGATATTACCGGTATTGAATATTTTGCGGCTCTTGAGCTCTTAAATTGTAGCAGCTGCTTTCTTGGAGGAACTCTGAATCTGAGTAATTTGACGGAACTTATTGAATTATCCTGTGCGGATGATGATCTTGAAGCACTTGTATTGAATCCTAATGCAAATATTACTAGTATTGACTGTGCGTATAATAACCTTTCATCCTTGGATGTCAGTAGTTTTACAAATCTTAATTATATAGATTGCTCGTCTAATCATCTCACATCTTTGAATGTCGAAGGCCTTACGAATCTTAGTTTTGTCAATTGCTCGAATAATCAGCTCACATCATTAGTATTAGGAAATCTAAGTGAATTAACTGAGCTTGACTGCTACAATAATAATTTGATTTCAGTTGATATCAGTAATTGCCCTGAATTGTTGACTTTATCTTGTTCTTGTAACAATCTTTCTACCCTCAATGTCAGCAATAATTCTAAACTGAAAACCTTATATTGTGGAGATAATTCAATTTCTTCACTGAATATGTCAGCAAATAGAAATCTCGAAATACTATCTTGCTCCAATAATCCTATTACGAGTATAAATTTGACTAATAATACGAAACTGCAGTCCCTTGATTTGACGGGATGTCGGTTATCAAATCTCAATGTCAGCAATAATTCAGAACTGCGAACTCTTAGTATAGACGGGAACCCAATTTCAAGTATTGACATTAGTCACAGTCCGCTTCTTGTAAGTATGTGCAATGATGTGAATGTAATTGCAGAAACAAATCAACGTTATGACGGATCTGTATATAAATGTCAGTATACAATGATCAATAGGGTATGGGTGACCTTCAGCTACAATCCCAATACGACATATATTACGAATTCAGTTGTTAACAAATGGGGGCAAGCTAATGGCTGGTGGTTCTGGTATGACACACAGGGGAGGATTCATCTGGGATGGCTTTATAAGGATTACAAGTGGTATTACTGCGGTGAACACGGGATCATGCAGACCGGATGGCAAAAACTTGGAGGAGTATGGTATTACTTCGATAATAACGGCCTAATGACTACGGGTTGGCGGAAGATATCCGACAAGTGGTACTACTTCAAAGGCAGCGGAGCCATGGCAAAAGGATGGTTAAAGATATCCGGGAAGTGGTACTACTTTGATGGAAACGGTGCAATGGTTACAGGCTGGAAGAAGATATCCAATAAATGGTATTACTTCCAGGGGTCTGGTGTCATGAAGACTGGTTGGCTTAAATCCGACGGAAAATGGTATTACTTTGACGGCAATGGTATTATGGTGACAGGCAGCAGAACCATAGGAGGAAAGAGATATAACTTTAATTCTCAGGGAGTTTGTCTTAACCCATGATACAGTAAGATAATGCATCACAACGAAAAGGAATCTCAATATGGCTAAGAAAACCGAGTTTGAACAGAAGATAGCTGAAGACGTTAAGAACCAGCAGGGAACTATGATGCCGGTCAAGGCGAGTTTTCTTGAGCGTATGTTTGTGCGTAAGGCTGCATGTGTCAATATCCATCCGAATGCGGAGGATGAGTTTACATTTGATTCGGTAGGCCCGAGCTATAGGATCATAGGAGAATATGAGGAGAAGTTCAGAACGGCGATAAGGCGTAATCAGGAGCCTTTCGATGATGCTCTTATTGTAGAGAAGCTGCACCCGAAGGGATATCTTCTTTTGAACGGTCACCACAGATGGGCGGCTGCCATGAGAGTAGGTATCAAGAAGGTGCCTATCCAGATTGTTAACCTCGCGCAGGACTCCGATATCGATAAGATACTTGAGAATTCCAAACACGATAAGCGTGTCACTATCGATCTCGATGAAGTTATCTTCAGGAACAAGGGCGATAAGTGGGTAGAGAATGTTCCTTCATTCCGTATCATGAAATACGACAAGAAGATCAAGAAGGGTATTCCCGCTCTGTTCTACTACCTTACGAAGAACGGTTACGATATCTGGGTATATTCGGCAAACTACTATTCGATCGATGATATTCAGAGATTCTTCAAGAAGTACAGAGTGCATGTCGACGGTATCATCACCGGTACGGTCAAGCGTAAGCAGAATAACAGTGAGAGCGCCGCAAGACGTGAGAAGAAGATCGCAGATAAATATAAGCTTACGCTTCATATCGATAATGACATGATCCTTGCTACAGGTGATGTCGGTGCCAAGTTCAAGAGATACGATCTTGATGCCGCTCCCGACGAATGGTCCAGAAAGGCGATCGAAGTAATAGGGGAGTTAGGGAAGGATGAAGCGCAGAAATAACGAAGAAGTAATGCGTGTCTCGTTCGATCTGGACGAGGTCCTGTTCGTTAATCCTTCCACGCATAAGACAGAATCAAAGCTTCTGTTTCCTTTAAATCTCATCTTCAAAGAGAGGTTAAGACTCGGTACGCCCGATCTTATCAACAGCCTTCAGAAGATGGGCTATGAGGTGTGGGTATACACGTCTTCATACAGATCCGAATTCTACATTAAGACGCTTTTCAGATGCTACGGAGTTAAGTTCGACAGCATTGTAAATGCACAAAGACATCTCCAGGAAGTCCAGAGTAAGAAATCTCAGATCCTTCCCCAGAAAGTGCCGAGTCACTACCGCATCAAGCTTCATATAGATGATGAGACGGTTATCTGTTCATACGGTAAGGAATTCGGATTCGAAGCTTATCAGCTTGATGCCGAGGATGATGAGTGGAAAGAAAAGATCATCGCCAAGGCGGAAGAAGTAAAGCGTAAGTGGGAACTTACGCATAAACCGAGGGAATCCTGAATAAAGAACCGTATAAGATGGAATCAGTTCATATACTTCTCGCGAAGCTTTAAGACACGGCTTGCATTCTGTCCGACCATAGAGGACTTCGTGGACATGAGCGAGAAGAAAAGATTGATATCGGATTCGGAATAAGGGCCGCTGATAAGAAGTGCGCGGCAAAGGTAATAAAGACCTACGAATGATGACAATTCATCGATTTCCATTCCTTCAAGCGAATCTCTGGCGATGGCGAGAGTAAGGTTTCTGTTGCTCTTGATAGCGGCATCGAGTTTGCCTAAGTCGGCGATCCTGAAGAACATCAGCTGCTTGATGAAAGGATCTGCATTCGCCTCGCTGATCGTCGCTCCTGTTATCGAAGAGATATCTTTGATAAGAGCGAGATAATCGGTGTTGTACTTCATGAATTCTCTTAAGCTCAATGTATCGATGGCAACATTCGCAACATCTCCTTTCTGAAGCTTGTCTATTACTATCGCACTGTAGTCATCAAGCTCTTTCTTGATCCTTCCGAATCCTTCGTCTGCTACTTCGAGCAGTGAAGCCATTCTGGAGAATTCACGGCGCACATGAATAGGAACACCGAACTCGTTCTTATATCCCAGATCGTGCTCTATTTCAGCCCATGTGTGCTGAAGGACCGTTCTTATCTGAATCTCGAACTTGAATTTGCAAAGTGATTCGGGGTAATCGTCCGATTTCTTAAGTGAGCATATATAGTGGACAGACAGGTAACCGAAGGCGTTAGGGGATAAGGTCTTACTCTTATCAATGCAGTTATCCTTGTCTACATCAAACAGTTCTTCGATGATGGCGCTGATCTTGTCGATCTGTTCTGTGAAATAGCAGATGATCCTGAAGCCTACGAGGTCTGTCATACTGGTGGCAGACGAATATTTCTCAGGCTTTCTTTGAAGTTTGCCGATTACCGAATCAGCTGTCTTCACTCTGTGTGCGATCTGCATCGTGTGAATGCCGGCATCACTGATGGCCGAAGTAAGCTTCAGGTCGACAATAGAATCGATCTGCTTCAATTCATCGATATGATCGTAATAACTCATCATCTTAAGTTGCTGTACCATGCTGTATATGCTACCACAATAGTGTTGATAATCAATCTTTTGTGTATTCCAGTATGTCTCCGGGCTGGCAGTCGAGTGCCTCGCACATGGCTACCAGGGTGGAGAAACGGATGGCGGATATCTTGCCGTTCTTGATCTTCGAGAGGTTGACATTCGATACGCCTACCTTCTCGGATAATTCGTTAAGCGACATCTTGCGGTCGGCCATTACGCGGTCGAGTCTTAATACTATCTGTCCCACAATGACCTCCTTACAGTGTCTCGTCAGACTCAGTCTGAAGCGCGATTCCGTAATCCAATATATTGTAGACTGCCCATGCAGCTATACCTACAACGGCCGCGAATCCGATGTTAACAGTTCCGGCAATACATACGGCTGTTACGATGAGACACAATGTGATCCTGTTGCGGATCTTAACCGTGAAGGGGGTATCCGAATTCTCGATGAGCTTAAATGTTCCTCTTAATACGCCTAAGACTGCTGCGCAGATTCCTACGGCTGCTCCGATGAGAAACATGTATGTGCCGAACGCGATGCTCTTGGGATGATCGTTGATGGCCTCCTGGATGGCGGGTACATCGGATTCGATATTATCAAAATCGCCCAGATCCATATTGAACACTCTTGCACTCATTATCTTGTCGGACTCATTCAGCTCATATCCTGATTCAGCGATTGCATCGTCAAACTTCTTTCCCATTCCGAGGATGATCCCGCCGGTGGCGATTGAGACCGTGCAGCCTACTATGCAGAGGATCATTAGGATATTTGCCACTATGCGGCCTGTACGGCAGCTCTTCTTTACGTTTGCTATCTTTGTATTGGTTGTCATTATCATTTCCTCCTGCTTATTCACATACCAAACTCATGTTTTGCTCTTCGAAGATGACTTCAATATACATTCGGAATTAATCAAAGTCAATAACAATTTAACGATAATCGTTAAAAACTTAACGCAAACAATTAATGTCAAGGTAATTTGTCATATAGCACTAGAGATTCGCATTTTTCTGCTCTCTTTTTATTATATTTTTAAAGAGAAGGATTATATGGTGAGTGATAGAATAGTCTTATCTAACCGGAGGTTAATTGTGTCTGATAGAATACGAATGAATCTTACAAAGATAGGACTTACATTGGCAGCGGTATCCATTACGCTGGCTTCTTCACTGAGCTTTATTAATCCTAATGTCGTACTTGCTGATATTGATGATCCCGAGGAGACGGCTTCTTTAGAGTTAACGGCGGATCTTTCCGGTTCCGATGCTGAGAATGAGGAACAGGCGCCCGATGCTGAAGAGACAGAAGATGCTGAAGAGACAGAAGAGTCTTCAGAAGAGATAGAGGTTGAAGAGGAAGGCACAGCTGAGACTTCGGAAGAGGAAGAATCAGATGAGCCTGAGATTACTGAAGAGACTTCAGAAGAGATCGAGGTTGAGGATGAAGCTGATCTGACATTCGAGTCTGTGGCTTCCGGTGTTTATTACGGTATTACTATCGACGGTGATTTCTACGACTGGGATTCCGTTGTAAAGGCTGAGGGCGTAAGTCCCGAAGTAAATGCATGCGCTGTAGTCTGGGACGGCGATTATCTCTATCTTTACATGAATGAGGCCCAGCAGAATTCCGCTTCATGGTCAGGTCCCAGATATAACGGTAATTTCGTGATCAGAACCGACCTTGAAGAGGTCATGATCGTATCATTCGATAACAACGGTGCTGCGGGTAATAAGATATCCGTTACGATCCCGAGCACAAATACTACACTTACTACCGATAACGGCGGTATCGATGTAGCATTTAACGAAGGCTACAGCACATGGGGACAGCCTACTCTTACTGAGATCGCGATCCCCACGAGTGCCATCCCGGATTACCTTAATACGTTAAGCTTCGGTTACTATCTCGGCGATACGTTCATCTCCGATATTGCCAACCTTAACCCCGATCCCACGCACGACAATACTCCCAACGACGGCAGCAGCATCGTTATCGACGGCGATTACAGGGATTGGCATAACTATCCTGTTACTACCATCCAGTATGAGACTGCAGGAACAGAGCATAACTACGCAGATGCCAAGGGTGCTATCTATTCGCGTGACGGCATCGCTTATGTTTACGGCGTAACCAATAACTTCAGAGACCCTAACCACTGGGCATACGGCAACCAGTTCCTCGAGGTTACATTGTTCCTCGGAGACCAGGCTACAAAGATGGTCGCTGTCCTTATCAATCCCGACGGCACACTTGACTGGGATGCTTCCAAGCAGGGCAGAACGTATGAAGAAGGCACATATCATTTCGCGCTTTTCGAGCAGTCCGGAAGCGCTGCCACAACGAGTCTCGACAACATCGCCGAGGGTGACATTTACTACGGTGACATGTACATGACAGTCGGACCTTATCAGGACAGAACTGAGTTCTGGTTCGATGTCGGAACTGTAGCGGAGCACTTGGGTGTTGATCCTTCTGATGCCGGAATAGTCAAGGTAAAGTTCCACAGGATCGGCAGAGAGATGCTCGAGACTTCCGGTATATCGACAGGTCCCGTCTTCGTATTGCTCCTTGCTTCTACGGCAGCAGGTTCCTACTACATTGCAACAAAGAAGAGGAAGAAGACCGAGTAATATATGACATATCTCATCGGTATTTTGTTGCTTGTCCTGTGGGTATGGCTGCTCACGGTTCTCCGTAAAGCGGGGCTTGTGTTCTGGAGATATATCGCAGGAAGCTGCGGAATCTTTCTTTTCCTTATGGTATTCATAAGACCTGTAATGACGCTTCCTCTCGCAAGGGTAGTAGCAGCATTATCCGGACTTATAGGCAGGGTCACGGGCTTCTATGAGGCTTACTACAGATACGGCGTTATCTTTATCGACTCTCTAAAAGGTTCTATCACGGTAAATATCGACCTTGAGTGTTCAGGTATCATCGAGATCGCCGCTTTCCTGTCTCTTATAGTTTTCTTCTCGGTCTATACCATTCCGGAGAGAGTCTATATCGGAGTCATAGGAACGATGTATACGCTTATAACGAATGCTATAAGGATTACGATCATCTGCGTCATGATCCATTTCCTGGGTTCCGAATATTTTTATATCGCTCATACACTGGTCGGAAGGATCGTATTCTATCTGTTCCAGGTCTTGCTGTATTTCTTCATATTTACCAGAGCGCAGATACGCCGGATGAAGACAGGAGGCTTCGGTTATTCGAAGTCCAAGCAGGCAGAGGGAGAGGTTGCCGATGGACAGTAATTTTCTGACGCACGTGATCAATCCTTTCTTCTACTGGGTGGCATGGATAATCATTCCTCTTGTAGTGGAGGTCCTGCCTTCGATAGGATCTTTCTTCGTACTGCTTTACAACAAGCGCAAGTACGATCAGGTTCCCAAGATATGGCCTGATGTAGTTCTTATCGTGCCCGTGTATAACTCTGCGGGAAGCCTTGAAGCATGTCTTCAGTCGATCAACGACAGCGACTATCCGAATGAGCATCTTGATGTTTATCTCGTTAATAATATGAGTACGGATGACAGCTTCGAGGTCTATAAAAGAACACAGGAGAGGCTTCCCGATCTTCGTATGCAGTGGCTTAATGCCAAGCAGGGAAAATCAAGAGCTTTGAACCTTGCTATCTACAACAGTGAAGGTAAGTATCTTATCAACATCGACTCCGACGGAATCCTCG
Source organism: Oscillospiraceae bacterium (assembly GCA_902791885.1). Next base: position 205 of record CADAXO010000044.1, on the reverse strand, counting down.
AGAAGACCGCTCTTACGAGGATGATAAAGCACCTCGAGAACAACGAGGATATGACATGTATGACCGGTTCGATACTCATAGATCCTGCTAAGATCGAGGAGTATAGATCCTTCAAGAGCAGACTTCTTCGTAAGATCGAATTCTGTGAGTATGCGCAGGCATTCCTCGCGGGAAGAAACTATGCTTCCAAGACCAATACGATGTA
>CADAXO010000043.1 GCA_902791885.1 Oscillospiraceae bacterium | reverse complement strand
GACAACTGTTCACGCTTACACAGGTGACCAGATGATCCTCGACGGCCCTCAGAGAAAGGGTGACCTCCAGAGAGCAAGAGCTGGTGCTGCTAACATCGTTCCTAACTCCACAGGTGCTGCTAAGGCTATCGGCCTTGTTATCCCTGAGTTGAACGGCAAGCTCATCGGTGCTGCTCAGAGAGTTCCTACAGCTACAGGTTCCACAACAATCCTCCACGCTGTTGTAAAGGGTGAGGCTACAGTTGAGGGTATCAACGCTGCTATGAAGGCTGCTGTTACAGAGTCCTTCGGTTATACAGAGGAGAAGCTCGTTTCTTCCGATATCATCGGTATGAGATACGGTTCACTCTTCGATGCTAACCAGACAATGGTTTCCAAGATGGATGACGGCAACTCCCTCGTTCAGGTTGTTTCCTGGTACGACAACGAGAATTCTTACACATCTCAGATGGTAAGAACAATCAAGTACTTCGCAGAGCTCGGCTAATTATTAGCTTAAGTAAAGTGAATACGGCCCCCGGGATTTCCCCGGGGGCTTTTTTATTCTATAATGTACGTGTTTAAGGGAGGTGATATATATGGAAGCACCGGCTCACAGCAAAGCTGTATCAAGTCTTGTTCTCGGTATCATCGGTATCGTGCTTTGGTTCTTCGGTTATTCAGCGCTCCTGTCGCTGATACTCGGAATCGTCGGATTGGTTCTTTCCGCTCAGGCCAAGAAGGAAGGTAACGATGAGGGAATCCGCACCGGCGGATTCGTTGTCTGCCTGATCTCAACCATCGTTGGCGCTGTTATTTTTGTATCATGTGTTGCCTGCGCTGCTTGTGGAATGGCGATCGGCGGATTGTCTATCCTCGGTCTCGGAGCTTACCAGTGATCCTTGATCAGTCAAGATCGTAAAGCTTCAGAAGAAAGCTGCCTCTATATTGAGGCAGCCTATTTATTTTTGAGGCTAGTGGCCGCATGGTCACCTAATTCTTTATTTTGAGAATTCCGTGACAAAAATCGACCCCATTTGGTCACTCAATTTGGGATATATGAATTCCGTGACCAGTTTTAAGGTCATTTGGTCACGCATTTTTCTATAGTTGAATTTAGTGACCATAATGAGGTGTATTTGGTCACGGAATATGTGTTTTAAGAAATTTGGTGACCAAGAGGGGTTATTTTGTTAAACAATAAATGTGACCTTACGATTATGACTTCCTTCTTATGGTTGTAGAAGTTAATCAAGGAGAGGTTTTTTATGAAGAAAATCCTAACAACGGCAGTTGCTGCGGCGATGATCCTGGCACTGCCCGGATGTGCAAAGGTAGATAAGGGATCTTCTTACGGAGAGCCTTTGTTCGAATGTGATTCCGATAATATGCTCGGATTCGCAGGTGCATACTATAATGAAGAAGATGAAGAGATCACTTTGCTTTTTAACGGTGAATATCTTTATGAATCCGATTATGAGACTACAGTTCTTTACTGGTTCGAGGAAGGACTTCTGAGCCGTGCCTGTATCTATGTCGATACGGACGGGGATTCAGAGGTCATCGAACGTGACGACATCGATCTTGATGAGGACGATGATGATCTGACCATCAGATTCACTATAGAAGATACAGATCCTGACGACATAACCGGATTTTCATTCTATTCCGGAAATCAGTGCCGTATAGATCTTGAGAATGAAGAGATCACGTACGTTCTGTGGGGCGGAGAGTGTTCGGAGAATTACTCCCAGTCATATAACCGCCGCCGTGATTCGTGGGACGAAGTCGAGAGCGAGCTTGTACTCTATCCCATGACGGAAGAGCCGCCTGAAATTGAACCTGAACCTGATACACCTATGCTTCCTGATATTCAGCCCGATTTCCCGGATGAACCGGATATCCCTGAAGGCGGAATTATAATTCCATACACGGCGGAGTATTATCCCGACGAATGGATGCCTGAGGAGGATGAGTTCCTTTACGGAATGATCGATACTGAAGGTAATGTTATCTTCGAACCTCAGTTCACCGGATTCCAGCTTATAGATGATTGCTTAACATACATCGTCGTAGGTGAGGTCAACGGTGAGACACTTTACGGACTTCTTTCCGCGACTGACGGAGCTTTCACGGGCCTTATGTATGACGGCGCATATTATGATACGGGGTCTGAAGAGAATGAGCCCGGTCACTTCAATATGTCGACTTATAATGACGGAATACTGCATGTGACAGTTTACAGCGATCCGAGAAATGTTATATCGGATGATACTGATATTGTTATCGATGAGAGTGTTCTTCCTTATGATGCAGCGACCTGCGGACTTTCACTTTGCCACACGGCTATCGGCGGTGCGCTCATCGAGAACCGTAACGAGTTCTATCCCCACCGTGTTCTTATAGATGCTGAGACCGGTGCGGTACTGCACGATTTTGAGGGTTCATACGGTGACGAGTATCTGTTCGGTGATTTCATAATCACAACAGGAATCGGAAGACGCGGATTATACATCTACAGCTATCAGGGCGAAGATTTCGGTTCGGATGATGAGGCCACAGGTATCAGCCTTAATGCCGACAGATACGCTGTTGCCTGCGACGGTATGCTCAGAGTCTTTGACAGGGAAGGCGTTGAAAGATGTTCGATCGAGATAGGCCGTAATGCGTATGTCGACAACGGCTGCGGCACTATCGGTGTATACGATAACGGAGTTACGACTTTCTACGATGAGGATCTTAACGTTATAACCGAAGTGGAAGATCTCAATCTTGACTATGGATATCTCTCAGGCAGATTCAGTGACGGCTGGGGCGGCAATATCATCTTTGTATCGTTCGGTACTGATACGATCTATAACTTCATGAACGGCGCTTCAATGCCTGTTAATGATGACTGCTTCTATTCTCATGAGAGAGATTACATTTTCGCTGATGACATAAGTAACGGCAACCTTAGTGAGCACCACTGGTACCTCTATGACAACGAGTTCAACCTCCTTCTTACGGGCGACGACTACGGCGATGTTGTTTATGATGAGCTTACGGACGACATGTATGTGTCCGAGTACACCAACGGCGTTACTACTGTCTACTCGCTTGAGACTTACGAGCCTATGTTCGAGGCTGACGGAAGATACTCGGTCAACGTGTTTAACGGCACCTTCCTGCTTTCCGGCACAGATGAGACTCAGCTCATCGACAGCAACGGCAACGTGCTTTTCGAGACTGAAGTTACGCATTAAGCTGTCTCGTAGTATAGGACATAAATCACCTGCATAAGGGGCTGTCTTAAGGGGCAGCTCCTTGTTTATGCTTTAAGGTTCGTTTAAGGTTGCTTCCTTATAATGGCCTCAAATATAAGGAGGACTTCGACAACAGCGACGACAAGGCGCTTCTCGAGAAGATAAACGGCATTCCCGGAAGAGAGAAGTACAGGATACGTTACTACAACGACGACCTCTCTTTCATCACTCTCGAAAAGAAAAGGGCCGCCTTGGAAGGCGGCCCTCATTAATTATTCAAGTAATTGACTATCAGTACTTGGGCTCGAGGAGACCGTAATCTCCTTCCTTTCTCTTATAGACAACGCAGACAGAATCTGTTTCCGCATCGAGGTAAACGAGGAAGTTGTGTCCCAACATCTCCATCTGGAGGATAGCGTCCTCTGCGGTCATCGGGCGAAGCTCGAAAGTCTTACGACGAGCGATCTTCGATGCTTCGGGTTCGTCCTCAAGGTAATCAAAGTCAGAGCCGTTATCATCTTCGAGATAGTTGGCGATCTGAGGATATTCCTTCTTCTTCTTGAGGAACTTTGTCTTATTACGTCTGATCTGCGACTCGAGCTTATCAATTGCTCTGTCTACTGCTGTAAGGATCTCTTCGTCTCTTGCTTCAGCTCTGTAGATTCTTCCGTCGAGTTTCATTGTGATCTCGACTACCATCTTTGTTCCTTCAGGTCTGATGCGTACGTTGAAAGAGCCTTCCTCTCCAAAATACTTGTCAAATTTTCTCATCTTGTCGGAGATTTTTGTCTCAAGTCTCTCACCGATTCTGATGCCGTTTCCCTGTGTAGTGATCTTCATGAAATCACATCCTTCCTTAAAGGTTCTAAGGATTTAGTATCCTGATTTCATTATAAAGATAAAAATATTAACTAACTGTAAAAGTATCAATTATTCTGAATATAAGACTCAAAATAATGTATAATGACGTTGTAGTAAAACGTGAATAACGGAGGATTTTTATATGGCATTATTTGATCCCAAGGCTAAGGTCATTTCCGGCTATCAGAAGTCGATTGACGAGCGTACATCTTCGATCCGCAAGTATTATGATGAGATCGGTAAGCTCTATTATGACCAGTACAAGGATATGAATGTTGATAACACTAAGGATATCAATACACGCTGCGAAGCTATCACAAGACTCAGCAATGAGATCGAGGATTACAAGCTTAAGATCCTTTTCGAGAAGGGTTTGAAGAAGTGCCCGAACTGCGGTACAGAGAACAGTCTCGAGTACGGTTTCTGCTTCAAGTGCGGATCTAAGTTCGATGAAGATTCTTCCAAGGAGCCTAAGACAGACTTCGAGAAGGCTGAAGAGAAGCTCGATGAGGCTGAAGCTGTTGAAGAGAAGGTCGAGGAAGCTGCTGAGGTTGAAGTCGATGTTGATGCAACTCCCGCAGACGACGCTGAGGACAGCAAGGACGAAGAGTAATTCTTCCTTACATTATTGCAACACAAGGCTGTGTCCCGTACACAGCCTTTTATTATGCGATGAAGCGATAAATATCCTGTCGCCGATGTTGTTCAGGATGTAGTCTGTGACTTTGGCTGCATTGTCGTCGTCGAGCCCCGTTAAAGGCTCGTCCATGATGAGGACGTCGGATGGGGCGAGTATTGCGCGCACTATCTCGACACGGCGTGCTGTTCCTCCCGACAGGTCGCGCACTTTCTTGTGAAGTTCCTCCGCGGGGATAAGGGCGGAAAGTTCCTTTTCGATGTGCTCCGCCGAAAGGCTTCTGTCTATAAGCTTCACGTTGCCGACTGCGTTAAGGCTTTCGATCAGTCTTGTCTCCTGGAACACGGGTGCGAAGCGGCATTTCTCACGCGAACTTCCCTCGAAAATCACATTGCCCGAATCCGGAGTCTCGAGACCTTCGATGATACGAAGAAGCGTAGTCTTGCCGATGCCTGATTCGCCTTCGATCACAACCGGCTTGCCGGGTTCGAAAGTATATGAAAGATCATCAAGGACTTTCCTGCCGTCATATGATTTACTGATGTTCTCAAGGATTATCTTCATTCGGACAAAATCCTCCTGATTATAAATGACATGACTTTCTCGAACAGGTAAGAAAGGACGACCGCGCAGAATGTCCAGGCGAAAAGATCTCCCGTCGCGAGCGAGATCTTGGATAAGTAGATACCCGCGCCGAGTGATTGGAGAGGACGTCCGATTACTTCGGCAGCGATACCGCTTTTGAACGCCATGCCGCAGCCCATGGATACTGCACTTTTAAGATGAGGGACCACAGACGGCAGATAGATATACCTTGCCTTGTCTATGAATCTCATACGGAAAAGACTGCCGGTCTCAATGAGTTTACGGTCGGTCGAATCAAGGCCTGAAAGAACATTCAGATATATAAGCGGGAAGACCACGAGGGCACTTATGATCACCGATAATGATGATGCTCCTGCCCAGATGATTACAAGGATCACGAAGCTTGCTACCGGGATCGATTTGATGACCGAGACGGGCGGAGTAATGAATTCGCGGAACAAACTGAATCGGTAGGATAAACACGCGAACAATATACCTAGAATAAGACCGGTAATGAAGCCGCCGGTGATCTTAAGAAGCGTATAAACGATTGACAGCCAGAAGTCGCCGGTCTTCGCTAGTGTAAATAAAGAAAGCAGGGCCTCATAAGGCCCTGCCAGTAAGATCTTGTTATCTACGATAATTGAAGCAACCTGCCACAGTGCAAGCCAGAAAACTACGATCAGAAACTTGCGGACTGTGCGGTTTCTCAAGGTTATCAGTTCCCGGAATTGATCCAATAGAAGTCGTCGCCCGGGAGTGCTCCTCCTATGGACTGGGGATTGGCATCGAACAAAGTCTGCAGGTAAGCGGAAAGATCATTCTTCATGTCTGCTCCGGTAACGCAAGCGATGTTGCAAAGAGGGATAGCTCTCTGTGCAACGGGTACTGCGCCGATGATGCCCTGATCTACTACGAGCTGAGCTGTTCCTTCAAGATCTTCGACGCTCTTTATAACCGAGTTATGATGATCGACGAGGAATCTCTCGACCAGATCGGAGTGCTCCTCGAGGAAAGCTGTTCTTACGACCGTAACGCCTGTAACGAACGCGGAATCGGGAGATACGGAATTCCATTCGTCATTAAGTGAGAAGTTGGAGATAAGGCCTTCAACCTGAGCCAGTGCAGCGGTTGCGGCAGGCTGGGGAAGGATAGCGATCTGGTTGGGATCTGCCTGGAGTGAAGCGACTACTTCTGCGCCTTCAGTCTTGAAGTCTAATGTGCAGTCGGTCACTCCGTACTGATCAAGAAGGTAGTTGATAGCATACTCGGGAGTAGCACCCTGACCTGTAGTGATTACTGTCTTTCCTGCAAGGTCAGAAACAGAAGAAATGGAATCATCGTTGCTTATGCAGTAAAGAACGCCGTAAGTGTTGATGTCGATTGCCCTGATGCCGCCTTCGGTTCTGTTATAAAGAACTGCTGCAAGGTTAGCGGGGATAAGCGCGATATCGAGGTCTCCGGCGTTAATAGCTGCTGCGATCTCATCGGGCTGTGTTGCCATTGTGAGCTGATAATCGGTATCAAGCTGCCCGTTAGCCGAATCGTTAATGAGGTTTACGATGCCGATCGTAGTAGGACCTGAAAGGGCGCCGACACGTACGGAAACAACTTCCTCGGATGCGACTTTACAGCTGCAGAAAGATGCTGCGGCAATAGCCATTGTCAACACGGTGCTTAAAGCTTTTTTGAATTTCATTAATGAATTCCTCGAATCTAATAAAAATTTTAATCTACCGCATTATACCCTGTGCGGTACCTTAAATCTATTCATTCTGTTAATATAAATCCATGTGGTGTGTAATACAGGTTTTTACGGGCAAGGAAGAGTTGATGCGCCACGCGTGCATCAAGTATATTGACCCGGAAGTGCTCGAGGATACCTTTATCCCCATGCGCGTGCGCCAGCGTAAATATTTCGGCGTGTGGAAAGACGAGAAATGCGTGCTTTTCCCCGGGTATGTGTTCCTGATAACGCCTGATCCCGGGCGCCTTCACGGTGAACTTAAGAAAGTGGAGGGCATGACGAAGCTTCTTAAGGTAGGCACGGATGTGCTTACGCTCACGGAGTCCGAAGAGCAGTTCATGAGAAGGATAAGCGACGACGAGCATGTTGCTCAGATGTCCGTGGGTTTCATAGAAGGAGATACTATCAAAGTTACGGAAGGTCCGCTTCTCGGACTTGAGGGTAAGATCAGGAAGATCGACAGGCACAAGAGGCAGTGTGTGGTCGAGACCGAGATGTTCGGGCAGAAGACCAAGATGACGGTGGGCCTTGAGATAGTGTACAAGAAGTAACTTGTATTTGACGATTTACGTATCAGCGATTATAATAAGCGAGTTGTTTAACAATCCACGCACGAGAGGGGGGAGAAGAGATGTCAGAGATCAGAGTTAAGGAAGGCGAGTCCCTTGACAGTGCACTGCGTCGTTTCAAGCGCTCCTGTGCAAGATCCGGTGTTCTTGCTGAAGTACGCAAGAGAGAGCACTACGAGAAGCCCTCTGTACGCCGTAAGAAGAAGTCTGAAGCTGCTCGTAAGAGAAAGCATTGATAACTTCTCACAGATTTGAGTTTTTAAGACCTTCGGGATTCCCCGGAGGTCTTTTTATGCTACAATGTTCTCAAATAAATAAGAGAGAATAGTTATTATGTTGCTTATGTCACAGAAGTGGCATTGCGCGGTCGAGGAGGAATTCTCGAGCACGGATGCCCTCTTTGAGGTACTTTTAAAGAAACACGGGATCGATACGCCTCAGAAACGTGAGGATTTTCTTACCGAGCAGGGAGCGGAGTTATACGACCCATTCCTTTTTAACGACATGAAGAAAGCCGTGGATATTATCTGCGAGACCATTAAGGATCATAAGAAGATCTTAGTCTACGGAGATTACGACTGCGACGGCGTCACGGCTACGTCGATACTCGTAAGGTATTTCAGAAGCCACGGCTGCGATGTCTCGTATATTGTTCCGAACAGGGAAGAGCACGGTTACGGCCTTACGAAGAATATCTTCGAGGATGTTCTTAAGCAGAATCCTGCACTTGTAATTACGGTCGATTGCGGAATCACGAATATAGATACGGTCGCTGACTTGAGAAGCCGCGGGATCAAGGTCATCGTCTCCGATCACCATAACGTTCAGGAAGTCCTTCCGGACGCTGATGCCGTCATCTGTGCGAAGAGACAGGATAATACATATCCGTTCCAGGATCTGTGCGGTGCAGGCGTTGCTCTTAAGATAGTTCAGGCAATGGGCACTGACAGAAGATATCCTGTTAAGCGTGACGTATGGCGTCAGGCGATAGAGCTTGCAGGTATCGCGACTATAGCGGACCTTGTAGGTGTGGTAGATGAGAACAGAACTATCATCAAGAAGGCGTTCATAAGCATGAAGAATCCGGCGAATCCCGGCATCCGCGTGATGAACGAGATCCTGCTTGAGAAGGGTTCCAGAAAGTTCGATGAGACGTTTATCTCATTTAACTTCGTACCGAGAGTTAATGCCGCAGGAAGACTTTACGATTCTTCGAAGTCACTCGAGCTCTTCTTAGAGGATGATGTGGATAAGGCATATGCCGCCGCAGAAGAACTCGGACGCCAGAACGACGAGCGTAAACAGATCGAGGCGGGCGTCTACGAAGAGGCGGTTAAGCAGATCGAGGATGAGCGCCGCCCCGATGAGTGGAGCCTTGCAAATACCAAGGGCCCGATCGTCGCATATGCATCCAATTGGCATCAGGGCGTACTGGGTATCGTCGCGGGCAGGCTTGCGGCCACATTCAGAAGATCGGCTATCGTGTTTACAACAGACTCCATTGACCCTTCGAACATCAAGGGCTCAGGCAGAGCTTACGGCGAGTATGATCTTTTCGCTGCGTTAGGAAGAGTGAGCGACAAGCTTGTAAATTACGGCGGACACAAGAAGGCCGCGGGCGTAACCTTGAAGAAGACGGACCTTCTGCCTTTCATGAAGGCTCTCGAGGATGACGCTGCCAATAATCCCTGCGCTTCCGATGAGGAAGAGGTGCTTGAGATCACCGCGAAACTTAATTTCGATATCATCAACTTCGATACATACGAGAAGATCAACAGCTTCAAGCCGTACGGTATCGGCAACAGAAAGCCGGTTTTCGAGACGGATAAGCTTGTTGTAGTCAATGTAAACGACATGACGGAAGGTGCGCACATAAGGCTTGACCTCGCGCGTGCTGACGGGGATTCGACCGAGACATTGTCTGCCGTGGGCTTCGGCATGGGCATCTATACCAAGATATTAAGGCCCGGCGACATCATCGACATCGCATATACAGTCAACGAGTATACATTCAAGGGCAAGACCTCGATAAGCCTTTACCTTGAGGATATTAAGCTTCGGGGAGGCTCCGGTTTCCTGTGGGAGAAGCCCGAGATCGCGGAGGACCTTTACAGGAGCGGCATGGAGCTTTCACAGATCGCGAAGCTTGCGAAGACAACGCTTTCTGAAGGCCTTATCCCATCGAAAGTGGAGTATCTTGCCTGCTACCAGATGGCCAAGAACGAGTGCAAGGGGGAGACCTCGTATGCGGATGTGACGCTTCTTGCGCGCCTCATTACCGCAGAATCGGGTGTTCAGCTCACTCCTTTCAAGGTCTCGAGGTGTCTTGAAGTATTCTCGGAAGCAAATCTGGTCAAACTTGGTGTATTATCTTCTTTAAGGGTCTGCATCAGATTCCTTAAAACGGAGGGCAGCATAAGCCTTAAGCAGTCTAAAGTATATATGAGGCTACTGGAGAATGGGTGAAGTAAACGAATTTGATGAGCGCGAGTATCTTCTCGATGAAGATATAGTGCCTGATATTCCTGATTATATTCAGGAGAAGTTCGACGGTGTCATGGATATGTTCACTTCGTATGCTTCGCGCGCCCATCTTGAGGAGGGCGTGTTAGGCAAGGAGCAGGACCTCATAAGACGCGCTTACATCTTCGCTTTCAAGGCTCACCGTAATCAGAAAAGAAAGAACGGTGACTATTACATAGTTCATCCTATTGCGACTGCCGAGATACTCGCAGAACTCGAGGTTGACGCCGAGTCGCTCGCCGCTGCTTTGCTTCACGATACTATCGAGGATACATACGCTGACTCGAAAATCTTAAATAAGCTCTTCGGAGCGACGATAACACTGCTTGTCGAGGGCGTTACCAAACTGAACGAGATCTCCTCGCATTCCAAGGAGGAGATGCAGGCTGAGAATACGCGTAAGATGCTGATCGCCATGACGCGTGACCCGCGAGTAATCCTCATAAAGCTTGCAGACCGCCTTCACAACATGCGTACCATGCAGTATCAGACTCCTGAGAAGCAGGTCGAAAAGGCACGTGAGACGCTCGACATCTATGCTCCTTTTGCAGAGAAATTCGGCGTGTTCAAGATCAAGTGGGAGCTCGAGGATCTGTGCTTAAGATATCTCGATAACGACGGCTACTACGAGCTTGTAGGTCTTATCTCTTCCAAAAGATCCGAGCGCGAAGCTTTTATGGCACACGTAGTATCTGAGATCTCCGATAAGCTCAAGGATGACGGTATGGAGCACTACGATGTTGACGGAAGACCCAAGCACTTCTACAGCATTTACAAGAAGCTCCACGACAACAAGCATAACGATATCAATCACATCTACGATATGTTCGCATGCAGGATCGTAGTCGAGTCTATCTCGGACTGCTACCGCGCATTGGGAATCGTACACTCGATGTTCGTTCCGCTTCCGGGAAGATTCAAGGATTACATTGCGAACCCGAAGGAGAACGGATATCAGTCTTTGCATACGACGGTCAAGCGTCCCGGAGGAAAGACCTTCGGCGAGACCACGTTCGAAGTTCAGATAAGAACATACAGCATGCATATCGAGGCCGAGTACGGAATCGCCGCACACTGGCACTATAAGGAAGCCGGTAATTCCAAGGCTTTCAAGGAAGATATCTATGATGAGAAGATCAAGTGGGTAAGGCAGTTCCTCGACGCACAGCGCGACTCCGACGACCCTAAAGACTTCATGGAGCTTCTCAAGAACAATATCGTTCCGAACGAAGTGTTCGTCTTTACTCCCAAGGGCAAGATCGTAAGACTTCCTGCGGGATCATGTCCCATTGACTTTGCATATGCGATCCACAGCGGTATCGGAAATCATATGCACGGCGCGAAGGTCAACGGAAGGATCGTTCCTTTGTCCTATGTATTGAAGTCCGGTGAAGAAGTCGAGATCATGTCATCCGATAAGATCAAGGGCCCTTCAAGAGACTGGGTCAAGATCGTAAAGACCGCATCTGCAAGATCGAAGATCAACGCCTGGTTCAAGAAGCTGGACCGTGACGAGAATATCGAGGTCGGTAAGTCGAGACTTGAAAGAGAGATAGAGAAGAACGGTTTTACCACTAACCAGCTCATGATCGTCGATAACATCAAGATCGTTCTGGATAAATTCTCGTGCAATACCGTGGACGATCTTTATGCCGCCATAGGTTACGGATCGATCCAGGTCGGCAAGGTATTCGGAAGACTTCGTGATGAGTACATCAAGACGTTGAGCGAGTCCGAGAGACTTGCTATGGGATACCGTACGGCATCCGACGGACAGATCGTTTATTACATGCCCGATAAGATGCCTGAGGACCTCGGAAAGGGCGATGTCATCAAGACGCCTCAGACTCCCGAGAAGCAGCAGGCTAAGCAGGCCAAGAGCAAGGCATCTCATAAGGTTCCCGATGAGGGCAT
>CADAXO010000042.1 GCA_902791885.1 Oscillospiraceae bacterium | reverse complement strand
GTGTTAGCAAAAGAGTGACCGAGCATCTCGATAACTGCACGTGCTCCGAGGTAGGAACCGCCGATACCGATTACGATGAGAACATCGGAATCTCTTCTGATCTTGGCAGCAGCCTTCTTAATTCTTGAGAACTCTTCCTTGTCATAGTTTGTAGGAAGATCGAGCCAGCCGAGGAAGTCGTTTCCGGGACCGTTCTTCTTATGAAGCATGTCGTGAGCTGCCTTGATCTGGGGCTCCATTCTGTCAACTGCTTCCTGACCGCCGATAAAAGGCAATACGTTGGAATAATCAAGAGTTACCATCTTATATTTCTCCTTCGAGCATTAATAAAATCCTGAAGATTATAACACCGCCTGTGTGCTTAATACTATAACTTTTTATTTGAGGAATCCGTTGATTATCTGCTGTTCGGCTTCTTCGGCTGTAAGTCCCAAAGTCATGAGCTTATCGAGCTGTTCGCCTGCGATCTTTCCGATTGCAGCCTCATGGAAAAGCTCGGCATCAACGTTATTGGCCTCAAGGGCGGGCACTGCGAGCACCTTGCCGTTGCCCATGATGATGGCGTCACACTCTGTATGGCCGTGGCAGGCATAGTTTCCGATAACGCAAGCATCGAACTTCTGGTAAGAGTTGTCCTTGGCAACTGCACGGGATACTACGTCTGCAGCAGCTCCGTCGCCGTTAAGCTCCGCACTGTAGATACTGTAAGCCTTCTGGTCGCCGTGAGTCATGAGTCTCTCCTGAACGAGAAGCTTCGCGTTTGCCGCAAGCTTCGCAGTTGTCTTACGGATCGTGGAATCGACGCCCTTGATCTGGACCATCTCCATCTCCATCGATGACCCCTCTTCCATATACACTTCGGTCTGGGGATTAAGAAGGCGCTTGCCCTCTCCGGAACCGCTGCCGTAGTGCTTTTCGACGTACTTAACGCGTGCGTTCTTGCCTACGAAGAAACGGTGTATGCCGTCGTGCTGCGAGTCCTGCTTGCCGCAGTTGTCGATGCCGCAGCCCGCGACGATGACGACGTCGCTGTCCTCGCCGATATAGAAGTCGTTGTAGACCGTCTCCTTGATGCCCGAAGCCGAGATGACTACGGGGATGTGGACGCTCTCCTTCTTGGTGCCGGGCTTGATCCTGATGTCGATGCCCGAGCCGTCTTCCTTGGATGTGATGTCGATGTTTGCTGTTGTATTTCTGCCCGCAAGCTTGCTGTTGGCGCGGAAGTTGTAGGCTCCGACGGGTACCTCGTGCAAGTCAGCGATCTCTTCAATTAATCTTTTCTGGATAGGATCTAACTCAACCATTTTCCACCTCCGTGAACTTATTGCAGGGGAGCACCGCATCTGCAGTACCCGTTAATGCCGGAAGCACGTCGAGGCCCGCGCCCTGCTGCTTTATCCTGCCGTTCGCGATGACCACGATCTCGTCCGCGATCTTAAGGATGCGCTCCTGGTGCGAGATGATGACGATGGAACTGTCCTTGATGTTCTTTCTCATGTTCTCGAAGATTCGTGTGAGGTTCTGGAAGGACCACAGGTCGATACCTGCCTCAGGCTCATCGAAAACAGAAAGCTTCGTGCCTCTTGCAAGCACCGTCGCGATCTCGATACGCTTGAGCTCGCCGCCCGAAAGGGAAGCGTTTACCTCGCGGTTGATGTAATCCTTGGCGCAAAGTCCTACCTCGGAAAGGTACTTGCAGGCATCGTCTATCTTGAGCTTCGTGTCCTTGCCTGCAGCTATCTTAAGCAGATCGAAAACCTCGAGCCCCTTGAACTTAACGGGTTGCTGGAAAGCAAACGAGACTCCTCTTCTTGAGCGGTCCGTTATGCTCATATCCGTGATGTCCTCGCCGTCAAGGATGATCGAACCTGATGTAGGCTGAATGATACCCGCAATGAGCTTGGCAAGTGTCGACTTACCGCCGCCGTTAGGTCCGGTGATGACCGTGAACTTGCCGTCGGATATATCAAGACTGAGGTGATCAAGGATGAGCTTCTCCTCGCCCGCCTCTTCAACTTTATATGTAAGATCTCTTATCTGAAGCATTTTAACGCCTCCTTTATTCATATGCCGCAGCTATTATACAACGGTTTTTCAAAATATAACAGCGTTATCTGATGAAAATGTTATAATGTTTTTTGACAGGAGGATGAAGATGACAAATTCCGAGATCTCAGACGGCAAGATACATATTCTCTATCTCGTGAAGCACGCACCGGGTGTCAGTTATCAGATGCTTATGGACAAGTGCCTCGATTCCCTGTATCTCGACTTCTTCAACTTCTCAAGATGCTACAACGAACTTGTCGCGGGCAATCTTCTCGATAAAGAAGTCGGCGACACCGGTACGGGCGAAGTCATCGGATCCAATGAGACCATAAAGATCACAAGAGGCGGCGAAGCCATCCTGGAAGACGTCGAGACCACGCTTAATCTTCAGACCCTGGGATACCTTAAGAAAGCCGCAGCCGAGCTTATTTCAGAAGTTAAAGAGCTTAATTCCGTAAAGGCTTTCAGTAAGCCCGCAGACGGCGAACCCGGCATGTCTTATCTTACCCTGTCCACGATCAAAGACGGCAGAGACTTCACCTGCACGGTCAAGGTTCCTACGGATAAAGCCGATCAGATGATCGCAGCCTGGAGATCGGAAAGCTCTTCGATCGCCGACGGATTAGTTGATAATCTGCTCAAATCAGATAAATAATCAGCCCTAATTTATATATAAATACAGTATTGGCTATCTGCCCTCCCGCTAATATAATTCATATGTTGATTAATCATGTTGGTTTATCAGGAGGGTTATTTATGAACAAGAAATTCATTAAGACAGTTGCTCTTTCCATGGTTGCAGCTATGGGTTTCCTTATGACAGGATGCGCAGAGACAGCAGCAGAGACAGCAACAGCAGAGGGCGGATTCACAACAGTTACACCCGGTGTTCTCACAATGGCTACAAATGCATATTTCCCGCCTTATGAGTACTACGAGGGCAACCAGATCGTAGGTATCGATGCCGAGATCGCTCAGGAAGTTGCTAACAGACTCGGTCTTGAGCTCGTTATCGAGGACGTTGAGTTCGATTCCATCATCGCAGGTGTTGATTCCGGTAAGTATGACATCGGATGCGCCGGTATGACAGTCACAGAAGAGAGACTTCAGGCTGTTAACTTCTCATCCACATACTCCACAGGTATCCAGTCCATCATCGTCGCTGAGGGTTCTGACATCACAGATTTCGATTCTCTCGCAGCAAGCGACTGCATGGTTGGTGTTCAGTCCGGTACAACAGGTGACATCTACTTAACAGGTGACCTCGGTGAGGACAGAATCGACCGTTACAACAAGGGTAACGATGCAATCCTCGCTCTCCTTAACGGTGTTGTAGGTGCAGTTGTTATCGACAATCAGCCTGCTCAGGCTTTCGTTGAGGCTAATCCCGGTCTTGTAATCCTGGATGCTCCTTACACAGAAGAGGATTACGCTATGTGCATCAACAAGAACAACGAGGCACTCCTCGAGGCTATCAATGGTGCCTTGGCTGAAATGGAAGCTGACGGCACGATCGCAGCTATCATCGAGACATACATTCCTACTGAAGAGGCTTAATCTCAATTAACTGTCAGAATGATTGACAGGCGGCGGAATTACATCTGTTTTTCCGCCGCTTTTCTATTTATAATAAGAACGCTATATCGGCAATATCACAGGGAGGATCCATGGATTATCTTATATCATTGGACTTGTCGGGTTTCTGGGCTGACTTTGAACAGGCCTTCATAACCGACCAACGTTATATGTACCTCGTCAGAGGTTTGGGGATTACGTTCCTCGTAACCCTCGGGGCTACCGTCCTCGGAATTCTCCTCGGAGTAATCGTCGCTCTCATAAGATCGACATACGACAAGAATGCCACGACTATGCGTCAGGGCGTCGGCAAGGTTATCCTCAGCGTACTTAACACGATCTCCCAGATCTACCTTACGGTCATCAGAGGAACCCCTATGCTCGTTCAGCTCCTGATCGCTTATTTCGTAATATTCGTCTCGGTATCTGACGAGAAAGCACTCGTAGCGATCCTCGCATTCGGAATCAACTCAGGCGCATACGTCGCCGAGATCTTCCGTTCGGGAATCATGAGTATCGACAACGGCCAGTTCGAGGCCGGAAGATCATTGGGATTCAACTATCCCCAGACAATGATCTACATCATCATCCCCCAGGCGATCAAGAATGTCCTCCCCGCACTTGCGAACGAATTCATCGTATTGATCAAGGAGACATCCATCTGCGGATACATAGGTCTTCAGGACCTTACGCGAAGCGGAGAAGTTATCATCTCCAGAACTTATAAGACATTCATGCCTTTGCTCGGAGTAGCAGCGATCTACCTTGTTATCGTTGTTATCTTCACCAAACTCGTAAACGTACTTGAGAGGAGGCTGAGAAACAGTGAGCGCTGATCCCATCATCTCCGTTAATAAACTCAAGAAGCACTATAATCACGGAGCCATCAAGGCTCTTGACGGCGTAAGCCTCGACATCAATAAAGGTGAGGTAGTCGTTATCATCGGCCCTTCGGGTTCCGGCAAGTCTACACTTTTAAGATCCCTGAACCTTCTCGAGATTCCGACTTCGGGAACGATAACTTTCGAAGGAACTGACATCACCTCCAAGGGAACCGATATCAATAAGTTAAGACAGAAGATGGGAATGGTGTTCCAGCACTTTAACCTCTTCCCCCACCTGTCGATCCTCGACAACATGACACTCGGTCCTAAGAAGCTTCTTAATATGCCCAAGGCCGAAGCCGAGAAGGAAGCGATCGAACTTCTTAAGAAAGTAGCCCTTGAGGACCGTGCAGGCGCATATCCGTCACAGCTTTCAGGCGGACAGAAGCAGAGGATCGCCATCGTAAGAGCTCTTGCGATGAAGCCCGATGTACTGCTTTTCGATGAGCCTACTTCCGCGCTCGACCCTGAGATGGTAGGCGAAGTTCTGGACGTTATGAAGGACCTTGCCAAGGAAGGCATGACCATGGTAGTCGTCACCCATGAGATGGGCTTTGCAAGAGAAGTCGGCGATCGTGTAGTATTCATGGATGAAGGCAGAAAGGTTGTCGAGGGAACTCCTGAGGAGATCTTCGGCAACACCGAGAACGAGAGACTTAAATCCTTCTTAGCGAAGGTACTATAAAAACACATGGCGTAAAGCCGGAAAGAGGAAACCAAATGGCAGAGTCACAGACAACACCCAAGCAGTCAGTAGATATAGCAGAGTATATCAAGGCTTATTTCGCAGGATTCTACGACCCGGTTATGGGCATCAAGAACTTCAGCATGAAGATATCAACAACGGGAGCCATTGTCTTCTCGCTTATCGGCGCGCTGATCCTCTACACCTTGGAAGTAGTCTCAAGAACTATCGTGCTCCACAGCATCATGGACATCGGCCTTTTCGGAAGCATCGCCTTCACAAGCTTCATGACATACGGAATCATGACGTTCGGAGTCGCAGGTGTCGCTTTTGTTGTCGCTAAGATCCAGAATTCACCCAGAAAGTTCTCCGAGCTCGTAGCCGCAGCTACAATGGCAGCTATCCCCGGCGCACTCGTAAGGATCCTCTGGGGCAGATTCGGCGGAATGCTCGAATCCCACATCGGTTCTTTCTTCTGGGCACTCGGAACAGCTTACATGGCAATCCTTTTGTTCGAGCACATCAAGGACAATAACTTAAGCGGAAAGAAGCAATTCTTAACAGCAGCTATAATCGTAGCAGGATGCTTCGCGTCAGCAGCAACTTACTGATATAATATTATTAAGTCACATACAAATCCGAGGGGGCTGATATGCCCCCTTTCTGATACAACCGGGGTAACGTCATGGGCATTGGGGGCACAGTGACATTCGCACTTATGTACCTAGAGATCAATCTGATCTCGATGCTTACAGTCGGCCTCATCCACTTCAAAACAAACGGCCTCACCAAGATGGTCGCCCAAAGAAACTTCGCGATGGCTATCGACGCACAGATGGTATTCTTCGGGTCTGATACGCTTTTCGCACTGATCTCTACGGGAGTACTGCCGTACAGTCCGTTCCTCGCGATACTGTGCAAGGAAGTTTACTTCATGTCTACTTCCCTGCTGTGCTTCTTCTGGTTCCTGTACTTCGAGCATATGCAGAACTCCCCGTTCGTCAAAGACCGCAAGCGCGTCTGGATCTCATCGATCCTCGTCTGGGTCATGGTCGTGCTCCTTACCGTCAACATCTTTACCGGGTGCTGCTTCGACCTTGATGAGAACGATCAGTATCAAAGAGGCCCGCTCTTCATCCTGCTTTATGTCTTCTCCTACGTATACGTATTCTTCACATGCTTAAGAGCACTTGTAAGGATCTTCATGAAGAAGTACTACAACCAGCGAAAGATGCTCATCAAGCTCGCACTCTTCCCCGTAGCACCCGCCATCGCAGGCATCATTCAGTTCATCTACCCCGAGCTTCCGGTAGCATGCGCGGCGCTTACTTTCGCGACGCTCATCATCTTCATGGACCGTTCCGACGACATGATCGCGCTCGACCCGCTCACACACCTTCACAACAGAAAGATGCTCGACTACTACTACGAGCAGTGGCACGATGACAAGGAGGCTGACGCAGATCTCTACCTCCTCATGATAGACGCGAACAAGTTCAAGAGCATCAACGACACATACGGACACCTTCAGGGAGACAAGGCTCTGATCCGCATCGCCGATGCCATGCGTCTCGCCATCCGCGGTACCAACAGACACTTCAACATCGCGCGTTACGGCGGCGACGAATTCGCCATCCTTATCCGGGCCAAGGACGAGAACGAGATCTTAGCACTCGAAGACCGCATCCGCACTTCACTCGACGAACTCAACAAAGAAGCCGGCTCCCCCTATGAACTTACAGTAAGCATAGGACACGAGCAGGCTTCACGCGGCACCACCTTAAAGGAACTCATCGAAAAGGCTGATACCCGACTCTACGAAGAGAAAAAGAAACTCGGCAACATAAGAGAGTAAGGGCTGCCTACGGTCTCAGATATTACTTATAATCATCCACATCGAATCTTCGGTCACGGAAGTAGAAGTCTCTGTCCTCTTCCGTGATCTTTCTGATCACACGGCAGGGATTGCCGGCCGCGATCACGTCTGCCGGAATATCCTTCGTTACCACACTTCCCGCTCCGATAACCGCATTATCCCCGATCGTAACGCCAGGAAGGATCGTGACACTTCCGCCGATCCAGACATTATCTCCGATTGTGATATCGATTCCGTATTCATAACCTGAATTGCGGCTCTCGGGGTGAACCGGGTGACCTGCCGTATATATAGATACATTAGGTGCGATCTGAACGTTGTCACCGATCCTGACCTTGCCGACATCCAGAATGATGAGATTGTGGTTGGAATAGAAATTCTCGCCGATCTCGATGTTATAACCGTAATCGCACTGGAAGGGAGATTCGATATTGAACTCTTCCCCTATCTTACCGACGATCTTCCTGATCAATTCTTTACGCTCGGTCCTCTTATCCGGAGAAGTATTATTGTATTCGAAGGTCTTCATCTTGCAGTCAATACGCTCTTCCTCAAGTCCGTCCATCCATGCCTTATAAGGCAGATTCGCGAGCATTCTCTCCTTCTGATTCATGGCAGTATCTCCTCCATTTTTCTTATAAACGAAGAACCCCCGATGCCGCAAGTTGCGGAGGAGCAGAGCGACGAGCGCACTGTCCGCGGCCAGGCACGGAGGTTCTGAGTTTCTTTGGAGCCTCCAGCCGGGATCGAACCGGCGACCTCATCCTTACCATGGATGCGCTCTACCTACTGAGCTATAGAGGCACGCTTCAAAAAGCTTTAGAAGTATATCACAAAGCCTGACGTTTTATCAATATTATCAATCAGCCGTAGACGAACCGGATCGCGAGGTCTGCGAGTCTCTCTCCGGGAGTTTTCTTATCCGACGGATGAACATTATCGACCTCTCCGCATTCCCTGAATTCAGCCATATACGCATTGGGGACCGTATCAGCCACCAACTTCTGCTGTCCGCGAAGTCTCTGCCATGAGGGATCCTCGCTTACGGTATCGCCTGAAGTCAGCGGGAATTGCGGAAGCTCACAGAAAAGGAACGGGAGATCCTCATCCAGAAACAGCGATCTCCACTCTTCGATCATCGACTTAAATGCGGCTGCATAGTCTTCAGAATGCGAAGCTGTATCTTCTTCGCCCTGATAGAAGATGACACCTCTTGAAGACAGAGGCACGAGCCTTAACACCATTCCTTCGAACAATGCACCGGGGCGTCTTATTGATACGGGACTTACCGGCGGCGGCCAGGGACCTCCTCCGATGATATTATCCATCTCAAGATATGTAAGATACGGGCTCTTATTAAGCTCGGCATTCACGCGGTTGGCATAATCTTCACAGTCATCGGCAAACTTCGTCTCCGCCGCAAGATACTCTTCATGGGAGCTCCAGACGCTGCACTTATCAAGATACTCATCTATAAACCGTCTGCCCTCATAAGTATTGCCGAGCGAATCCGCTGACTGCCAGCTTGATACCGACGTACCGCCCAGGTAGCATCCGATGACACCGAAATGAAGATCCGTCTCACCTTTGGACTTAAGATACTCCTCCACCTTACGGATAAAGAAGAAAGCGACTCCGCTCATGCCGTAACAGTTATCTTTATTTATGATATTCCATGAGGTTTCCTCTTCTAACGAAGTCAGATCATCACGCCCTGCGGCAACGGGAACCTGATAGAAATGTATATTGGTCACGGGAAGATCCGGAACGATCTTTGATGCATGATCCGCCCTTCCCAAAGGATATTCCATATTGCTCTGGCCGCCTGCAATCCAGACTTCGCCGATATAGACATTCCTGATCACGGCAGAAGATTCACCATCTGTAACCTCAAGCGTATACGGACCGCCCGCAGGCAAAGCGGGAAGTTCCACAGTAAATCTGCCGTCATCCGAAGTATCTGAAGAATTCAAAGAGTCTGAAAAATCCGATGAAACCGACGACTCACCCGAAGAAAGAACGGAATCTTCGAAACAAACAGATGCATTGACCGGACCTTTCGCGCCGTTTCCGAAGACGTACATAGCCTTGTCCCGCTGGAACACCATATTGTCCTTGAAGATACCGTAAAGTCTCATATGCAGCCTCTTACATTATCTGTAAAACAATTTAAGATACAGCCCTACCGGCATAAGCTTCGCAGCCACGTGCAAAGCCTTGTTGGGAAGCCCGTAAACAAACATCACACGCTTGCGTCTCGCAGCCTTCAAAGAAGCTGCCGCAAGCTTATCCGCATCGGCTGCCACGAACTTACGAAAACCCGTGAACTTATCCGATGCACCGTCAGTCGCAAGCTTATTAAACTCGGTCTCAACCGGTCCGGGGCACACTACGGTAACGTATATGCGCTTCCTGCTGAGCTCACGTGCAAGTGCGCGTGAGAACGATACAACGTAAGACTTGGATGCGGCGTAAACAGTAAATCCCGGTTGGGGAAGATATGCGGCGGAAGAACCGACATTAATAATACGGGAGTCTTCCGGCATGAAAGGAATGACCTCGCGGGTCAGCACAGACAGAGCCGTGCAGTTAAGTGTTATAGTATCGCTGATATCGGAAGCATCGCGGTCTGCGATATTGCCCTTCTTGCCCATTCCCGCACAGTTGATAAGAAGACTTACATCTGGCTTCTCGGCATTAAGCTTGGTCTTAATGACATCTATGCCGTCCTGATTTCCGAGGTCGGCTTTAACGGGAACCAGCTTCGATGAGAATGCAGCCAGTTCCTCGAGCCTGTCCATACGGCGGGCTACGATCCAAATAATATCCGGACAATCGGGTGAATTAAGCAAAGCTTTTACAAAGGCTTTCCCTATGCCTGAAGATGCACCTGTAACGATCGCGGTCTTCGCCATTTATCAGAATAAAGGTCTGTTCAGACCGTCTCTCAACTTATCCAGTGGGGACTTCTTAACCTCGATGCGGCTCTGCTCGAGAGCTCTCCTGGCATTCTCTTCTTCGATCCTCTTCTGCTCTTCGGTCTTCTGCACCGGCGGTGCGAAAGGACTTACCGGATCTTCCTTCTGCTTCTCTGTAAAAGGCACGGGAGCCAAAGGTACGAATGTCTTTTCCATAGTCCTGGGCTTGGTTGAAGCTACAGGTGTGAAAGCCGGCTTCTCAGCGCCCTTGGGTCTGCTGAAAGGACTTCTTCCCGCATCGGGTCTTGCAACAAATGCGGACTGAGCGAAAGCAGGTTTCTCAGGTGCGGGTGCAGGCTTGAACGGTGACTCAGAAGCAGCTTCAGGTGCTTCTTCTTTCTGCGCTGCGGCATGATTGATCGAAGCTGACGGCGGTCGCTTGATCGGAGCCTTAAGGCCTGTATTATTCTGAGGAGCCTCTGATATAGGCTTGAAAGGAGACTCGGGCTTCTGCACGATGGGGATATTCATAAACTTCGCTATCTGAGGTCCCTCGGGTGCCTTCTTAACTTCCTCTTCGGGTTTCTTCTCTTCCTGCTGGAAAGCGATGTTGGCAGCATTCTTCGGGCGCTTGATCGGGCCCTTGGGCGGAGCCTTGAAGGGAGAAACCGTCTTCTCCTGCTCCTTCTCTATAACAGGGGGAATAAATGTGTTGGCTATGGAAGGCTTATTGGCCTTGTCCTTATCTTCCTCGAGATTCCTCGCGAAAAACTGAGCCGCAACAGTTGAAGTTGCATTCGAATTCAAAGACTCTGAATCAGGACGATTCATCGTCGACGGATTACCTCTTCTTGCAGGCTTCGGGGATGAAGGTCTGCCTCTTCTGCTGTTCTGTGAATCGTTAAGCACTGCCGCGCGCTCCTGTATACGTAATATCTACTCTTATATTATACCTTAAATCAGTCATGTTTACGCTCATTTCTTCCTTCTCTTGTGTTGGAATAAACTGGGCGTATTACTCTCGTGTTCGAAGTCTGAAGATAACCGTTTACGACTACGGGCTTATCCTCATCTTCTGCCGAAGGATCGGGTACTTTCTTTCCTTTCAGCTTACCCAGAAGCGAACCGATTCCCATGATCAATCCTCACCGGGTTTTGTCTCATTGCCGGAAGAAGGAGCCTTGGTCTTCCAGTCCATCTTCTTATGTGTGGGAGCCGCGGGTGTACCGTCGCCCGACGTGGTCTTACCTGAGCGGAGCTCATCCAATTCGGATCTTAACTTCTGAAGTTCAGGAGACATCTCATGCTCTTTCTTGGCATCGCCGGAAGGCTTGAACGGCGAAGGAGCATTCGCATCATCGTTACTGATCGAAGGCTTGGCCGTAGGAGCCGTGAACTTGAAGCCGGGATCTGTCTTGATGCCCTGAGGCTTAGCGGGCTGCTTACCCGAACGTGCCGTGGGTGTACCTGCAGCAGCTGCTGCAGCCTTGCGCTCCTGTGCAGCCTTGGCAAACTCTGCTCTTGCGATCTGAGCTTCTCTTGCAGCCTCGGCAGCTTTCGCGGATGCGGAATTGGTTCCGTCAGGAGCCGACTTGGCCTTCTGCTCCTTCTCCATCTTCTCCTTAAGTCTCTTCTGGGATTTCTTAAACTGTGCCCTGTCGTAGATCTCGCCGACTGTGGGGATGAACTCGATGGCGAGCTGCTTGCCGCGGAGACCTCTGGTCTTCAGGATTACGAATCTTGCACCGAGGATAGCTATGATTACAAGACCTCCGATAACGGGCTTAACGGGGAATGCGCCTACGTTGGTCCTTAATTCTACGTTATTGGACTCCATACGGGGGAATGATGTAGGAGTCGGAGTTACTACTATGAGGTTGCCCGCTGCATCCATGATTACTCTGGGAACCGTTGTCTCTGTGGGAGCTGTCTCTTCTCCGCCCTCTTCCTCAACCGCTTCTTCAGTTGCTTCGGTAGCCTCTGTGATAGTGGCGATCTGAACTGCAGCGCAGGCTGCTCGGCAGGCTGCTCAGCGGGTTGCTCGGGCTCTGCGGGAACTTCAGCGGGAGTTACCCATACACTCGCGGAAAGGCCGCTGATGTTAACTCCTTCAACTGCGATCTGATAGTAGGAGATCGAGGGATCGTAAACTGTGAATGCGCAGGTAGCGGTCTCGCCGTAAACGAGGACCGTGCTGCCCATGTTATCGTAAGCACTTAAGATCGTGCCGGTTGTCGAGATGGTTACATTGATGATCTCGCCGGTGGAAACACCTGAGATATTAAACGAGATAAGTCCGCCGCTTCCCCACGTCTGAACATTACTCGTGGAAACGGAAGCATCAGCCAATGCGCTGGCCGGGCTTAAGAACACATAGAAAGCCGAGACAGCAAGTAAAGCAATCAGAGCTAAGACTTTTGAAAAAGTTGACTTATTCACAACGCATCCCCCAACACGCCTTATAAATATAATAAAATTATACGAAATACCGACCGTCCAATTCAATTAATTCCATTTGATATATAGAGCGTTGACGTTAAATTTAGATTAAAAATATGAACAATCTGTGGCTCATCAAACGGGGCATCAATCTTTTCGGGCTGTCTTCTCTCCTATCTTGTATGCAGCGAAGCCTCCTGCAGCTATAAGTACGACAGCGCCGATCAGGATAACGATCTTAAGAAGTGTGCTCATAGTGGCGTCGGGCTTTGCCTGAAGTTCGGCGTCCGCCAAAGTCTCACCTGTTACCGGATCCGTTGCAGCGGGAGCACCCTCTGAAGAGGCAGAAACCGGAACAGAAGAAGCATCATCCGAAGCCGCAGCAGGGTCGTTTAAGACAGGTGTTGCCTCAAGGCCCGAGTACTCGCTTAAGCTTATGCCGTTGTCACCCAACGCAACCGCGTGGTCGAGGCCTATGAAGTTTCCGTCCTGATCCTGCCAGAGGACCTGACGCACAAATTCATACTTATCCTCATCCCATGTGACGAAGTCATCAAGGACAAGTCCGCCCGTATCACCCGAGTTCGCGTTGAAGCACCAGAATGTGTGGTTCAGGTGATACTCCGCGATAAGCTGTCTCATGTAAGTCATCCATGTGAGGTTGTCGCCGGTCATGAAGCCGCCCCACTCACCTATGAGCAGAGGTGCGATCTCCTCCTCGTCGATATAGAGCCACGCCTCGTGCCAGTAGTCCTCATAAAGGGACTCGTAAGTGAAGCCTCCCTCGAACCAGGGTTGTGCGTATACCGCAGGACCGTAGTCGTGAGGAGAATAGACTATCTGCGCATTGCGCTCGGCAGAACCGAAGTCGATCGGATAATCAGCGACGGCACGGAGATTTCCGCCCCACCAGGAGTTGTAGTAATCGTCATCATTTGTCGAAGTGAAATTGTTGGTGACGGGATCGATAGGATAGATCTGAATACCCTCGATAACGATAAGCGCATGAGGGTTGTTGTCGAGGATGATGTTGCCTGCAGTCTCGGCAACGAATCTCCAGTTGTTCGCATCCTCGGAATCATTCCAGATGGCGTGATCGGGCTCGGAAGCCTTGCCGTGCGGCTCGTTCTTCAGGTCATAAGCGATGATGGTGTCGTTGTTCGCATACCTTGCCGAAAGCCAGTCCAAAGCCTCGTAGAAGTCGTCGACCGTGATGGAATCCGTGTACCACAAAGGCAGGTTGTGGCCCATCGCATCCGTAGGAAGCGAGTGGATGTCGATCATTACCTTGATGCCGTTCGCGGCGCAGATATCGAGCGCGTAATCGAAGATCTCAAGCGAATTCATCGACTCGAGCTCAGCGTTATAAGCGTGGTTGAAGTTAGCCTGAGGGTACTCGCCGTTCTTCCACTGCAGCAAAAGCTCGGCGGACATCGGGATACGGAGAAGGTTGAAGCCGTGGTCCGCGATAGACTCAAGGGCATCCCTCATGTTACATGACCACACGCCGTCGAAAATATTACTTCCGGTGTTATAACCGAACCAGTTGCAGCCTGTAAGCCACACCTCGGTTCCGTTCTGATCGATGATCCTGTCGCCGTCGGTCGTAAGCCAGTCGTCGCCCTGAACAACAGCGCTTAAGTCGACCGAAGCGGACGTTCCGCCTGAAGTCTGACCGTCGTTATTGTTGTTGCCGTTGTTGCCGTTATTGTCCTGATTGCCCTGTTCTGCAACAGCAGGTCCTGAGCCCGAACCCGTAACGGATACAAGTGAAGCATTGGCGATTCCGGAGCCCGAGACCTGGATTCCGACATTGCCGTTAAAAGCCCATGAATTGCCGCCGCTTGCGGAGACAGTCGCGGTTACCTGATTGCCTGATACGGTATATGTGTCGAAGCCCCAGCCCGATGCCGAAGAAATGTTGCCGTCGAACTCGACGACTACTTCGATCGTTCCGTAACCTGAGCAGCCGGAAAGATTAAGGGTTATCTGACCGCCGTCACCCCATTCGTTGGTGGACTCTACAGTCGCGGACGCATCGGCCAGAACGATCCTTCCGATATTTAACGAGAATACCGCGAGCACAAGGCTCGCGGTCAGGATTGCTGTTATAGCTTTTGTGAATAGCTTCTTCATGTTTATCACTTCTTGAATCTGGAATCGATTACTCTTACCATCTTTCCTTCGGATCTCGGGAGCGATCTCGGTTCTACGAGGAGAACCTTCGCATGGATTCCCGTGATGCTCGCGATCTCACCCTCGATAGCTTTGGTGAGTCTCTCGAGACCTGACATCGTATCGGACATGAGCTCGGGATTGAGCTCGATCTTAACGGAGATAACATCGAGGTTGTTTACACGGTCGACGTAGATCATGTAGTGAGGAAGTACTTCCTTGAACTTCATGACTGCTGCCTCGATCTGTGTAGGGAATACGTTAACACCTCTGATGATAAGCATGTCGTCTGCACGTCCTGTGATCTTGTCGATCCTCGGAGTTGTTCTTCCGCACTGGCACTTACCGTAGTGGATACGTGTAAGGTCGTGTGTGTTGTAGCGGATCATCGGAACTCCTTCCTTGAGAAGTGATGAGAATACAAGCTCACCCATCTCGCCTTCAGGAAGAACCTTGCCTGTCTCGGGATCAACGATCTCAGGCCAGAACAGGTCTGAGTTGATGTGGATCTGGTCGTTGCAGTAAGGACAGGAGCAGCCTACACCGGGACCGCAGATCTCTGTAAGACCGTAAATATCGAATGCCTTGAGTCCGATACGTCCTTCGATCTGATCCTTCATCTCATGTGTCCATGCCTCGGCACCGAAGATACCGGAACGGAGCTTAAGAAGAGACTTGTCGATACCGTTCTTCTCGATGACATCGATGATGTGCAGCATATATGTAGGTGTGCACATGATTACCTGAGGCTGCCATTCTGTAAGGATCTGGATCTGTCTCGCTGTATTACCGCCGGATACGGGGATAGCTACAGAACCGAACTTCTGACATGCATAGTGGGGACCCAAGCCTCCTGTGAACAATCCGTAGCCGTAAGCGATATGAACGAGGTCACCCTTCTGCATGCCTGACATTGCGAAGCAGCGGCAAAGTGCATCTGACCAAAGTTCAACGTCGTTAGCTGTGTAGCCTACGACCTTCATCTTACCGGTTGTTCCGGATGATGCGTGGAATCTTACAAGCTGATCCATGGGAACAGCAAGTGTTCCGAACGGATAATTATCTCTGAAGTCGAGCTTATCGCAGAAAGGCAGCTTCTCGATATCGTCCAAGGACTTGATATCGTCGGGGCTGATTCCCGCATGCTCAAGCTTTCTTCTGTAGTAAGGAACATTGTCGTATGTTCTTCTTACTGCGGATACGAGGCGCTTACCGACTAATTCGCGGCGCTCTGCCTCCTCCATACACTCATTCTTCTCATCCCAGATAAATGACTTAACCTCACCCATAACTTACTCTTACACTCCTGGATTTCTTTATGATCAAACGTCAATCTCGATCTTACGGCCTGACGCTTCATACTTCGTATATTTGACTCCCGCGGCATCGAGCATCCTTCTTGCGGCCATCGTGCCGGGCATATCGTGATACTTGTCATCTGCGTAGATTACTTCCTTGATGCCCTTCTGGATAAGAGCCTTGGTGCAGCCTTCGCAGGGGAACAGTGTAACATAAACTCTCGTTCCGCGAAGATCGCCCGTGCCGGAATTAAGTATCGCATTGAGCTCCGCGTGACAAACATAAGCGTACTTGGTGTCGAATACTTCGCCCTCTCTTGCCCACGGGAAATCGTCATCTGAACACCCTGCGGGGAGACCGTTATATCCGACGGAAATGATCATGTTATCGGAATTAACAATACATGCTCCAACCTGGGTACTGGGGTCCTTGCTTCTCTGTGCTGCCAGCTTGGCGACGCCCATAAAATACTCGTCCCAGCCGATATAATCAGTTCTCTTCTCAGACATCAGGGAAACCCCCTTATTTAAAATCTTTGAAGATATTAACACATAATGGCGCGAACCGCTATATAAGCTTCACTTATTGCTGCCTGAAGATTATAGCCGCCGCTTATGCCGTCAATATCGAGCACCTCTCCGATGACATACATCCCTTCGCAAAGTTTGGATTCATATGTCTTTCGGTCGATCTCATCAAGCGCTACTCCGCCCCTTGTTACGTATGCCGTCTCGAACTTGGGCTGCTTCTCGATAGTCATGTGAAGGTGCTTTAAGTTCTTTACATAGTCCTTTCGCCCCTGCTTCGTAACCTTGGCCGAACGGAGGTCAGTCACACCCGCACGCTCACCTATCGCCTCCGACAAAGAAGCGGGAACATACTTCGTTCCGAGCGTTGTAAGCTTGGTGTCAGGCTTCCTGTTCATCTCCTCAAGAAGTTCCTTATCGATCTCGGTATCGTCCCTTCCGGGCGTGAAATCAAGTTCGATCCAGCCGTTCTGCTCATCCACATTCTCAGGGATGTCACGCGCAAGTTCGATTATCGCAGGACCCGAGAGACCTTCATGCGTAAAGAGCACGTTGCCTTCGGTCTTGTTTTTCTTCCTGTCTTCAAGGTAGAGTCCCGCTCCCGCATACACGGTAAGTCCGCTTAACGAAGCCGTAAACTTCTTGTCTTCGCCCTTGACCGGAACTCCCGTAAGCGCGGGATAAAGCGGCGTGATGTTATGTCCCGCTTTCTTAAGAAGTTCGTAAGATCTTCCGTCGGAACCCGTCACCGGGAACGTCTTTCCGCCTGTCGCGACTATGACCTTATCCACCTTGACTTCTCTTCCGTCAGAAGCCGTGATCTTGTACTTTCTGCCGTCCTTAACGACACAACTGACTTCGAAGTCCGTCATGATGTTATCCGCACCCGCATACTTCACGAGAGCGTCTCTTATATCGGATGCCTTGTCGGACTTCGGGAATATCCTGTTGTTCTCCTCCTCTTTAAGGGGAACTTTAAGCTCGTGCTCAATAAAATCCACCGCCACAGACGGAGGGAAAGAGATCAGCGCGGGCTTAATGAACTTGGAAGCCTCGTGGTAGCCTTTCATAAGCTCCGAAGGCTCTTTTTTGTTGGTGATGTTGCAGCGTCCGTGACCCGTGAGAAGCAGCTTTTTGCCGCATTCCGGGTTCTTTTCGAGCAGGACAAAATCTGCTCCGTTCTTCTTAAGAAAACACGCAGCGAAAAGCCCTGCAGCGCCGCCTCCGATGATCCCGGTCTTACTCAACGTGCCTCCTGCCTGCAGCCATAGCAATGCGCTCTACGAGATCCTCGTAAGAGATGCCGTTATGTGCAGCTGCTTCAGGAAGAAGTGATGTGTTTGTCATGCCGGGGAGGTTGTTGGCCTCGATGAACCAGAAGTCGGTTCCGTCGTAGATCATGTCGATCCTGCCGTAAGCCGTCATACGGAGAAGATGAAATTCCTCCTCCGCGATCTTCTTTGCTCTCGCCGTCTCCTCTTCTGTAAATACTGCGGGACATACATGTGTCGTAAGTCCTGCCTGATACTTGTTCTTATAGTCGTAGAAGCCCTCGTGAGGGATGATCTCTGTGATGGGAAGTGCCTTGCCGTCAAGAAGGCTTACCGTGATCTCTCGGCCTTTGATGTACGCCTCGATGATGATGTGATGCTCATACTTGTTGGCATAGCTCATCGCCTTGTCGAATTCTTCCTCGCTCTTAACGATGGATACGCCGCATGAACTTCCGCAGCCTATAGGCTTAACTACAAAAGGAAGTCCGACCTTCCCTACAACCTCGGCGAATGTGATGTCGTTTCCTCTTAACGTGAACCAGTTAGAAGTCTTGTATCCTGCCTGGGCGATGATAGCCTTGGAAAGGCCCTTGTCCATCGCGATAACGCAGCCCGTATAGCCGCAGCCGGTGTACTTTATATCGTAAGCTTCGAGCACAGCCTGTGCCTTGCCGTTCTCGCCGTTAGCGCCGTGAAGGCCCAGGAACACGCAGTCGGCGGTCTTGCAGATCTCGATGACACGGGGGCCGAGCCACTCTTTTCTGCCTCCGTGCTCAGCGATGACCTTATCAAGATCCGGCTCCGCCTCGGGTATGTCATATGAGTAAAGATCACCGGTACCTGTGCGGAAGAAATTATCCACAGGCTCATCGGTCTCTATTCCGTCGTAAAGGTCAATGAGAGCTACCTCGTGTCCTTTGCTCAGAAGCGCATTCGCGATAAGGCTCGCAGACTTCTTGGATACGTCTCTCTCGGGGCTTATTCCGCCTCCCAAAACTACGATTCTCATACTCAGATCCTCCTTCGGGTATGCTCATTGTAGCAATCGCACTTTACTTCTTAATGTGCATCTTAGTTACAATTCTGTTACCCTTCGAAAAGTATCTTGATCCTTATATAAAAGTAACTTGCGTGTAATAAGAACCGCGTCCTTCTTTGTTAGACTTATTGTGTATATTTGTTAGCAGGAAAGAGGTTTTAATGCTCGCAGTATTATATTTGGCAGTCTGTGCGGTCTTCGGAATTTCATTCGTGACCATGTGCATACCGGACACCGGAAGATTCTTCACGGCATGCTCACCGGGAAAGAGCGTTGTCGGCAAGTTGCCTCCGGTTCTCTTCACCGCACCCGCCGGAATCATCACCGGTCTTCTGTGCGTGTCGATGTTCAACTATTACGCAATCTATATTCTTAATCTTTTTATCAACGGAACCGATATGGCGCGCCGTGCGGGACTTCTTCTTACGTTCGCGCTGTTCATCATCTTAACGAGTGTCAACTTCTCGGCATACGTCAAGAAGACCCACAGGAACAAACTTTCCGGAAACGATTCAGGCGATTCCGGCATCCCTTCATACGCTCATTCAATGGGCAACGTTATCTACTACGGAATCGTCACTGTCCTTCTTACAGGTGTCGCGACATTCCTGATGTTCTACACCTACAGGATATCCGACGGAGTTCTCTATGCAGGTTATTCGGTCTATTCGGATCTGTCTCCGCATACAGCCATGGTATCCTCGTTCTCCGAAGGATTTAATTTCCCGACTCAGTACATGCATTTCTCAGGCGACGGAATCCAGTATCATTTCTTCTTCTATTTCCTCGCGGGAATGCTCGAGTATCTGGGATTCTCCGTAGACTTCGCGCTTAATATCCCGAGCATCATTGCTATGGTATGTGCGCTGCTCCTTCTGGGAGATCTCGCGGTCCTTCTTTCAAGAAAGAAGCCCGCATTCGTGCTTGCTCCCTTGTTTGTTCTTTTCAGAAGCTCGTTTAACGTCTTTTACCACATAAGCAAATTAAGAGCAGACGGAATCCCTCTCGGAGCAGCTTTAAAGTCCATCGCTTCATCCGATTTCTGGTATGCCGAGACACCTTACGACGACTGGGGCATCTGGGCCGTAAACGTATATCCGAATCAGCGTCACCTCATGCTCGGAGTCGGAGCGATGCTCCTTCTTATCATCCTGATGACACCCTTTATACGCCGCATGTGCATCAGCCTTATTAAGTCTAAAGACTCAGGCGAAGGCCCTTCTGAGGTCAGGTGGCTCAAGGTATTCTTCGCTTCAAAGGAAGCATGGATCTTCCGTAAGGCAGACCCTCTTAACCCCATGGGACTTACTGTTCTTGCATGCGTGATAGCAGTTACATTCCCGTTCTTCCACGGATCGGCACTTATAGGAACGCTGCTCGTTCTTCTTATCATGGCGGTATTCTCGGAAAGCCGTCTTGCCTATGCAGGCATCGCGGCAGTTTCAGTCGCTTCGTCATTTATCCAGACTAAGATATTCGCGGGAGGTGCTTCCGCAGTCGTATCATTCGAGCGTTACGCAGGCTTCGTCTGTGAGGACAAGACGGCAACCGGCATCAGCAATTACCTTACGATGGTAACGGGCCTTACGCTTATCGTATCGGGCGCTTATGTCATCTATCTTCTTATCCGCAACATCATCGGAAAGAAGCCGGTCTACAGGGAGCTTTTGTTCATCGCATTCCTCGCACCTTTGATCTTCGCATTCAACTGGAAAGTATCGATGGAGGTTCTTGCGAACCACAAGTTCATCCAGTTCTCTTTGATCCTCCTCGACGTATTCGTAGCAGGCGGAATCGCAGAACTGATGGTGCCTCCCGCTAAGATCAGGGAGAAGCTTCCCAAGGCAGGATATATCGCAAGCCGCATCGGTCTGATGGTCCTTGCGTGCGCATTGCTCGTACCTTTGACCGCTACGGGAATCTCAGAATGGTGCACTTATGTAAATCTCAATAAGGGATGTGTGGCTATCAATACGAGATCTGATCTTACAGAGTGGGTCATCAATAATACGAACACGGATGACGTATTCCTGACTCCCCAGTGGTCACTCGACAGGTTCTATCTTACAGGCCGTCCTTCGTACTACGGCTGGCCCTATTACGCATGGTCTGCAGGTCATGACACATACACACGTGAGAGCATCTACTACTGGCTCATCTCGGGATGCAACAATAACATCGATGAGTTCAGAAGGTACTGTCACGAGAGAGGCATCACATACCTGATCGATGACCCTTCATTCTTCAACTTCTCATATCCTTCGGGATACTACTACAATAAGGAATTCTTCAAGGAGAATCTGACACCTGTCGCATACTTCCCTGAAGAAGGAACAACGATCTACAGGATCGACTGACAAGTACATCGTTTCATGCAAATAACCTCACAGAATCGCCCGGATCATCTAAGCTTAGAGATCCGGGCGGTTTCAATTCAGATCTTATTAACTTTCATTGCACGAACGGCATTCAGTATCGCAAGTATCAGCACACCGACGTCGCCGAATACCGCGATCCACATATTGGCGATTCCCACAGCACCCAGTACCAGGATGACCGCCTTGACCGCAAGGGCGAAGAATACGTTCTCTTTAACGATCCTCATGGTCTTACGTGCCGTCATTATGGCTTTGACTATTCCGAGCGGCTTATCGTCCATAAGGACAACGTCTGCCGATTCAATTGCCGCATCAGAGCCCATCGCACCCATCGCGATACCTAAGTCCGCTCTCATAAGAACGGGGGCATCATTTATACCGTCACCTGCGAAAGCGAGTTTGCCTTGAGAGTCAGACAGGAGCTTTTCGATGTGAGTGACCTTGTCTGCAGGCAGAAGCTCCGCATGGTATTCGGTAAGGCCGAGTTTCTCCGCGACCGATGCCGCGACCTTCTCCTTGTCGCCCGTGAGCATGACCACACGGCTTACGCCGATCTGCTTAAGCTTCGAAACGGTCTGCGCCGCATCCTCTTTGATCTCGTCGTTGATGACGATGTGTCCGAGGTACTCATTGCC
>CADAXO010000041.1 GCA_902791885.1 Oscillospiraceae bacterium | reverse complement strand
CTCATTATGCTTCTCCTTCTTCCTCGAGATCTCCCGAGATATTCATTTTACTTATTACAACCGAAGGACAGAAATACTCTCCCTTTCCTTCGGGCACAGCTATTGTATCACTACCTGTGGCAATAATCTTTTTCAATACATCATAAAAGTTATCGGAAACCGTAATCTGCTCCACGGGACGGGCTATCTTGCCGTCTTTAATCAGATAACCTTCGCAGAAAAGCGAGAAATCACCGCTGATCTTATTAACACCGGCATGAAGACCATTGAGTTCCGTAAGGTAGATACCGTCGCCGACCCATTCGCACAATGCGTCAAAATCCTTTTCGCCGGGTGTAACAACAAGATTGGTGGCACTGATGCCTACAGGAGCCGAATACGCGCCCTTAAAGCCGTTTCCGGTGGACTTGGTTCCCGCCTTGTTTGCTGTCTTAAGGTTATAGAAAGCCTTTACGAAGACGCCGTTATCTATGAGCGCTTTCGAATACGTAAGAACTCCTTCGGAGTCGAAAGGGAACTTTATCAAAGCTTTCTCGTATGTGGGTTCTTCACGTATTGTAAAGACATCGGAGGCTATCTTCTCCCCTTCTTTGCCTGCGAGGAGAGAGAGGCCCTTCTGCATGCTGTAAGAAGAGAAAGCGCTTTCGAAAGTATTGAAAAGTGATACAAAAGCTTCGCTGTCGAAGATTACCTTGTATTCTCCGGACTTAACGGAAGCGCCGCCGAACTTGCCGAGGACCTTTTTTCTTAAGACCTTAAGGAAAGCTTCCTCGTCAAACTCGTCTATATCCTTGCCGAACCAGTAGTGGCAGCCTGTTTTTACAACACCGTCCTTCTCGGCTCTGGCCTCAGCGAAAAGCGAGATGTAATCGGAATCCTTGTAAGTATTAAGTCCCTTGGAATTAACAGAGATCGAAGGCCCTGTTCCGCAAGAGATGGAAAGATAATCAACTCCCTTAATGCAGGGTGAAAGTCCAAGAATCGCTTTCTCAAGCTTAAGTCCTACAGAACTGAACTTATCGTATGTGTTCTTCTCATAAGTGCCGCTTAACTGAACGCTCTCAAGAACAGGGTGCTCGGGATCGCAGTAGATGAACTCTTCGTCCTCGTCATCGAGAACCTCGCAGTTCTCCATCGCAGTGCGGATCATGAAATCCATTGCTTCTTCATTAAGATCAGTTGTGAAGGAGCCGCCCATCTGTCCGTTCTTCTTACCTCTGAAACCTACACCCTTAACGGATGAATTCTCATAGGATGAAACTTCACCTTTTAAGATGTTGATCTCCATTGAAGATGAACTCATGAAGCATGCTTCAGCTTCTTCAAAACCGTACTTAACGGCCTTATCGATCAGTTCTTTGATGTATTCTTTCTGATATTCGGTATTCATGATCAGGCCTCCCTTCCGCCGACGAGGATCGATGAGACTCTGATAGTAGGCTGACCTACCGTAACAGGTACACCGCCTGAGATAGAACCGCATACGCCTGCAGCAAGCTCTAGGTCAGTACCGACACGGTCGATATTCATCAGGATCTCCTGGCCCTTACCGATAAGTGTAGCGCCTCTTACAGGCTCTGCGATCTTACCGTTTCTGATCATAAATGCTTCTTCAGCGGCGAAGTTGAACTCGCCTGTTGCCGTATCTACGGAACCTCCGCCCATCTTGGAGCAGTAAAGACCGTACTCAGTATCAGCAATAATATCCTTGGGATCGTCGTTGCCCTTATCGATATATGTGTTGCTCATTCTCGATGTCGGAGCATATGTATAATCCTGACGTCTTCCGCATCCGGTGGGCTTGGAATTCATACGGCGTGCACCGAGATCATCGATAAGATAATTCTTGCAGATACCGTTCTCGATAAGAAGAAGATCCGAAGATTCTCTTCCCGTATCGTCGGTCATGTAAGAGCCCCACTCCCCTTCTATTCTGGCGTTGTCTCTTGCACTTACCACAGGGGAAGCGATCTGCTGTCCGAGCTTGTCCGTGAAGCAGGATGCTCTGATACCGACTGCTGTTGATTCAAGAGCGTGTCCGCATGCCTCATGGAAGATAACTCCGCCGAATCCGTTTCCGATTACGACAGACATCTTGCCTGAAGGGGCATAACCTGCATTTACCATTCTTATGGCTGTCTCACAGCATTCTCTTGTCTTATCAATGATCGGATATTCATTAATAAACTCATATCCTCTCATGGTTCCGGGTGCTATACGTCCTGTCTGCTTCTCGTTACCCTTGGTGGCAACCGTCTCAACAGAGAAACGCATCCTTGTCCTGGATTCTTCTTTATTTAAGCCTTCGCTGTTAACGATGTGAATTACTTTGTTGGCTGTAGTATAAGAAGCAGCAACCTGAGTGATCAGCTCATCATAATTCATGGCGTAATCGGAGGCTTCCTTAAGGAAACTGATATTGTCCTTCTTGGATACCGAGAAAGGATCGATATTGAGGATCGAAGGTGTGGATCTGCTTAAAGCCTGAACCGCCATAATATCAGCCTTGGTGCCGCCCTTAAGAGCAGCAGCAGCTTCCTTGGCAAGCTTTATAAGAGATTCTTCATCCTTGTCTGAGGTATAAACATAAACAACGTTTGTACCTGCCATGAGTCTTATTCCGACTCCGTAATCTATGCCTGAAGCTGCTCTTATAGTCCTTCCGTTAAGAAGTCCTACAGATGAATTCTTTTTTTGTTCTTCATAAATCTCGGCAAAATCAGCGTTACCGCTTAATGCTGCCTCGATAATCCTGGAAGCACTTGTATCACTAAGCAATGATTAATACCTCTTGATCTTTCTTGATGTATTCTTCTCGAATTCTTCTTTACGAAGTACAGTCTTCTTGATCTTCTTATAGATAACGAGCTTCTCGTTAACCTTGTCTACTGCATCCTCAAGTTCCTTAAGGATAGCTTCGTCGGAGGCATCCTTACCGAGGTTTGCTTCAACCCATTCCATATCCGGGAAGATAGTGGCAACAATAATGATGTCGTCCTTCTTATCATCGTGAACGCCTGTGACAACGCTCTCTGCAACTCTTTCGTCAAGAGACAGGAGATATTCGATCTCTTCAGGGAATACGTTCTTACCGTTGGATGCGATGATAACGTTCTTCTTTCTTCCTGTAATGATGCAGAATCCGTTCTTATCGATATAACCCAGGTCACCCGTGTGATAATATCCGTTGCTGTCGAGGGCCTCGGCAGTTGCTTCGGGGTCTTCGTAGTAGCCTAAGAACACGTTGTCACCCTTGGCAATAAACTCACCTATTCCGTCAGAGTCGGGATTAAGGATCTGAACATCGACGCCCGGAAGCGGAAGGCCTGCAGCTTCATTCTCAAAGTCAACATCTCTGTTCAAAGCAAGAATAGGAGCACACTCCGTAAGACCGTAACCCTGTACACACAGGAATCCCATGTCCTGGAAGAACTCGAGAGCCTCGGGCTTTACGGGAGCTCCGCCTAAGATTATAAGTCGCATGTTGCCGCCGAATACTTCATGTATCTGCGCGAAAAGCTTCTTTCTTACATCGATATGAAGCTTCATGAGGAACTTACTGAGCTTAAGTCCGGTATTGAACTTCTTAGCCTTCTTGGGATCTGAATTGATGTTCTTCATAATATTCTTGTAGAACATCTCGAGCATTACCGGAACCATGAGGATACAGGAAGGCTTGGCTTCCTTGATCTCAGTAGTTATATAACGGAGTCCGGAGCATATCGCGATAGTTGTACCTCTGTAGACCTGACCCAAGAATCCGCAGGTGCATTCATAAGTGTGATGCAAAGGAAGCACCGAGAAGAACATATCGTTTCTGTCGATGTAGAGCATCGAGAACATGGACATGAGATTCTTACAGATATTTCTCTGGCAGAGCATAACTGCCTTGGACTTTGAAGTCGTACCTGATGTGAAAAGAAGGATAGTCATCTCTTCAGGATCGATCGTTGCTTCCGTAAAGATCTTATCTCCTTCGGCAAGATACTTCTCACCTTCAGCAATAAGATCGGAATAGTTGATGAACTTCCCGTCATCGATATCGTCCATGCAGACATAATACTTAAGTGAATCGATCTGACCGTAAACTTCCTTTACAACATCGAGTTTGCTCTTGGAGAATACAAGAAGATCTGCGTGAGCTCTTGAAAGGCAGTTGATGATCTCATCTGTCTTAAGTTCCTTATCGATGGGAACAACGCATCCTGTGCCGTTCGTTGTAGCAAGATATGTTACATACCATTCATATCTTGTCTCAGCCAATATGGCTATTCTGGCGCCCTTATTAACCTTGTGCATAAACGCTGTTCCGAGACTGTCGATATCATGATCGTATTTCTCTGTAGATACCGGAACATATTCCTTGCTCTTACCCGGCTTATGGAGGAATACGGGATTACCCGGAAATTCCTTAACTCTTGTCTTAATGACATCTCTCAAGTTAGTAATCTTAGTTACTTCATAAAGAGGTATATCCTTCATCTCCTGAAGACTCCCTTCAAACTGAATACTTAATTATATCAAATAATCAGGCAAAACCCTTCTCGATGGCAAGTCTTGCACGCTGCTCATTCTTGCCGCCTAAGGCAATCTGATCATCGATAAACGTAGGATGAGAATCAAGGAAGTTCTTCATGTACTGATCGGGATCCTTGAGGAAGTCCATTGTAAGGTCATACTGAGCCTTATCGATAAAGCCTTTCTCCAAAGCCTCATCGAAGAGAGCCTTATCAACACCCGTAAGTGTCTCCATGGAAACACCGAGTCCTTCAAGAACCTTTCTTCCGTTCTGATGTCTGTCGACAACTGCGATCGTGTCGGTTATCTCGGCACCGAGATTCTTCAACACGGGGATCCAGGCTCTTTCGTAGCTTGAAGCTTCCGTAATAAGATCAGCGATATGAAGAGCCTTCTTGCCCGTAAGATCCTCATCAACAGGCTTGAAGTTGCTGTCAGTTAATGTGGATGACATATCCTTGTAGATCGTAAGATGAGGCTTTCCGAGGATATATGCAGGCATCATGGAGAAGAAATAATCTCTTCTCTCACCGCCCGAGATAAAGTCGAAATCATACTTCTTAGCAGCTTCGACAATACCGTCGATACAATCCTTGAAAGTCTCAGATTCATCGTAAAGCTTCTTGAAGAATGCGAAGATAACTGCGGGAGCTTCCTTTCTGTCTCCTGCACATGCATTTTCGATAAGAGCGAGAGCTTCATTAGCTGTAGCCTCGTCCTTAACGATGAAGTGTGTATTGATGTAGAAAGGTCCGAGTTTTCCTGATGTATACCAGAAAGGAGTATCAGCGGGAGCTACACGGACTGCATTAGTCTTGAAAAGATCTTCTGTGATTATGTTGGACATAAGTTCCTCCTGTTATTACCAAAGTTTAAGTGTTCCGGTCAATGAAGCGATATCTGTATCGTTCTCCTCACACCATGCTTCAAGTTCATCTGTTATAAATACGGGAGCGTCAGGGATAACAAGACTTGCCGTACCTATCTCAACAGCTGCCGCACCTGCGATCATGAACTCGAGAACATCGGTTGCATCGCTAATTCCGCCGCATCCGATGATCGGGATATCGAGTACCTGATAGCACTCGGATATCATTCTGATCGCAACTGGCTTAATAGCAGGGCCTGAATAACCGCCTGTGTTGTTATGAAGCACAGGTCTTCTGGTCTTAACATCAACAGCCATACCGAGCATCGTATTGATAAGTACAACAGCATCAGCGCCGCCTTCCTGAGCAGCAAGAGCCATTGTGGATATACTCGTTACGTTAGGAGTGAGCTTGATCCATAAAGGAAGATCCGTAAGCTTTCTTAATTCACTGACGATCTTTTTGACCTGATTTGCATCGGATCCGATGGACATACATCCTTCTTTAACATTAGGGCATGAAAGATTGATCTCGAGAGCATCGATCTTGTCCTTATGGGGATCCAATGTCTTGACCATATCGATATAGTCTTCGGTCGAGTGACCTGCAACATTAACGATAACGCCCGTATCCAATGTATTCATGAAGTCGAGATCATACTTAATGAAATGCTCTACTCCGGGATTCTGAAGACCTACTGAATTAAGCATACCTGCCTTGCACTCAGCAACTCTTACGCCTTCATTACCGGCACGGGGCTTGATCGTAAGTCCCTTGGATGAAAGACCGCCGAGAATCGAAAGGTCATAATACTCGGAAAGCTCACGCCCCATGTTGCATGTACCTGATGCAAGTATCAGGGGACTTTTAAGGAAGGTATCTCCTACTTTGACGAATAATCTCTCGCTCACCAGATCACCTCCTTGGAATCGAATACAGGGCCGTCCTTGCAGCATCTTTTATGCTCGAAAGGAACTCCCTCTTCTTCTGCCTTTATCTTGCATACACATACGAGACAGATACCGATACCGCAAGCCATTCTCTGCTCAAGTGATACATAGCAGTCAAGACCCTTGCTTTCAGCCCATGCGGAAACTGCTCTCATCATGGGCATAGGTCCTACGCATAGAACCGTTGCACCGTTGATCTCATCATCAGTAAGAGTGTTAAGGCCGTCGCAGCAGTTGCCCTTAAGACCTGCATCTCCTGCATCAGTAGTGAGAATATACTCAGGTTTATTCATGATGATCTGCGAAGAATCCCTGAATCCCTGAACAACCTTAACATCCATGCCTTTCGCCTTAAGATCTTCATAAAGGAAATTAACTGGGAAAACGCCTGTTCCGCCGCCCACGAGAATGAACTTACTTCTTCCTTCTGTATTAAATCCGTTGCCCAAAGGTCCCAATATCCAGGTTCCTTCGCCTTCCTCAAAATAAGCGAGTTCCTCTGTTCCTTCACCTATGATCTTGATGCCTACCTTGAAAGTGCCATTAGCCTTATCAACGGAAGCGATTCCGAAAGGTCTTCTTAAAAAGTTGGAGCATGTTACGTTAACGAACTGTCCGGGCACCGCCTTTTCGGCGATTTCAGAGCATGAGAACTCAATGAGAGCCGTGTCCTCATTAAGCATGCTCTTGGATACTACTTCGCAGAAATTATCTTTACTCATACGTACTTCCTGTCTTTAAGTGCTGCATTAAGCTTAGCCTTCATATCGAGAGCCTCGTCGCGTGTTGCTTCCGCGAAGTCGGAAGGAGCGAGGTCTTCCCTCTTCTTCCATGCGCACATGAGGCTTCTGGATGCATTTACGATGGCACCCTCGCCTTCCTTTGTAAATGAAGCAACAGCAGCGTCGGGACCTGCGCCCTGTGCACCGTAACCGGGTACGAGCATAAGTGTGTTCGGCATTCTCTTACGTGCGGCTACAGCCTGCTCAGGAACAGTTGCACCGAGTACTGCACCTACTGAGGAGAAACCTTCCTCACCGATGAGCTCTTTACCCCATTCGTTTACGTTATCAGCCATAAGCTCGTAAACCTTACGTCCGTCCTTAAGTTCCATATCCTGGAAATCAACTGCAGACGGATTGGATGTGTGTACGAGAGTGAAGATACCCTTGCCGTCTCTTGCACATACATCCATAAAAGGCTTGATTCCGTCGATACCGAGATAACCGTTAACTGTAACTGCATCGCAGTTGAACATACCCTTCTCGGAGCCGTCATCAAATGCTGTCTTGCCGATGATGCCCTCCGCATAAGCAGTAGCTGTGGAACCTATATCATTACGCTTAGCATCGCCTATAACGAGCATTCCCTTGCTCTTGGCATACGCGATAGTCTTCTTCAAAGTATCGATACCTGTAACGCCGTACATCTCGTAGTAAGCGAACTGAGGCTTGATGGCAGGAACGATGTCACATACCGCATCGATCAAAGTCTGGTTGAATTCGTAGATAGCCATTGCAGCAGCAAGCTCTGCGTCAGGACCTACAGTCTCCATCCATCTGTTACGGATCTCCTCCGGGATGTACTCGAGCCTGGGATCAAGTCCCATTACAGTGGGGTTCTCAAGCTCTCTTATCTTTCTTACAAGGCTATCAGCAAAGTTCTTCATATGTCTTCTTTCCTCCCATCATCGTAAGAAGTGTCTTACCGTAGAGCTTCCATCCGTCGAAAGGTGTGTTTC
The DNA here is from genome assembly GCA_902791885.1 of Oscillospiraceae bacterium. The sequence continues at coordinate 4,087 of CADAXO010000041.1, read as the reverse complement.
TGCCCTTGGTAAGCATCTTGTTCTTATCGAAAGTAAACTCGTTATCAAGATCGAATACAGCAAGATCAGCGTCATCTCCGACATTCATGCCGCCTCTTCCGAGCTTTAAGATCTTTGACGGATTGTGGCACATGAGCTCGACGAGCTTCTCCATTGTGATGATCCCGGGCTTAACAAGATATGTGTAGCAAAGAGCAAAAGAACTTTCGAGTCCTACGATGCCGTTAAGAGCGTGTGAGAATTCGACTTCCTTATCATCCTGGTGATGAGGAGCGTGATCGGTAACGATACAGTCAACCGTTCCGTCCTTGATAGCTTCGATAACCGCAAGCTTATCCTCTTCTGTTCTGAGCGGCGGATGCATCTTGAAGTTGGTGTCGTAGTTCTCACAAGTAGCATCAGTAAGTGTGAAGTAATGCGGGCAGGTCTCGCATGTAACCTTAACGCCTCTTGCCTTAGCTTCCCTGATCATTCTCATTCCGCCCTTTGTGCTTACATGGCAGATATGAACAGGGATATCAAGGTACTCCGAAAGGATGATATCTCTTGCGATCATAATATCTTCGGCAACAGTAGGACATCCTCTGATACCGATGGAGGTCGATACCTCACCTTCATTCATCGCACCGCCGGAAATCGTAAGATCTTCTTCGTGATTTAATACGGGCATATCGAAGTCAGATGAATACTCCAGAACTTTACGCATGAAACCTGAAGTAGCGATAGGCTTACCGTCGTTGCTGATGGCTACGATACCGGCCTCTTTCATAAGGCCTATCTCTGCAAGTTCATCACTCTCAAGATTCTTGCCTGCAGCACCGATAGGATAAACTCTTACAAGACCTGCATCAGCAGCTCTCTTAAGGATACCTTCAACAACAGCCGCATTGTCGCATACAGGGAAAGTATTAGGCATTGTGCAGACACTTGTAAATCCGCCTCTTGCAGCTGCAGCACTTCCTGTAGCTATAGTTTCCTTATATTCATATCCGGGCTCTCTGAAATGAACGTGCATATCGACAAGACCCGGAAGGAGCGTTCCGCCCTTAACGTCAATGACCTCATCAGCAGCTGACTCGTCAAAAGCCTCGGCAAACTTGCCGTTATCGATATAGACATCTGTCTTATCGGAGTTAATTAATTTACAGTTCTTGATTATTGTCTTCATAAATTGTTTCTCCTTGCCATGAGAAGATAAAGTACAGCCATTCTTACGGCTACACCGTTTGTTACCTGCTTATTGATTACCGACTGATCGCAGTCATATACGGCTGTCGGAAGCTCAACACCGTGGTTGCACGGACCCGGGTGCATAAGGAATGCATCGGGCTTGGCAAGCTTCAATACTTCAGGTGTGATCGCATAGAATCTTGCGTATTCGGCTACAGACGGGAAAAGGCTGCTCTTCATTCTTTCGAGCTGTACACGAAGTCCCATAACGGCGTCAGCATCACGAACGCAGTCTTCAACGCTGTCGGCTACAGTAACACCCATCTTCTCGATACCTATAGGCATCATGGTTCTGGGGCCGTATACACTTACCTTGGCGCCAAGCTTAGAAAGTCCGATGGCGTTGGATCTTACAACTCTTGAATGATAGATATCACCGCAGATGGCGATCTTCTTACCTTCGAATTTATCGAATCTTTCATACATTGTGAGCATATCGAGAAGCGCCTGCGTGGGATGCTCGTTCATACCGTCACCGGCGTTTACGATGCTTGCGTTGATCTTGTTCGCGATCGAGTGAGGAGCACCTGACTGAGGGTGTCTCATAACAATAATGTCAGTTCCCATCATATCGATGGTTCGTGCTGTATCGAGCAGGGACTCGCCCTTTGCTACAGAGCTTCCCGAAGCCGATATATTGGCACTTGTAGATCCCATATACTTGGAAGCAAGTTCGAATGAAAGTCTTGTTCTCGTGGAATTCTCGTAGAACATTGTAACTACGGATTTTCCCTGCAGATGGGATGTCTTCTTGGGACCTGTCTCTACTACCATCTTCATGGTCTTTGCCGTGTCCAGAATCTCCATTATCTCCTCGGGAGTAAGCTGCTTCATGCCGAGGAGGTCTTTACTCTTAAGTCCCATATTACATATCCTCCTTTATAAGCAGAACCTGAGTTTCACCGTCAACATCATCGAAAAGAACATTTACCTGTTCTCTCTCGGAAGTAGGAACATTCTTTCCTACGTAATCAGCCTTGAAAGGAAGCTGTCTGTGACCTCTGTCGATAAGCTCCACAAGCTGGATGCAGGAAGGTCTTCCCATATCAAAGATATTGTCTATGGCAGATCTGATCGTTCTTCCTGTATAAAGCACATCGTCAACAAGGATTATCTTAGTCCCGTTAACATCGAAAGGAATATGCGTACCATTTACAACAGGATGTGCTGCAAGCATTGAAAGATCATCTCTGTAGAATGTGATATCGAGGATACCCATAGGAACCTTGACATTCTCGATCGATTCGAGATAATCCCGGATCTTCTTGGCGATAGAAACACCTCTTCTCTGAATACCTATGAGAGCAATGTTATCGAGGCCTTTGTTATGCTCGATGATCTCATGGGAGATTCTGATGATCGCGCGCTCCACCGCGGCTTCGTCCATAAGGACATTCGCGTTCGGTTTTGAAACTTCACTCATTTGGAAACTCCTTACCCCGGCAGCAAAAATGCCGGAAAATTGAATTTCCCGGCACGACAAAAATTCTTATCAACAAAGAATCTTACAACCTCGCCGGGCTGTTTAAAGATTACTTTTCAAGTCTATTCTTTTAAGGAGGCAGATTCAAGTAAAAAATGTATTATTTATACATTTCCTTCTTGATCTCTAGGAAGTCTCCGATGCTCCTCATGAGCACGAACAATCTGGCTCTGTCTTCGAACTCTTCACGCGTCTTAGGAAGCGGTAATTCTTTGAATCCGTTATTGATGGATTCACACTCTTCAAGAAGACCGGATACATCATTCTCTCTGTCATATTCGTCTGCGATCTGAACAAGGAAATCCGATATGATCTTTGCTGTATCAGGAGTTGTTTTGAGCTCACTGACATTCCTGTAGATCTCTGAGAGTATCTCGGCCTGCTTCTTCCTCATCTCGATATATCTGATATCGCTGTCATCGGGATCTATAAGGTCATTCTTATAATCCGTAAGAGCCTGCTTTCTTGCCTTTTCGAGAAGCTTATCGAGCTTAATAAGGCAGCTGCCGTCATAGTTTGTAAGATCCGTATCCATGACGCGTTCTGATGCTCTGATAAGTATGTGTTTTATCTGCTCATCTGTCTTTAGAGTCAGCTCGTCTGTTTTCTTTTTGTCTTTTCGCAGGGTTAAGTTAACGATAATGCCCATCATTGTTCCGATAAAGAACAGAAGAACCTCATTTAATATCGAATTAAGGTCCATAATCCCGATCGAAAGAAAATGAGAAATGAGCACCGAATCCATTGCCATTGCCGAATAGAATCCGAATATTCTGCAGTAGACGATAAATATCAGAAGGTATACACAGAACGCTGTCAGATTAAATCCTATAAGGCCAAAGCATAATGCAGCAATTATCAATGCCACCGCAAAGGCAACGAATCTGTCAATTGCCGTACGGACTGTCTCTTTCTTGGTCGGCAGCACAGAAAGAATGGCTACGATACCCGCAGATACGCTGAATTCAAGACCTGCAAGTTCAGCAATCAATAATGCAATTACAGCAGCTGCCGTAATCTTTAAACCGATGATTATCTCAATCTTTCTGTCCATATGTATCAATTATATCAAAGTAAAAGGCTGCCCTTCTTATTGAAGGACAGCCTTGGTCATTTAAGCTAATTCTTAAGAATTACTATCAGAGCTGAGGACCAGCAGCTACGAGAGCCTTACCAGCATCGTTTGTCTCATACTTCTTGAAGTTCTTCTGGAATCTTGCAGCAAGATCCTTAGCCTTCTCTTCCCACTCAGAAGCATTAGCGTATGTGTCACGAGGATCGAGGATCTCTGTGCTTACGCCGGGAAGCTCTGTAGGTACTTCGAAATCGAAGTAAGGGATCTTCTTTGTAGGAGCGTTCTTGATAGAACCGTCG
>CADAXO010000040.1 GCA_902791885.1 Oscillospiraceae bacterium | reverse complement strand
GGCAACACCGTAAGGCTCTCGCTCAAGGAATACGAACTTATGAGGGAACTCATGCTTAACGCAGGCAAACCTCTTACGACGGAGTATCTCATCGAGCGCGTGTGGAGCGGCGAAGCCGATATGGGAGAGGATGCCCTTTGGCTTTATATCTCGTACCTTAAGAACAAGTTAAGATCAGTAGTATCTCCTGTCGTTATCCTGGGAGAGCGCGGAGGATCGTTCACGCTGACGAATGAATAACCGTACGATTGAAAGAATAAGAAGAAGGTTTATCGGAGTCGCGATGCTCGCGATATTCCTTGCGATGCTCTTCATCGGCGGTGCCATCTGGATAGCAAGTTACATCGTTACCAACAGGTCTATAAGAGCGGGCCTCGACCAGCTTATAAGAAACGAGGAAAGAGTCTCCGAGAGCGGTCTTCCGGAGTATTATGCCGACGCTCCTTCATTCACGGAAGTCTTCTCTTCCGAGGTGGTCGATGCGACGGATTTTTGGATCTTCCAGTACGGTCCTGACGGTGATCTTATATCGATCGGCGGCCGCTACAACGAGGGGTCTGAGAAGTCCATGATAATGATCGCCGACAGCATAAGAGACGGCAAACACGGATACGGCCACTTCGGAAGGATCTACTACGAATACACCGATTATGAGGACGGCGAGATCCTCGCATTTATTGACGGAACGGCAGAAGTGTATGCACTTCGAAGACTCATGATCATCGCGCTCATCGTATGCGCGGCGGGACTTGCGGTTACGTATATCCTGGTTGTTCATTTCTCGGATTTTATAGTTGCGTCCGAGGTCGAGAACTTCGAGAAGCAGCAGGACTTCATCACGAATGCGAGCCATGAGCTTAAGACACCTCTTGCGGTCATCAGGGCCAACACCGAGATGGGGCAGATGATAAACGGGGAAGACGAATGGTCTGTCTCAACGTTGAAGCAGATAGATCACATGAACGGACTTATAGCGAATCTCGTTATGATATCTAAGGCGCAGGAGATGGAAGACAAGACCGAGATGGCAAGCATAGATGTGTCGTCTGTCGTGGAAAGCACGGTCAAGCCTTTCGAGACGGTGGCGGTACAGTCGGGGATAACGCTTGAGACGCACATCCCGCCGGAGGTTACAATGACGGCAGACGCGAGCAAGATAATGCAGCTTGCGACTCTCCTTGTAGACAACGCGATCAAGTACTGCGACGAGAACGGCTCCGTTAAGGTGGAGCTGGCCCAGGTTCGAAAAGGTTCCGTCAGGCTTGTTGTTACGAACTCTGAACTCTTACAAGAACGGTGCCAACGTTGACTACAATAAGTTTTTCGAGCGCTTCTACCGCGAGGATAAGTCGCACAATATCGACAAGGGCGGCTACGGCATAGGCCTGTCGATAGCGGAGAATATCTGCAGGCAGTACAGGGGAAGTATTAACGCGACATGGAAAAACGGTGAGATTTCATTTGTGTGTCTCTTGCATTAAATCCTAACCTCTCGTTGTAAATGTCATAATTATCTGATAATCTCTTTTTGGAGTATGACATTTAGAAAGAAGGAGTTCGGGTTATGAAGATTAAGAAGTTGACTGCTTCTGTCCTTTCCCTTGCCTTAATCGCTTCCGTAAGCGGATGCGCCAATCTTGATAAAGACGATGATGCAGTGCTTGCCGCAGCAGAAGATTATGCCGAAGCAATATCCAAAGTAAAGGTATCCGATATCACAGATCTGCTTGTTGACGGTGACGATGCCGAGGATTCCATCGAGGATCTTATAAGCGGTGCTCTGGCCCAGGAAGTTCCCGAGGGCTTCGGGGATATGACCGATGCCATCGCGGACACTATCGAATATGAAGTGGACGAAGGCTCAGTCGAATCTTCCAAGAAGAATGCCGAGGCGAGCGTAGATGTCACATTCACCATGGTCGACTATGCGACGATCTTCGAGACAGTATCGGATAACGGCGGTAATGTGGAGGATTATATCTCTGAACTTAAATCTTCAGATGCGGATACTATCGAGATCACCCAGACACTGGATCTTGTATTGGTAGGCGGAGAGTGGAAGATACAGGATAACAGACTGAAGAACCTCAACAAAGTCTACGGCTTCTATCTTGATGCTCTTGATTATATATTCACGGCTCCGCTCGCAAGTTATATCGACTATATCGAGTGGTACTATTCTTCCGACAGTGTCTATACGAATGTCACCCAGATCGAACTTGATATCGTAACGACTACCGACGGTCAGGAAGAGGAGTTCGAATTCACATATGAGTATTACTACAACGGCGATCTCATCTATACGAGTGACGAGTGGGATGATCAGGGTCACTGGATCGAGGCTTACTACGGTCCTTTCTATGACAGCAACGCTCCGGTGAATACCGACGGCACTCTCGCTGCAGGTTCCTACAGATGCGTAATATACGATCTTGACGGTCACGTGCTTGCAGATTCCACCTGTACGGTAGAGCATATCGATGCCATGACCTCCGGTGACTACATCGATTATATCGAGTGGTACTTCTCGGATGACGGTGTATATACGAATGTTGAAACTATCGAACTCGACATTATTCCCACGGAGGGAATAGGTCAGGCGATGACATGGGAGTTCACTTACGAGTACTATCTTGACGGTGAGCTTATCTACACAAGTGACGAGCATGAGGATTCGGGTTACTGGATCGAGAATTACTACAGTTCCTTCTACGATTCGGGGGCCGAGCTTACCGATGAAGGCTATCTTATCCCGGGTGAATACACCTGTATCATGTATGACCTTGACGGCAATATCCTGGCTCAGGATACATGCACCGTCGAAGTCGAATGACAAGGCTTTCACAACCTGTTAAATCACCAAAGACTCCGGTTTATCCGGAGTCTTCTTTTGTGAACAAACTATTAACTGAAATTAGACATTAAGTAAACTTTGTTTTATAATAGTCACTGACGTTTATAAAACGCAAAATCGAATGGAGGATATTTTATGAAAGTCGATTTTAAGAAGTTGACTGCTACAACGGTTTCTGTCGCTGTGCTCGCATCTCTTTCCGGATGTGCATTGTTTGACAAGGACGATGAGGCAGTTCTTAAGGCAGCAGACGATTTCGCTACAGCAATCGTTAAGGTTAAGACAGGTGATATCTATGAGCTCATCGCTGATCCCAGCTTCGAAGAGTCTGAGCTTGAGACTCTTGTAGATACAGATGCATACGGTGACGATTATGCAGCTATCTGCAGCGCTATCGCAGGTACACTCTCTTATGAGATTGACGAAGAGTCTGTTGAGTCTTCTAAGAAGAACGGCAATGGTAAGGTTGACATCACATTCAGCATCGTTGATTACGCAGCAGCTTATGATGATGTAACAGCTGACGGCGGCGACCTTGACGCTTTCCTCGATGCTTTGAGCGACGGCGATACACAGGAGATCGATGTAACAGTTGAGTTCGTTAAGGACGGCGACAACTGGCTCGTTGATGACGAAGACGGCGAGATCTTTGATGATGTATACGCTTTCTATCTTGATGCTCTTGATTATTCATTCGGACCTGCAATCTCTACAGACCTCATCGATGAGATCGAGTGGTACTATTCAGATAACGGCGTTTACACAGATCCTTATCAGATCGAGCTCGACATCATCCCTACAGCTGAGGGTCAGGAGATCGAGTGGCAGTTCACATATGAGTACTACCTCGACGGTCAGCTCATCTACACAAGTGATGAATGCACAGACTCCGGTTACTGGATCGAGAGCTACTATGGTCCCAACTATGATTCTGCTGCTCAGTTGACTAACGACAGCACCCTCGTTCCCGGTGACTACAGATGTATCGTTTACGACCTCAACGGCAACGTTCTTGCAGATTCCACATGTTCCGTAGTTGAGGGCAGCACAAGCACAGTTGTCGATGTTCCTGTTGTAGGCGGAGATATGGCTGAGATCTGGGCTGACGGTATCGACGATTACTGGTACTCCTACTCTGACGGTACAGGTTATGCAATCGAGTCCGGTGAGTACGGCACAGACGAGACAACAATGGAATACACATGCCAGGTTAACGACGAAGCTAACCTCGCTTACTTCCCTGTATACTACGAGGTATACTACTCTGCTACAGGCAACGCTGATGATGCTGAGTTCGTTTACTCCGCAACAATCACACCTTCTGAGTACTCCAACGGTTACTTCTATGAGTTCCAGTACACACAGAACGGCGGTCTTGATGCAGGTACATACTACATCCTCGGTGCTACAGATGAGAATGGCACAGAGATGCTCTTCAACGTAACAGCTGAAGTATCCTGATAAGATATCTGATTAAGATACACGAAGCTCCGGGTTAATGCCCGGAGCTTTTTTATGTATAATTATCCTATGAATCAGAACGGCAAAGCTAAAGTATATATAGCGGGTTTCCTGGCAGTGATGCTTATCGCCGCCACATGCGTTTACTTCATCTTCTTCTCCCCGAAAAGAGACAGTAACAAGCCGGAGGAGACCATGCCGTCGGGTACAGTCACTATATCCGAAGAGTTACCCGTTGATGCTCCCGGCGTGAACGCCGAGCCTTCAGCTCCTTCCCCTGACGATTATTCATCTTATCCTCTTGATACACCTACGGACTGTCAGGCTGTTATCGATTCATATTCGGCGGCTAATAATATAGATCCGTTCGCTTATCCTCTTGAATTAACGACGATGCTTTATAAGAATCACGACGCTTTGGAGTTCGTGCTTCACTATCCTGAGATGATCGGCACGCAGGACGCTCCCGACTATCCCGGCACTATTGATGTCACCGGAACTTTCTCATCGGTAAGGGTTCCCGAGTACTATCAGTATGACCTCAGGTGGGGCTACATGACTTATGCCGGAGGTGTCCTCGGAATGACCGGAAGCGGTCCTACAGCGCTTTCGATGGTCGTATCGTATCTTATGGGCAACTCCGATATGAATCCCGCGTGGATGGCGGCTTTTGCCGAGAATAATCATTTTACTTTGGAAGGCGGAACGAGCTGGTCGCTCATGACAGAAGGCGCGACCGGCTTAGGTATCGATGTCACCCCGATAACCGCCGATCAGACGAGGATCGAAAGAAACCTTGATGTCGGAAATATCGTAATGTGCCTGATGGGTCCCGGTGATTTTACCGATTCGGCGCAGTATATCCTGATCGTCGGTTATAACGATGAAGGTTATGAGATAAGAGATCCCGGAAGTCCTGCAAGGACGGCAATGCGCTGGCAATTCGACCAGCTTGCCCCTCAGATGGAAGGCTGCTGGATCATGAGAATCCTTTAAGTATTAATAATTGCTGAGTATGTTTCCGAGAGCTTTTGCAGAAGGAAGTCCTTTGGTGAATGCCGACAGCGAAGCACACTCGTTGGAGAATTTAAGAGCGGTCTGATGATCGCCGCTTCTGTCGAGCATGAATATAAATGAAGCGATCATGGTGTCGCCTGCACCGATAGTGCTTATCACATCACCCTTGATGCCGTGTACGCTGTAGAAGTTTCCTTCTGACGTAAGAAGACATGCTCCGTTCGCACCGAGTGAGATAAGGACATTGCATGCGCCGTCCTCGATCAGCATCGAAGCGGCTTTCTTGATGTCCGTAAGGGAAGAGGCAGTGCTTATCTTGTGACCCGTAAGAGCGGAAAGCTCAGCCGCATTCGGCTTAATGAGGAAAGGTTTAAAGGGAAGAGTCCTAAGAAGAGCCTCGCCCTCGAAGTCGGTTATCACGCGAAGCGCAGGGCGTGTCTCTTTTACCGCCTTGATGATATTGGCATATGTATCGGAAGGAAGTCCTCCGGGCATAGAGCCTGATATGAATAAAGTGTCATAGGAGTCATTCTTCAGAACCTCGATCAGCCTCTTGATGTCACCCGGACCTATAACGGGCCCCGGGCCGTTGATCTCAGTCTCGATGCCGCTGCCGTCGGTGATCTTAAGGTTGATCCTTGTGCATCCGGGAACTTCGATGAATGAAGACTCGATGCCTTCGGCTTCGATATTACGTGCGATCTCACTGCCGGTGAAGCCTGCCGTAAATCCTGTGGCAGCAACGTCGGCCTGAAGGCGACTTAATATTTTCGCGACGTTTATGCCCTTGCCGCCTGCCTCGAAACTCTCGCTTGAAGCGCGGTTAACGGACGGCGCCTCTTTGGTGCCGGTCTTAAGAAGCTTCCCGGAAGGAAGCCTCATGTAGTGATCAATCGACGGATTCAGTGTCAGCGTCAGGTACATAGATGTCTTCCTCATTGAGGTTGGAAAGACGTACTGCGAGTGCGCACTCGATTCTCTTTCTGAAGAGCTTGCAGCCGTATTCGTAGATGTCCGTGATGGAACCGCCGGAGTGGTATGCGTTGGCGGCACATCCGCCTGAGCAGTAAAGCTTAGCCCAGCAGTCCTTGCAGCCTTCTCTAGTGTAGCAGTTTACTTCAGCGAACTCGTGGCTTACTTCCTTGCCGTGATCCGTGAAGCCTTCGAAGATATCGCCGAGCTTCATCCTCTCGTCGCCTACGAACTGGTGGCAGGGGTAAAGGTCGCCCCAGGGTGTGACGGCGACATACTCTGTTCCCGCGCCGCAGCCGGAGATCCTCTTGTAGATGCAGGGACCGCATGTAAGGTCGAGCATATAGTGGTAGAACGTGAAGCCGTTGCCTTCAGCGTTGCGCCTGATCATCTCGTGCGCGAGCTCCTCGTACTGCTCCATAAGGATGGGCAGATCTTCCTCAGTGAGGAAGGAAGGGGAGTCGGGAGAAGTAACTACAGGCTCCATCGAAAGCTCCTTGAAACCCAGGTCCGCCATGTGCTTTATGTCGTTAACAAAGTCAGTGTTAAAGTGCGTGTAAGTGCCTCTCATGTAGTAGCTCTTGTCGCCTCTTGCTTCGACGAACTTCTTGAACTTGGGCACGATGACATCGTAGGAGCCGTTGCCCTTCATGTCTACGCGGAAGCGGTCATTGACTTCCTTACGGCCGTCGAGGCTTAAGACTACGTTATGCATCTCCTGATTGCAGAACTCGATAACATCGTCGTCTATGTTTACGCCGTTGGTGGTTAAAGTGAATCTTATGTTCTTGCCGGCGTCCTTCTCGATGGAGCGTCCGTAGAGGACAAGCTGCTTAACAACATCCCAGTTCATCAAAGGCTCGCCGCCGAAAAAGTCGATGTCGAGGTTCTTGTGGTAGCCGGAGTTCTCGATAAGAAAATCAATGGCACGCTTACCTGTCTCGAAGCTCATGAGGCCGCGCTTGCCGTGGAACTTGCCCTGTGCCGCGAAGCAGTAGGAGCAGTTCAGGTTGCAGGTGTGGGCTACGTGAAGGCAGAGGGCCTTTAAAGTCCACTTTCTCTTCTTAAGGTCGATCGCGATGTTCTCGTATTTATCGGGAGCGAAAAGCTTCCCCGCTTCCTTAAGAGCTTCGATATCGGCGATGCACTCATCGACGTCGGCTTCTGTGACATTGAACATGGGGCAGATCTTCTTAACAATCTCGTCCCTGGTGCTGTTCTCATACATCTGAATGATCTCGTAAGCCACTTCATCCACCATGTGGATAGAGCCCGAGAATACGTCGAGTACTATATTCTTATCGTCAAACTTATAACAGTGAATCAATTTAAATCTCCTGTGAAATGGCAGTAAAAAAGTCTCATAATTCGCATTACGAGACTCTTTGCTCTGCTCAATTTAGAAAAACCTGTGATCAGGCCTTCTTCTCGCAAGCCTGGTTAGCAACACCGCAGGATGTCTTGCAAGCTGACTGGCAGGATGTCTGGCACTCGCCGCAGCCGCCTTCCTTAGCGGACTTACTAAGGTCACGAGTGTTGATAGTAACGATTCTGGACATACCAAACTCCCCCTTAAATTTAATAGACGGATTATACTTTATTCCGCTTGCCGATGTCAACCTGAGACGACCTTCAATGACGCGTCGGAAATAAGCTTCAGGCGGTCTTCGGTGATCTTCTGTCCCGGGATAAGGACGGGGATTCCGGGCGGGTATCTGAAGACGTAGGAAGCGGATATCTTTCCTTCGCATTCTTCCTTGGGAAGAGCCTTGTAAGGCGACCTTACGGCATCGCGGATTGTCATAACATATTCGGGCTTAGACTCGGGGATGAAGTTCTTATAAGTCTTGGCTGCTTCTCCCGTAAGTCCGCTGTCGATCTTAATTAAGGCGGACGTAAACTTCATAAGCGTCTCCTCATTGTCGCCGATGCCCGTCATTGCTATAAGGTAATCTTCAAAGGAAGCCTCGACCTCGACTCCCTCTTCTTTAAGCAACGCAGCAAGCTTCGTGCCGTCAATGACATCTCCCGTAAGAAGCACAAGCTTCGACGGATCCGCTCCCTCAAGCTCGAAAAGCTTAATGTGGCAAAGTTCATTTCTTAATTTGTTTCTGCAGTTCTCGAGCGCGCCTGCCCAGGTGCCGGTTAATCCCGGACGGCTTAAGATATCTTTCAATACTCGGCCGATGCCTTCCATAAGGAGATAGGAAGGGCTGGAGCTCTCGTATATATCCATATAGTGGCGGATCAGGGATTCGCTGATCCTTTCCGAATATGTAAGAAGCAATGCAGTCTGCGTGGGTGAATGCAAGGTCTTATGAAGGCTCTTGATCACGACATCGGCGGCCTGAGTATCCGGGAAGTATTCGTTAAGACCTAAGTGCGAACCGTGCGATGCATCGACGATCAATGTGGCTCCTGATTCTTGGGTGATCTTATAGATCGATTCGACATCACTTAAGACTCCCTCATAGGTAGGAGAGGTGATGACGACTGTTCGGATCGAAGGATCGGAATTGAGTATGTCCTTGATCTTGGACGGATCGACCGACAGGAAGAACGGATATTGAGGATCGGTCGAAGGATCGATCGCATCAAATTCCGCACCGGAGATCTCGAGAGCGTGCCATACGGATATATGGCAGTTCGAGGCTATTAAGATCTTGCCGTAAGAAGACGCTGCAGTTACCGATGCGAGGATCGGGGCGGTCGCTCCGTTGACGGATATAACGGCTGAAGATGCGTGCCATATCAAAGCGGCATCGTCCTCGATGTCTTTGATGATCCCCGTAGGGGAGTGAAGATTATCGAAGCCTGTGATCTCCGTTATGTCCTTCTTAAGAAAAGACGGTACCAGAGCCGTGTTGCCCTTGTGGCCCGGCATATGCATACGGGTCATTCCGCTTTCCGAATATTGATTTAAGCTGTCTTCTAAATTATTCATGCCTTTCAAGAAGAAACCCCGCCACTTAAAGGTTAAGCGGCGGGGAAAAGAAATGGAGTATAAAGAAAGAATTTACTTAGGTTCGATAACCGTGAAGCTGTAGCTTGAAACGGTATCAGCATTCTCATATACATCAGTCTGGAGATCAACAGCGGTCTTAAGAATGAGTGTATAAGGTGAGAGGTTTCCGGACAAAGCCTTAACGTTAGTAGCATAGCTGATAGCCTGAGCTTCGTCATCGGAGAGGAGCATGTACTGTGAAACGAGGTACAGGCTTCTTACGCCGATATCCATATGAACGAGCTTAGGGTTGATAGAATAGGAATTCTTGGGAGTTGATTCCGGAGTGGAGATCCTTGTTGAGAAGGAAAGTCCGAGAGTGGAAGTGCTTGTTGTTCCTACATGCTCCTTAACGAGGAAATAAGGCTTGCCTTCGATTCCGACCTTACCTACATCATGGAATAAGCCGATGATGATAGCTGACTCTTCGTCGAGCTGAGGCATGATCGTATCCTTTATTCTGAGAAGCTGCTTTGTAACTGCTACACTTCTGATAAGGAGGCCCTTCTCACAAGCCAAAGGTCCTTCGAGTTCTGCGGGTGCCGTAAGCCAGTTTGTTCTGTTCTCGAGGAAGTCGATAAAGTGATCGAACTCCGTCTTTCTCTTAACAACTGCTGCCTTAAGCTGGTTGTAAAGCTCATCAACATTGCTTGCCTTGACGTCAATCATGGGCAAGATGCCTGCTGCCTTGGGAGCTGCTGCAACACCTGTAGCTGCTGCTGAAACTGCTGCTGCCTCTGCGGGTACTGCTATGCCGCTTGTGTCTGAGGACTCAGCGAAATTGAACTTACACTTAGGACATCTAATTGCCTGATTGGCAATAACCATACCGCAATCGGGACACTTCTTCATACTTGTGTTGCCTCCATTTCATTACTAAATGCGATGGCTATATATTACAACTAATAAATAGGATTTTCAATTTCATTAGTGCAAAATGACAACAGTTTACAAAAAAGTCAAATCTTTTAAAGAGAGTAAAATCAGTGCTTTTTGAAGTGGGAGATGATCCTTTTCGCTGAGAAGCGTACGGGGAAGAACTGCATCTTTCCCGTCTGCTGAGCCCTTATTACCATGCTCACTTCCTCGGGGCTTACGGGGCCGTTGTGGTTCATGAGGTAGTTCTCGGTGCCCGGGGCCTCGTAGAAGAATCTGTAGTTGGCGCCGTAAGCGTCACCGATGCCCAGGATGTGGCCGAACTCGTGTGCCGCCACGCTCATGAAGTAGTTCCTGCTGCACTTGATCCTTAAGTTCATGTGGATGTTGCCGGGGTGCTTCTTGGACCAGTTGATCATGAAGGTCTCGAAGTGGAATGTGTGGGTGAAGATGCCCCAACCCCAGCGCCACCAGCGGCTCATAACATATGAGGTGCCTGTAAGCTTCGCGGGGAGGAATGTGATGTGGGGCCTTTTGTCGGTTCTGTCCACCGTGATGATGTCGACCTTGAACCCTGCGTCGCCCCAGTATTTGCAGATGCCTTCTCGGCATACTTCCGCATATGTTACGCCCCACTCGGGCTTCTCCTTAAGAAGGTCCCCGTGAAAAGCCGCATAGCAAGTGATCCTGTCACCTATAAGAGATACGGGATACCTGTTTACGGGAGTTGTGTCCTTGGCCTTCATAAGCAAGATTGTAGCATAAGATTACATTATGATTAAAAAGCGCTCCGTGCTATTCAGCCGTGCCTCTGTTTTTAATACAATAAAAACATGAGAAAGACTAACGACAAGACAAGAAGAGCAAGAAGGAGACAGGGAGGATTCTCTCTGCCTACCACTTTGATACTCATCGCTTTTGTAGTTGTCGTCGTTATGTGCGCCACCAAGTATTACGATGTCAGGATGGCAAGGATAAGACTCGAGGAGGAGAAGGCTGCTTTGGAAGCACAGAGAGCCGCCCTTGAGGACCGTAACAACAATATCCTGGCAAGGGGTGTAGCAGGACAGGACTCCGCTTACGTTGAGAATGTCGCAAGATCCCAGCTCGACATGGTATACCCCGGCGAGATCATCTTCAGGACTTCCGGCACCTGATAATTCCCTTTATCTGATCATTCTTATCTGGAAGCTGTCGAACTTTACCTTCTCGTGGTACTGCTCGTCAAAAAATATGGTCTGGTGAAACGCCGCGAACTCGTGGGTATTCTTCTTCATCCACATAGGGACCGGAACATCCATCTCCCTGCAAAGTATAACGATAGCCTCGCTCAGCTCCTGCGAAAAGCTTACGTCGGGGTTCTCATACTTTATCTCCTTTAACTTAAGGAGCCTGTTTCCTTTATATGTGCGGCCTTCGAGTTCCATAATACATTTTCACCTATAGATTGCCTATATTTTGCCTTGTTTATCTCTGAATGTAAACATTCGTGGTGTTAAGATAGAAGCGTAACAGAAAAGTGTTACACAATAATGTTCCTTACTTCATAACACCCTCCTTTCAGGCACGGATACGCATTCGTGCCTTTTTATTTGCTGATGTCTTGGATAGATGCCCATGGATTATGATTACTACACGGGTGTCCAGGGATTTATATTTTCTCAAAAGTTTTTAATGTATGGTATAATTTAAATGTCTCAACATAAATTTATAGGAGGATAACCACATGAAAAAGCGGAAAACTTTAACCCGTTTGCTTTGTGCTACTGTTTCGGTAGCTACAGTGGCAACACTCGGCGGAATGGCTCTTGCTGATGAGACTGAAGCAGTTGAAGTCGAAGAGACAGAGATCGTTGAAGAACAGCCTGATGCGGAAGAAGCTGAAGTCATCGCTGACGAGACGGAAGCTGAAGAGACAGAAGCTGAAGAGACAGAAGCTCCGGTTGAAGAGGCTTCTGAAGATGAAGAGATCATCGATGAAGTCGAAGTTGCTGATGACGAAATCATCGTTGATGTGATCGCAGATGAAGAAGTTGCAGATCCTGAGACTGTTGAACCTGCAGACGAGGTTATCACAGTCGAGGAGGAGACTATCATTTTCGAAGAGGCCGCAGCAGGCAAGAACGGCTGGGTACATGATGATTACGGTAATTGGTACTACTATATTGACGATGTTAAGCAGTACGGCTGGCTGACAGTAGGTGGTAAGACTTATTATCTTGATGATTATGACGGTCATATGGTTGTCGGCTCTAGAGTAATCGACAGTAAATACTACATCTTCGGATCAAACGGAGCAATGTTGACCGGCTGGGTAAATTACTTATATGAATGGTATTACTGTACGGCTAACGGAGCTGAGACGGGCTGGAATAAGCACGGTAAGAACTGGTATTTCTTTGCTGATGCTACCAACTGGGATGGACCGTATATGTACTGGGGCACTATTCAGTCAATCGGCGATTACAGTTATGCTTTCGATGGAAACGGAGTAATGCTTACCGGTTGGTGTCAGCCATATTTGTACGAAGACGATGAGGACTGGTACTACTGTGACAGCAGCGGACATTTGCAGACAGGCTGGCAGAAGATCGGCGGCAAGTGGTATTACTTAGATGCCGAGATGTATACAGGATTCTGCGAAATCTACAATTCTGAGACTGAGTCTTATGAAGATTATTACTTCAATGACAACGGCGTAATGCAGACCGGATGGGTAAGTTCAGAGTGTCCCTTTGGAACAGGAACATATTGGTATTACTTCGAGTCCAGCGGCAAGGCTGCCGAGGGCTGGAAGAAGCTTAGCAAAAAGTGGTATTACTTCAGAAATGGTATGGCAGCTACCGGCATGACCTATGTAGAAGGCCAGTATTATTACTTCGGTCTCCCTCTTAAAGAGGACGGTTCAGCTAACCCTAATGTAGGCGTAATGCAGACAGGCTGGATAAGTGAACAGGTTATGGACTATTACGGCGTTGAGACTGCTTGGTATTACTTCAATGCCAACGGTTCTATGGCAACAGGCTGGAAGAAGATCGGCAGCAACTGGTATTACTTCTACGAAGATTCCGGATTGAAGGGTTACAATAGGACCGGAAGAATGGTTACGGGAATTTATAGGGTATACAATGAATCAACCGAAAGCAGTGATTACTATTTCTTCAGTGCAAACGGCGTTATGCAGACGAATCACTGGGTGAAGGATGAAGGTTACTGGTACTACTTTGGCAGTAACGGAATCCAGGCTGAAGGATGGCAGCAGATCAA
>CADAXO010000039.1 GCA_902791885.1 Oscillospiraceae bacterium | reverse complement strand
GTCTTATCGAACTGGCTCATACGGCCGCCGATGGAAGGCTCCTTCTCAACGATATCAACTTCATAACCTGCATCTGCGATATCCAAAGCTGTCTGGATACCCGCGATACCGCCTCCGATAACGAGTGCTCTCTTTGTAACAGGGCTCTCGCCTTCCTTAAGAGGAGTATTGAGGTTAACCTTTGCGATAGCTGCTCTTGCAAGGATAACGGCCTTCTTAGTAGCCTCTTCCTTATCCTTGTGGATCCATGAGCACTTCTACCATGTAAGGGTTAAGTCCTGCCTTCTCGGCACATGCTCTGAATGTCTTCTCGTGCATACGGGGTGAGCATGAGCAGATAACAAGACCTGTAAGTCCGTATTCCTTGATGGCCTCGATGATCTTCTCCTGACCGGCCTCGGAACACATGTACATATAGTCGTCAGCGTATACAACGCCGGGCTCGTAACGGACGAGTTCGACTACTTTCTTAACGTCTACAGTCGCAGCGATATTGGTACCGCAGTGACAGACAAATACACCGATTTTCTGCATATATTACCTCCTGTACCTGCGGAATGCGCTTACGAGAAGCTGCTGAGGGAGATCCTCTTCGAGCAAAGCGGGAACTTCCTCGGGCTGGAGATAATCTCCGCCTCTTGTTCTGGCTACTAACTGACGTGTGGCATCAACGAGCTTACCCGGCTGTACGTCTCTCGGGCATCTCTCGATGCAGGCAAAGCATGAAAGGCACTTCCATGCAGCCTTGGACTCGATGAGTTCATCAAAGTCGCCTCTGATAATGTAAGAAGCGAACTGATGAGGCTTGATATCCATCTCGCTGTATGCGGGGCAGGATGCAGTACACTTACCACATCTCATGCACTTATAAGGATCGCTGCCGCTCATCTCCTTGATTTCTTCGATTCTCTTCTCAAGCTCTGTCATGCTCATGCGCCCTCCTTTACACCGAGAGCCTCAGCAAGCAGTTCCGTGAAATAGTAAACGGGAACCTTGGATGAAGCGTCGGACTTATTGAGGTTATACATGCAAAGAGGACAAGCAGTGATGAGACAGTCAGCGCCGAAACCTGTGCTGTCATCAAAGATCTGTGCCGTTCTCTGCTTTGTAAAATCAGGATCCTTAAGTGCGGTATAGCCGCCGCAGCACTCATTTCTCATAGAGTAGATGACAGGCTCGCCGCCTAAAGCCCTGATGAAATCTTCCATGATCTTCGGATTCTCGGGATCGTCGAAATCGAGGATCTTGCCGGGACGGAGAGTAAGGCAGCCGTAGTAAGCGCCTATCTTTCTTCCCTCAAGAGGATTAACGACTTTCTTTGCAAGCTCTTCAAAACCGATGACGTCTCTGATGACTTCAAGGAAATGAAGAACCTTCGTCTCGCCCTGATAAGGCTCGTCGAATTCGCAATAATTGTTGGCACGTGTCCTGATGTCTTCGACATTCTTCATGTCATCGTTTACACGCTTCAGAACGTGGTGACACGCCGAGCAAAGGGTAATGAGATCCTGTCCCTGTTCCTTGGCATAGTTAAGTGCTCTTACTGATGAAAGCTTGGTAGCAATCTCATCGGAACCTAACGGATAGACTCCGCCGCAGCACTGCCATTCGGGGATCTCCTCGAGCTCGAAGCCCAAAGCGGTTGCAGAAGCCCTGGCATAGCGATCCAGATCCTGCGCCTTGTTCTTCAAGGTACATCCGGGGTAATAACTGTATTTCATAATACTTCCCGCCATCCTCTTTCTTAAGATTTTGGAACATGTGCGAAAATGCACATAATCAGCTAACTTAAAATGTAACAGAAATATAAATATCTATAAACCTGAAAAAACGGGCCGTCGGGAGCCCCCGCGGTCCGTTCTCAAAAATAGCTAAAATATAACGGCGTTATTTATAAATGATCTGTTAAATGATTTTCAAATCACCTGTAGGACCCGTATTTTGCCTTCTTCTCGGACTTCTCCTTGTAGAGCTTCTCGTCTGCTCTCTCAATGACTTCGTGGATATTGATATCCGCGCCGCACTGGAACTCGCAGATACCCGAACTCATCTCGATAGGATAAGGCTTATTCGCATCTTCGTTATGCTTTCTTGTAATAGCTTCAAGTCTGTCCTTGATCTGCTTCTCGTAGTCGCTGACCTGGATCATGGCGAATACGATAAACTCGTCTCCGCCCATTCGTCCGATGATATCCTTGCTTCTGAACGTATCTTTCAAGATAGCAGCTATCTCACGCAGAGCGAAGTCACCGTCATCATGTCCGAACTTATCGTTAACGTACTTAAGGTTATCCATATCAGCGTAGCAGATGAGAGCTCTCTTGCCCTTATTCTCGGGCTTTCCGATCTCAAGCTGGGCGTAATCCAGGAAACCTCTTCTGTTATAAAGACCCGTAAGCTCATCGGTCTTCGCGATAGTATCAAGTCTCGAGTTATCCTCGATGAACTGATTAAGTGAGGTCTGGAGATTCTCCCTTGCCCTGTTCTGCTCCTCGATCATGTAAAGCGACTTCAAGGTTACGGCAAGCTGGAAGGAAACCGGAGACATATTGGAAAGATTGCTGCTGTCCATCTCAGCCACGAGCATACCATACATATCCTCACCTACGAAAAGCGGGAACACTACAACTGTCTGCCTTCTGTACTGAGGTATAAACTCATTCGCAAACATGTTCTCGGTTCTCAGAAGCTGCTGTTCCTCGGCAAGCATCCTTATACCGTCTTCGTCATTGATAGCCTTAAGCAGAACGGAACCCGGGCATCTCCACTCGGTACCTGCAAACGTCTTCGTGTTACCCTGGAAAAGGTAAAGATATGTGCGTCTGAAACCGACAGAAGAAAGTCCGTCGAGGAGATGATCATAAGGGATATCCTCTGTATTGCTCATGAGGAATATATCACCCGTCTGCTTATTGATAAGTCTCGAGATACGCTCTGTCTTAGACAGATTGTCTCTCGTAAGCGAGAGACCTGCAAATGACAGGTGGCGGTAGAAATCCGCGAACATCTCGTTAAGCAGCACCTGGCTGTTCTGATCTTTAAGGACCAAAGTACCTTCATAAAGAAGGGACTGGAGAAGATTAAACACTTTCTCAGGTGTAGTATATAAGAGAAGATTCGTCTCAAGTATAGTCTCGAACGCATAATTAACATCTTCCTGAAGATTCTTATCGGCACCCTCCCTTATGAATTCCGCGTACTCATTTAAGAAGTTCGACAGCGACTGCTTGATCCTGATAACGGATTCTTCGTCATCGAACATTCCGAACAGATACTTGATGCATTCATCGATAAATCTTGTACTTCCGGAAGCAAGTCCGTCGAGTCTTAATCTCTCCCTCTGGAACTCGACATCGAGGCCGTTACAGCCGCAGGATGATCTTTGTACAAGATATGTCCTGATACTCATTCTCTCGATCTTCTTACCTTCAATAAACTTTCGGGCATTGAGGACCGATCTGTAAGTAAGATCTGCCGAACTTGCATCTACGGTAGTAAGAGGGGGGTTCATTGAAACCGAGAAGATATCGTCATCAAAACCCGTAACAAGGACGTCCTTACCCGGTATCTTTCCCATGTCCTTGAGTTTCTTATAACCGCCCATCGCCATTACGTCATTTGCGAATACGATAGCCTGGATATCGGGATCGTTCTTATAAAGTTCTTCGATCTGATCGCCGCAGTCCTCGGTAAAATCACCGTAGACTACGCGCTTATCGGAATATGCGATACCCTCAAGCTCGAGAACTTCCTTATAAACGCTGAGCCGTTCTCTTGCATCCTCATTAGTCATAGGGCCGCATACGAAGCCGATCCTTCTGCAGTTATGCTTGATGATAAGATGGCGTATAGCCTGACCCAAGCCTGTGTGGTTATCGTACATAACCGATGCGTATCCCGGATACTCGGTAAAAAGGAGTACCGTAGGCACCTTGGGAAGTCTTTTCAAAAACTCTTCCTGCTGCTCCGCATCGGCACGGGAACATATGATACCGAAGAGGACATAGAGAATATCTATGTGCTTATCGTTAACAAGCTTAAAGACCGAATTGTACTGGTATTCGTACTGCTTATCCTGATATCTGGTATCGGACTTGCCGATATAATGTCCCGGGAAGATATACAGATTCGCGTCCAGAACCTTGGCGGCAAACTCCGCACCCTTACAGGCCTGAGCCGAGAAATTATTATCGAGATCGTCAATGAGTAATCCTATATTCAGTCGCTTGTTCTCTCCCATCGCCGTTACCTTTCCCGCTTTTTCTTTCCTATCTTTCTGCCGAGCAGAAATAAACCGACATAAGACGCAGCTACAACTACGCCTCCTATAATGAATAATATAGTAAAGCTATTTTGATTTCTATTAACACTTTGTGAATTGTCGTCGGCGTTAACACCTGATTCTACTGGGTTTGCGGATGTCGTGACAGTCTCTTGTACCGAGCTCGTCTGCTGCACTTCAGCCGTTGTCTCCGCCGAAGTCTCTGCTATAGTTTCAGCGGCTGTCTCCTCTGCAGGCTCAGCCGCAGGAACTGCCGAACCTGACGGAGCGTTATCGATCAAAGCAGAAACAACAGTCTCATTCCAGGTAAGCGAATTACGGTCGAAGACACCGTATTCCCCGTAATCAGACAGACCGTTATCCCAAATGAACACCTTAATACCGTTCTCGGCCGCACGGGTAACATAATATGCAATATAAGAAGCCCTGTCGGCGTCGTTGTTCTGATTCTCAACACCGAATTCTCCGATTATGACAGGAACGCCGAGCCTTGCCGAGAATGAAGAAAGATTACTCATAAGGCCGTCTATCTGATTGCGGCAGTTATCATCAAAAGCCGTATAAGAAGCATTGCCCAGGTGCGAAGTAAAATCCCACGGAATATATGCATGAACCTCACAGATAAGGTGATCCTGAACCGTGTCTGTCGGCAATACAAAAGCATTGAGAACAGCCTGATCGGCTGACGCCACATATGTATTCACGATAAGATTTCTGGTAGCGTTATTGCCGCCTGTTGCCCTTACAGTGTCAACAAAAAGCTGGGCATATGAGTTTACGGCGTTATATGCATCATCGCCCGTGGAAGGCGCGTTCCAGGTGTTGTTAGGATCAAGAAGCTCGTTATAACCTTCGAACATCAGGCGGTTATCGTAATCTTTAAATTCCTCTGCGATACTTGTCCATAAAGAAGCGTATCTGTCATGTACCGAGTTATATGTTCCCATATCGGCTATCATCCAGCACACCTTATCCTGTCCGTGCTCGCCGGTATCGTGATGGACATTTAAGATGACATAGAGTCCTTCGTCCAAAGACCAGTCGACAACCTGCCTTACGCGCGCCATCCATGCACCGTCTACGTTTCCGTTCGAATCCGTAAACTGAGCCCAGGTTACGGGAATCCTTATGGCGTTAAAACCTCTTTCGCGAACCGCTGCTATCATCTGTCTTGTGGTCACGGGATTACCCCATGCGGTCTCAACAGATTCAGGCGTTACGTTATCGATCCAGGTGCCGTAGCTGTCCAAAGTCACATAAAGATACAGATATTTTCCTCATAAAACCTCACATCAACGGAGCTACAAACTTAAGAAGTTTTGCTGCAAGCTTATAGCCTATATTCTCATTCTTGATAGTCTCTTCCGTCACCTTACGGCACTTTCCGAGAGTAGTCTCAAAATCATTTTCGATGTCGGGGATGGCATCGGACTTATACATGTATACAGCGCACTCGAAGTGATGATACAGGCTCCTGTAGTCGAGGTTAATGGAGCCTACCATGGCCTTGGTCCCGTCCGAAGTCATTACCTTGGCATGCACAAAGCCCGGAGTGTATTCGTATATGCCGACACCCGCATTGATAAGCTCGCTGAAATGAGATTTCGCGATGGCATATGCCGCCTTCTTGTCGGGGATACCGGGAACTATAAGCTTAACGTCGACACCCTTGTCGGGGATACCGGGAACTATAAGCTTAACGTCGACACCCCTTAAAGCCGCGAGTTTAAGGGCATTCTTCATGGTGTCGTCGAGTATGAGATACGGGGTCATGATGTGAACGTATTTCTTCGACTTGCCGAGAGTATCCAGAAACATCGCCTCACCCACCTGATACGAATCAAGAGGCGAATCCGCGAAAGGCATAACGAAGCCCGAAGCATTCTCAACCTTGTGAGGAACGAAGTCTTTTACCTTCTCGAAAGAAGGCTCTTTAAGATAGATATTCCAAAGAAGCAGAAACATCTCGGTAAAGCTTACGACCGCATCGCCCTCGAGGCGTACCGCGGTGTCCTTCCAGTGACCGAACCTCGGCTTCAGATTGATGTATTCATCTGAAAGATTTACACCGCCCGTATACCCTATTTTGCCGTCGATAACTAAGATCTTACGGTGATCTCTGTAGTTGTAGTAAGTCGAGAGAAACGGGTATATCTTCGAGAACTCTCTGCACTCGATGCCGATCTTTTTCATCCTCTCCGTGTAGTCCGCGGGAAGAAGTCCTATCTCGCACATTCCGTCATACATAACACGGATGTCAACGCCCTCGCGGGATTTACGCTCGAGTATATCGAGGATGCGGCCCCACATGTATCCTTCCGCGATGATGAAATACTCCATGTAGATGAAGTCGCATGCTGACTCAAGGTCTTCAAGCACGCTCTCGAAAAAGTCGTGTCCGTCCGGGAAATACTTAACTGAGGTATTGCCGAACACGGGATAGTTTCCGGTATGCTTCACGAATTGATACAGATCCGCAAGATCGGAGTTCTCTTCATTAAGTTTATCGAGGACCTCCTGATCCTGAGGGATCATATCCGTAGTAAGGTCTCTTACTGAAAGAAGCCTTTTCTTAAGGCTTCTGCTTCCGAGATCCATCTTCGTGAATCCGAGGAAAAGGGCACCGGGAACAGGGAAAAGTCCGATCAGCATCATCCATGTAAGCTTGGATGTTGAATCCATACGGGCATTATAAAGATAGATAACCATCAGGATCGAGAATATGCTCATGATCACATTGATATGGGCAACATATTCTTCAAATATGAGATACAGCATGACCAGAATGGCGAGCTGCAGAACGATCATCAGCGCAATGAACATAAAACGGCTGAAGATAACGCGCAGTATATTCTTAGGGCGTTTCTTGATAAGCCTGACTATTCTCTCTTCACGTTTGATGTATGATCCTCTGCGGGGCGGTCTCATCTGATCTCGTGACTGCCTCTTCTGGACTGCTTATCCTGATACATACGGAAATCCGCTTCTCTTATAAGCTCCTCGAGATCAACATCTCCCGTGATTATGCACTCAGAAATACCGATACTGGCATTGATACTGTACTCAAGTTCGCGGACAATCGGATCTCTTTTAGCGTGACCCTGGATCCTCTCTCTGATCTCCATGTAATCTTCGGCGATATTGGTGTCACCGACGATTGCCATAGCGAACTCATCACCGCCGTATCTTGCACATACGCCGCGATCGCCCGTATAAGCCAGTAAAGCCTTGGAGAGAATGATTATCGCATTGTCTCCTTCCTGATGTCCGTAGTGGTCGTTGATATACTTAAGGCCGTCCATATCGACCGAGAACAACGAGAAGATCCTTCCCCTGTTCTTCGGGTCATTCAGCATCTCGTCAACACATCTGAAGAAGCCTCTTCTGTTATACAGATTCGTAAGGTAATCTCTCTCGTTAAGTATGCTGATGGCACGGTTCGCCTCGATGAGCTTGGTCTTATCGGTGACGGAACTTACCATCGCAGATACGAACAGACCGAACTCCTCGAATCTTTGCTGTTCACGAAGATTCATCTCCTTGGCTCCGCAGCACATGTATCCGTAATCGGTACCTACCGTGCGCAGCTGCCTGATCATAAGCGCATCCGTTCCGCTGTCCCTCGCAAGAAGCTCGTTCCACTCGGGAAGCGGCTCGGGAAGATTATAGTATTTCTCCCTGAATATGAGATTCTGATTGCTTCCGTGCAGCAGTGCGTGGACGCATCCGGTGTTATACCCGTGAGTAAGGCCAAGGAAATAGTAGGGGTCCTTCCATAACCACAGATAACGGTTAAGTGATTCCGTAGCCTCATTTATATCATCCATACTCAATGTGAAAGTAACGAACTTACCCATCTCAAGCATGTGTCTGAAGTAGTCCTGATTATAATCGGAGACTGTATTAACGACATCGCCCCATTTCGACGGGTCGTTCTCATCACATCCGCAGGAATTACCGATGATCTCGACGTAATTGACAGCCCGTCTTACAGTCTTACCGTTCTCCCACTTCTGCTTGCCTTCAATGATATCCAGGACATAATCGGACAGGCTGCCGTAATCAGGCGCCGCTGTCGTTAAGGCAGGATAGTGATAACGGCCGTGCCAGATACCGTCGAAGCCTGTTACCAATACATCTTCGGGCACCTTTATCCCCCTGCTTCTTAAGCAGTCACATACGCCGATGGCCATCGAATCATTCGCACATATAAACGCTTCCGGGAGTTCCATTCCGGCATCAAGTTTCTCGTTAAGTTCACGCTGTGTGGTCGCATCCCAGAATCCTCCGTAAAGGATATCTTCCTTATCGACCTTCAGTCTGTGAGCGAGCATAAGTCTTCTGTAGATATTCTCCCTTTCGATGGAGAATGTGTTGTCCGGGCTTCCTGCAAAGAACTTCACCCTGCGGCACTTATGATGATCGAGAACGTGCTTTACCATCATCTCGAAGCCGCCTGCATAATCCAGCACAGCATTAATGACACCCTTATACTGATGCTCAAGGAATATTACGGGAATAGCCTTCGCCCTGCCTATCCCGGCAAGTCTGTCCAGGATTTCCGGGGTTCTTATCATCTCGGCGAAAACGAATATAGCCGAAACATCAAATCTCTCGATAAAGTTGGCAAACTTAAGGCCTATCTCATCATCTGTGATACCCGTATCAGCCAGACCGAACGTGAAGCTCATTACGACATAGTCCTCACGAAGTCTCGGCGTCATGATAGAACGTATGAACAGGTTATAATTCTCGGCATCTTCCCAGGCACCACACACAGCTATCCCCTTACGGATATCCTGACCCGGCTGCACCTCCTCGAATCGTATGTTCCTTAACTTGACCGTAGCTGTGGATTCGCAGTTACCCAGATTAAACTCGAGTCTTCCGTTATCATCATCATCTTCCGTCATCTTGAACAGAAGAATATGCTTCTGCCACGACTCGGAAAGCTCGATATCCTCATCTTTTAAATATCTCTTCCAATGAATATCGGGAGCCGTGATCGCAGTCTTCATCGTACGCTTCTCGTAGGACATAGCCTCGAAGGACAACCTGTACATCTTCCCCTTTATCATCGGAAGATGGGAATGGTAAAGCTGGATAGAATGATCTCTGTCACCTACATTGATAATGTCGATCGTAAAGTCCGAGCCGTCGGTGGTACATGAACCTTCACCGCCGCATACCTTATAGAAACGCCAGTCCTTCTCATTGTTACTGATATAATTACCTGTCTTATCCTGCTCTCTGAAATACTTCTTAACATCCGGCATAACGACATTCGTATCATACTCATCTTTTTGATAAACGCGGACATAGTCGATATGGAATTCGCACTCCTCATCAAACGAGGTTGCTCTGTCGGGTGCACTGACCCAATCGCCGCCGATCGATACATCTATCTCGACATTAAACAGACGGTCAAAAGGTGCAGGATACTTCTTCTCATGTCCGTCGCCCGGACTGGAGAACCAGAACGAGTTGGAGAACACCTCTTCCCCGTCCATAAAGAACGTGATCTTGTCAGGACACCATTCGCAGGCATACACATGAAAAACTCTCGAAAGGTCTGTATCGCCGTCTCCGATCGTAGAACTTCTTTCCTCGGAAGGCTCACCGAAATGCATTATCGCGCTGCCTCTCTCGGGATACTGACCGTCGGCAGATATAATATCTATGGAACCGGACTTCGGCCAGTCGCCATAATAATTCTCTGTGGGAAGAAGTCTGATATCTGACAGAAAACCTTTGCCCGATGATATCCTTGCCCGCACTTCAACATAACCGAAAGTGAAGTCTCTCTTGCCGCTTGTATTGATTCGAGCTGATTTATAAGTCGTGACTTTATCGGCGGAAATAATTCGTTCCGGCTTTATAACAAGATTGCCGTCCTTAACAAATACATGATTCCCGTCATCAACATAAGTCTGGATTTCTTCATTGATCCAACCTGACGGATGCTCTTCAACATTCCAGATACTCCTGTCGAGTTCCGGCCCGTCAAATTCATCTGCCCAAATCAATTTGTATCCAAGTTTTTCCAGCTCATTAGAATCCATAGTGCAATTTTAACACGATGTTTACAATGATAATTAAAATAATTTATGAAGTTTAAGTACATATATGTTAAGATATTTTTATCTTTAATATAGACAGGAGGTCCATATGAATTACAGAATTGAAGGCGGCAATCTACCCGTAGTTATCATCAACTTGGCTCCCGGTGAGTCTGTTAAGTGCGAATCCGGCGCAATGAGCTGGATGACAGCAGGAATAACGATGTCAACAGGCGGCGGCGGAATCGGTAAGATGCTCGGAAGAATGGCCACAGGCGAATCCATGATGCTCAACACCTATACGGCAGAGCAGGCAGGCGAGATCGCATTTGCTTCTTCTTTCCCGGGTTCCATCAAGGCTGTTGAACTGAACGGCAATTCCATCCTCGCACAGAAGGGAGCTTTCCTCGCTTCATTCGGAAACATCGAGATGTCAGTAGGCGTTCAGAAGAATGTCGGCGGCGGTTTCTTCGGCGGTGAGGGCTTCCTCATGCAGAGAATGACAGGTACAGGTCTCGTCTTTCTCGAGGTCGACGGTTCTGCTATTGAGTATGATCTCCAGGCCGGCCAGAAGATGATCGTTGATACAGGATATACTGTAATGATGGATTCAACTGTCAACCTTGAGATTGAGAGAGTAAAGGGCGTTAAGAACGTTCTGTTCGGCGGCGAAGGTCTGTTCAATACAACACTTACAGGTCCCGGAAAGATTATGCTCCAGACAATGCCTGTTTCTGCAACGGCTATGGTTCTCTACAACTATATGCCTCATAAGAGCTGATACGGAACAAATAATTGGATCAAGGCGGCCAAGCGGTTTACCGTTTGGCCGTTTTCATTGTCATTAACCTATTAAGCTAAACCCAAAACTTACCAGGAAAGCCGCGATACAGGTTCCTACGGCTACTATAAGCAGGCTCTTTCCTTTATACGACAAAATGAGAGCCACAGCAGCGCCGGCGGCCGCCGATACCATGTTGCCTGTAGAGTAGAGTATTGCAGGGAAAGTCATAGCTGACAGCACTGTGTACGGAATGTAGTCAAAGAAAGCTTTTATGCGTTCATTTTCGATCTTTTTCCTGAAAGCAACAAAAGGCACCATACGTACGAGGTACGTTGTTACTGCCATTACCGCAAGATATGTGAAGAAGGCCTTATTTTCCATCAGCGGCCTCCTTCTTTTCGGCAGGGAGAATGAATACGCCGACCAGAGCCGAGATAACGGCACAGATTATGATCGCGAACCCCGAAGAGACATTATCGTTAAGGAAAGGCACGTATCTGAAGACAACCGAGAGCACCACCGAGATGATGCAGATAATGGCGATGTTCCTCGACTTGCGGCAGACCGGAAGCACGATAGCTACAAACATGCCGTATATTCCTATAGCGAGGGAGTCCGTGACGATCGCAGGAAGGATGTTGCCTAAGACAGCTCCGAGTAAAGTGCCCAAGGTCCAGCCTATAACGGGCAGCACAGCAAGCCCCGTAAAGAACTTAAACCCGACACTTTCATGCGCACACGCCACGCCAAAAATCTCGTCTGTGATGAAGAAACTGTCCACGATCCTTGCGGGGACGGTCATGGTCTTGTCGGTTTTCTGTGAAAGAGAGACAGCCATCAAAGAGTACCTTAAGTTAATGATCAACTGAGATACCGCCATCTCGATAAGCCCGCCTGAAGCTGCCATAATACCGACTCCCGCCACCTGTCCTGCAGATGTCAGATTGGCAATGGAAACAAGCACCGCCTGCCACCATGTAAGGCCGCAGTTAACAGCCATAATACCGAATGAGAACGATACTGAAAAATAGCCTAACCCGATGGCAAGGCCTGCACGGAAACCTCTGCCGAATGTCATGCGGAAACTTGAGTCTCGGATGTACTGTCGGCTGTACCGGCGTAAGCTCTTCTTACCTGATCGAAGGTAACAAAGCAGTCAAGCGAATTAATATCCTCAACAGGCTCCAGAGTCGATGTCTCAGAGTTTACATAATAAACAGCCGCACCCGTTGAGATGTATTTATTAATGTGAGGAACACCCTCCTCATCGAAGTATGTTCTTACAAACATCATAAGTCCATCGCCGATGTTGAAGTATTCGTCGTATTGCTCAACATCGCGCTGAACTACAAGCGAGCAGGACTCATATAAACCGTCACTTGAGATCGTGTACTTGGAATTACAGGGTGCGCCGAGCGGAGTTACGCTTGTAGCAGTAACGAGTGCGACCTCTCCATTCCCCGAGTTAACGAATTCACGATAAGAATCCTCATATACCTGTATCTTGGTTGCTATATCGGTATAGACCAAAGGAGCAGCCTGCTGACTGTTACCGGAACAGGCAGTAACGAAGCCTGCCAAGACCAGCAATAAAGTAATATATGCCACCAGATTCCTTATCTTCATACGAATCGCCTCACGCTCTGATCGAATTAATATACGCGGATGATTATATATCAAAGAACACCGATTGACAAAGAAGAGTAAAGCAAGTACAATAATTTGGCGTTTGAGCCAATAGGTTCACAAACGATCATGGAGAAGTCGCCTAGCCTGGTCGAGGGCGCACGACTGGAAATCGTGTAAACCCCAAAAGGGTTTCGAGGGTTCGAATCCCTCCTTCTCCGCCAAATAAAAGAAGCATCACATTCGTGGTGCTTCTTTTGTTATATGATGAAGTAGCGAGAAACGCAAAATGACTACCTAGAATGACTACCCAAAGGTAACTACCTGAAGTAGTCATTTTTGAGGCAAATAGGTAGTTGCTTTCCTCGCTGCCGGTTGAATCCCTCCTTCTCCGCCATTTAAAACAACGGGCGTCGTAAGAAGTCAATATATCAGGGGTTTGCGGGGTTTCTCGTAGTTCACAGGAACACGATTTACCACCAACTTACCACTATTACGACAGATTAGAAGATGTGCCCATTGAACGGTCAGGAAGCGATTCCTGGCCGTTTTTCTTGTCGTTTGACGCTTCGCGACACAAAAGGATACAACTCACGACAAATCACATTGTGAAAAAGAGAATAGTATGTATAAGATATTTATAGTGGAAGACGATAAGGGCATAGCTGACGGTATAGCTGCTTGCCTTAAAGTATGGGACATGGAATCCCGTGAAGTTCAGGATTACCGTAATGTCACGGAGGAGATCAGAGACTATGATCCGCACCTCGTGATTATGGATATAACGCTGCCTTACATGGGCGGTTACTACTGGTGCCAGGAGATCCGTAAGACGAGCTCCGTGCCGATCATTTTTATCTCGTCTGCGACGGATAACATGAACATTATAATGGCGATGAATATGGGTGCCGACGACTTCATTCCGAAGCCGTTCGACCAGAGTGTTCTCATCGCGAAAGTACAGGCTCTTCTTCGAAGGGCTTATGACTTCAATAAGGGTTCTTTCGCACTTGAAGCAGCGGGTGCCGTTCTTAACACCAACGACAACACTTTGACCTATAACGGAACGAAGATCGAGCTCGCGCGTAACGAGTACAAGATCCTTCTTACACTCATGCAGAACAAGAATAAAGTAGTTAGCCGTGAGAAGCTCATGGAGGCTTTGTGGGAGACGGACAGCTTCGTCGACGAGAACACGCTGACGGTTAATGTCGGCCGCCTCAGAAAGACCTTGGAAGCAGCGGGCCTTAAGGACCTCATCAAGACAAAATTCGGAGTGGGTTACATCCTGGAGGATTCCTGATGAAGCACTTCGGTGGCTATCTTAGATCCCGCCTGGGAACCATAATTCTGTGCGTTTGCCTGTTCGGCGTGTTCGCTGCTGCGGATCTGCTTTTCGAGGTGGAAACAATAGTGCTGTGGTACCCGCTTATTTTGGGAGCGGTGCTGCTTCTTGTTGTGGGTGCGGTGGATTACGTGATGTTTCTTAAGAAGCATAAGGAGCTTTCTTACGGCGAGCTTCCCACACCGAAAAGCTTGATCGAGGAAGATTACCAGAGCATCATCGCGAAGCTTAAGGAAGAAGCCGAGATGAGGGCAAGTTCCGCTTCGCAGGACTACAACAACATGATCGAGTACTACACTGTGTGGGCGCATCAGATCAAGACACCGATCGCGGCGATGAGGCTTAACCTGCAGTCCGAAGACAGCGAGAGTGCGAGGAAGCTTATGGGCGACCTTAACAGGATCGAATCGTATGTTGAGATGGTACTTACTTTCTTAAGGCTCGATTCCGACAGCACGGATTACGTCATTAAAGAGCACGATCTCGATGAGATAATCAAGTCTTCCGTAAGGAAGTTCTCGCGCGAGTTTATCCTGAAGAAACTGACGCTTAATTACGAGCCCGTGAAGTACAAATGCATCACTGATGAGAAGTGGCTCGAGTTTATAATAGAGCAGGTAATATCGAATGCTGTTAAGTACACGTCAGAAGGCGGAGTGCGCATCTATATGGACGAGCCGGGACTTCTTGTCATCGAAGACACGGGTATCGGCATAAGCGCGGAAGACCTGCCACGTATATTCGAGAACGGATACACGGGATTTAACGGCCGCGAGGATAAGCGCGCAAGTGGTATAGGTTTGTATCTATGTAAGAGGATTGCCGATAACCTAGGTCACAAGATAACGGCAGAGTCGACTCCCGGAGTAGGAACGAAGATGATTATCGACGTAAGAGGGAAGAATCTCGGAGTAGAGTAATTATCCAAATGTGACAAATGTGTAAGAAGTACGTAAGCAGATTCAATGGAATGGGAAAGAGCGAATTCATACACTTAAGCCATGACAATGAGAAAGGATGAAACAGTATGAGTTTGCTTGAAGTTTCAGGAGTAAAAAAGATATACAAGACGCGCTTCGGAGGCCAGTCCGTAGAAGCGTTGAAGAACGTTAATTTCACGGTAGAGAAGGGCGAGTTCGTCGCTATCATGGGTGAGTCCGGAAGCGGTAAGACTACGCTTCTTAATATTCTTGCGGCCCTCGATAAGGCAACGTCAGGAACAGTTATTCTCGACGGCATGGATGTGGGTAAGATCAAGGAGTCCCAGATGGCGAAGTTCCGCCGCGATAATATGGGATATGTATTCCAGGATTTTAATCTTCTTGATACCTTCTCCCTTGAGGATAATATCTATCTTCCTTTGGTGCTCGCAGGTAAGAAGCATGCGGAGATGAAGTCACGCCTTGATGAGATCGCAGAGCCTCTCGGAATCACAAATCTTCTTAAGAAGTATCCGTATGAAGTATCAGGTGGTCAGAAGCAAAGAGCCGCAGTCGCAAGAGCTCTTATCACAGGCCCCCGCATCATACTTGCAGACGAGCCTACAGGCGCTCTTGATTCCAAGTCTTCCGATGAACTTCTCGACCTGTTTACGAAGGTTAATCAGATGGGTCAGACAGTCCTCATGGTTACACACTCCACGAAGGCCGCAAGCCACGCTTCCAGAGTAATGTTCATCAAGGACGGCGTGATCTTCCATCAGATCTATAAGGGTGATTCCACAGACACCGAACTTTACCAGAAGATCTCCGATACACTGACGCTTCTTGCGCAGGGAGGTGATCTTAAGTGAATATAGGTCTCTATCCCAAGATCGCGTATGAAGGTATGCGTAAGAACGGGAAGCTTTACATTCCTTACTGCATTACCTGCATACTGATGGTCGCTATCTATTACATAGTTCATTTCCTCGCTTTCTCCGGAGTTCTTATCGGAATCCCGGGAGCAAGTACAGCCGTTCAGATGCTTGGATTCGGCGTCTATGTCATCACCATATTCAGTGCTATATTTCTGTTCTATACACAGTCGACATTGATCAAGGGACGTAAGAAAGAATTCGGTCTTTACAGTGTCCTCGGAATGAACAAGAATAACCTCGGCATGATCATCTTCTATGAGACGATCATGACATGGATCGCAGCAATCTTCGGAGGACTGATCTTAGGTATCGGTATGTCCAAGGTAGCTGAACTCGGATTTACCCGTATGATCGCAGCACCGGTTAATTATGATTTCAGGATATCAACGGATTCAGTGCTTCACACGATCGGAACATTCACGGTTATATTCCTTCTTATTTGGCTCAATACGATAAGACAGATTAAGTTCTCTTCTGCAATCGAACTTGTCCGTTCCGAGAAGGCTGGAGAGAAGCCTCCCAAGGCTAACTGGTTTATCGGGATCCTCGGTGTCATCGTTCTCGGTGCAGGCTACGTTCTTGCTATCAGAATCCAGCAGCCCATCTCCGCTTTGTTCGGATTCTTCATTGCAGTTGTGCTTGTAATCGTTGGAACATACCTCGTGCTCATCGCAGGTTCGGTATTGCTTTGCAGGATCTTGCAGAAGAACAAGGATTACTACTACAAGACTAACCACTTCGTATCGGTATCTTCCATGGCTTACCGCATGAAGAGAAATGGAGCGGGACTTGCTTCCATCTGCATCCTTCTCACTATCGTTCTGGTAATACTCTCTTCGACATCGGTACTGTTCAACAATTCGGAGTATTGCCTTACAGTAAGATACCCGAATGAGATCGGCGCATTCGCCTGCACATACGGATACGATGAGAACCTTACGGATTTAGGTGAGAGACTTGATGATATCCTCTACGAGGCTGCCGAGGCACACGGTGCGACAGTTACAAATAACAAGACTTACTACACATATTCGATCAGCGGCTATCTTGAGAATGATGTGCTTCAGGTAACTCTCGATTCGTTGTCAGACATGACATTTATCGATTATGACAAGGTTGCACAGATTCAATTCATTGATGTAGGTCTATATAACCGCGTATTCGGATATAACGAGACTGTTGAACCCGGTAAGGCTATCGTCGGAACAGCAAACGACATCACTCTCGGCGACACACTCATAATCGGAGATTCAACATTCGAGGTGTCCAAGCGTATTGATGACAGGATTGATGAGATCGACCCGGCTTCCAAGATCGCAGTATCACCTACGATCTACATGATCGTCGACGATGTCGAAGAGGTAGCTCAGAACTACATTCAGTATCAGGATTACAATGGAGAGCCGATGCTTGCCTGGTACTGGTATTGCAGATTCGATACGGGCCTTGATGTTGATGGACAGATAGCAGTTGCCAATGATCTTAGCGCAATTCTTAATGAAGAACTTGGTCCTTTGAACTTCACTAACTACTACTGTGACAGCCACGAGAACCAGCGTACGGATTTTTTAAGCACATTCGGCGGACTCATGTTCCTCGGTATACTTCTTAGCACCATATTCCTTGTATCATGCGTGCTCATCATCTACTACAAGCAGATCTCCGAAGGCTTCGAGGATAAGTCCAGATTCGAGATCATGCAGAAGGTCGGCATGACGCGCGAAGATATCAAGAAGAGCATCAATTCACAGATGCTTACGGTATTCCTGATCCCGATCGTGTTCGCCTGCGCACACCTGTTCATGGCTTTGCCGATCATCCATAAACTTCTTATGCTCATGGGCTTCATGAATATGCCTATGCTCGTTGCAACAGCAAGCGTATGCGTAGTTATCTGTGCGGTATTCTATGCAGCTATCTACAAGGTAACATCCAACGCTTACTACAAGATCGTATCCTGAGCAGTTTTGATGGATATAAAAAGGCACCGGCTTCAACCGGTGCCTTCCTTGATATATCTGGCCGACATTCTGAACGGATTAATGGCCATACCTAACGTGTTAGCCGTCCTGGGATAACCTGGTTAAGTTTAAAGCACTCCCACCATTGCAAGAACAAACGGGATCGCATCGAGGATCACGTGCTGAATGTAGGACGTCAGGATGTTCTTGGACTTCAGATAATTGTACATGCAGAAGAACGTGGCAAGTCCCTGATTTATCAGGATCTGAGACCAATTAAAATCATATGCGGTAGCGTGAACAAGAGCAAAGCAAAGAAGCGTAACTGCTGTTGCCACTACAACAGAAAGCGTACGCTTCTTTGTCAGCTTATAAAGCAGGATCAGGAAGACCAGGAAGATCAAAAGCTTAAACATCTCTTCACCGAAGAGCTGAATAAGTATCACGACCCAGAAGGTCAGGTCCATATCGGCATCCATAACGGCATTAGCCGTCGGCTGAACATGGAACACAAGGTTACGGATGATTCCGACAGTAAAGGCGAACGCATACTGAAGGAACAGCGTCACCAGAATACGCACGAAGTCCATCGCTTTGAACTTCTTAACAATAAGCGATATCTTGCCGCGTGCTACCACAAGGAAAGCTGCGAGCGGGATTACGCAGAACAGGATCGCGCCGAGATATCCGGGATAATCGATCTGCAGGAAAACGGACAACGACAGGTATATTACCGCCGCCGCGAAAACAATTATCCCCCATACGGGAATTGCAGGATTCTCATTATAAAAAGGAAAATCCGGATCGATAGTCTTAGTTTTAATTTCTGCGGTACTCATGTTTTGCCTCCTTAATTTATCAATGCTTGCCTGAATCTACGATCTTTCCGCTGTCGATAACAACGGTTCTTGTGCCATACGTGGCGGTCTCATCTGAGTGCGTTACCTGAAGGATCGTCATACCCTTCTCGACGTTGAGACGCTTGAACAGCTCCATGATCTCAGTAGTCGACTTCGAGTCGAGGTTACCCGTAGGCTCGTCCGCGAGGATGACCTTGGGACTTCCCAAAAGCGCACGCGCGATGGCGACTCTCTGCTGCTGACCGCCGGACAAAGTCGCGGGCATTGCTTTTCTTTTCGCAGTGAGTCCCGTAATCTCGAGTATCTCATCGAGGTCCTTCTGCAGGTCTGCCCTCTTCTTGCCGTTTACTGTCGAAGGAAGAAGGATGTTGTCCTCGACGTTGAGGTTCATGATGAGGTTGTAGAACTGGAAGATGAATCCGACGTTATCAATGCGAAGTTTCGACAGCTCAGTGTCGTTCAAAGAACCGATATCCTTGCCGCACAGGCTGATGTTGCCGTCGAAAGTCCTGTCGAGACCGCCGATCAGGTAAAGGAGAGTCGACTTACCGGAACCGGATGCGCCCATCAGGGAGACGAACTCGCCCTCCTCGACGTCAAAGGACGCGTTGCTCAAGACCTGATTAAGGCTGGTGTCCTTGCCGAATGTCTTACTTACGTTTTTTACTTCAATTATCTTTTCCATACAAACTCCTTATTAATCGCACTTGATCTGCTCGGATATCTTCATCTTCTTAAGGCTGCTGATCGGGAACAGCACCGTCAGGGCAAACAGAACTATCATGCCCAACCACAACAGCAGCGTGTAAAGCGGGTTGTAAACGATGTTGATATACAACGAACGGGTATTTGCCAGGGCATCTCTGATGACCAGAACCAGCAGCGAACCCGTAAGAAGTCCGAGCGTGCCGGAGATCACGGCTGAGAGCAGCGACTCGCGGAAGAGAATGCTTATGAGTGTCTCCCTCGTCATCGCGGTAGAAAGCATTACTGCGCACTCTTTCCTTCTTCCCTCGAAGCCGATAAGCTGATTACTTGCCATACCTATAGCCGTCATCCCCAAAGCTACAGCGATGATGCTTGTGAAGATTATCATGCTGGTCCTGTTGTCCTCTTCGGCCTTCGCACGTATCTCGTCAGCGGTCTGAACTTCATCATAAAGACCGACTGCATACGTCTTGATCTTAGAGACGATATCCGCCGGGTCATCACATCTTATAAGAAGCTTTGACGGAGAGTCGTGATAGATCGCAATATAATCATCCAAAGACGTGATCAATGTAACCTCTGCATTAGCCCTGTCGAGATTAATGAATGTGCCTGCAACCGTGAACTCCTTTACGATCGGGAATACGCTGTCGGGATTGAACGTCATTGTGATCACATCACCTTCGACAATACCGCTTCTCTTAGCCCACGCACTGTCTACCGCGATCATGCCGTCAGCAAGCGCAGGCACCTGTGAGAATCCGTTATACATCGTAAAGCCGTCTTCCGGCATACCGTAAACTTCCGCCGAGACCAACTCACTTTGAACGAGGATATCGTCCATACTGCCGTAAAGAAGTTCCGTTTCGGTGATGCCGTCCATACGGTCGGCAAATGCATAATGAGCAGCATCAGATGTGGTCTCAACTACAACATCGCAAGCGTATTTATCCACATTCAGAGAGCCCATCATGGAGAGCGCAATCGACAGTATTATTACGCACATCGCAGAAGACGATACGCTCAATATGCCGCTGCCGACGGAACTCTTACGCGAACCCGTCTCGACGCTTGCCAAAGCCCAGCACTCTTTGTCGGCCTTGCGCATCCTCGCCGCCATGAAAGACGTGATGCCCTTCAGGATCAAAGGATACAGGAAAGCCACTGCCATAACGATCGCTATAAGACATGCCGCCGCAGCGAAAAGATCGGTTCTCAGAATAAATGCGATCACTCCGACTACCGCGAATGCAAAGCCCAGCACGATCGAGGTCCTGCTCATCTTATACTCGGTATCTCTGTTATCGAAGATGATATCTCTTATAGACACCTTCAGCGCCTTGATCTGCGCCCTTAAAGGAATTACGCACTCGATGACGACCGCACCGAGGATAACACCGATGATAACCAGCGGCGACAGCGCAGGAATAACGTCATTACTTATGTCAGAGGATGTGGTATAAACCCCGCTCATAATGGTGTCTCTGAAGATGCAGTAAATGATCGTTCCGGGAAGGCTTCCGATAAGCGCATAGAATACGTTCTCGAGAAGGAGGATGAGTCCTGTGGAACGTGCACTAAGCCCCAAGCTTCTGAGCGTACCGATATAGGACATTCTCTCGGAAACAATGCGCTCGCACAAAGATGCCGTAATGAAGATTACAAGCAGGAATGCTATCGCGAATACCATGAACATAAGTCCCATGAATTCTCTGGAACTCTCCATCATGGAATCACTCGCGGTAAGCCTTACGACATTCGCGTCCGGGAAGATCTCCTTTAACATATTCATTGCCAGAGTGACCCGGGAATCGTCATGAATATTCATCATGTGACCGGGTCTCTGGTAAGTTCCGGCAAGAAGTATATCGCCCGTGTTCTCATTGACGATACATGACCTTCCGCGTCTCATAACGTTCATGGTACCCGTAGGGACTATGTTAACTACTTCGAGCTCGACAGGATCGCCGTGCTTGTCATGCAGCGTGATCGTATCACCGATACCGCATTCATATGTATCCGCATAGCCCTGAGTTACGATAACCTGACCGTCACCGAGCTCAAGACCTGCCGGAACAATATCCATGATACCAGCCTGAGTGATATCAACACTCGTTACTCTGACTCTGTCAACATGTGCGACATAGTACTCGCCTTCGATGTCATTGTATTTGAACTCGGTAAGCACCCTGTAATCCATATAGTCATATTCCGGGAAGTCTGCCGGAAGCACGCTTAAGTCAACATTTTCGCCCACAACAGAGATGTCGCCTTCGCCCGCCATGACCTTGAATGCCACGTCGAAAAACACGCTCTCTGTTTTCGCGATGTCGAAGCAGAACAGAGCCGTCATGGAGCACACGAATATCGAGAAGATAACGAGCAGTGATCTGAACGGCTTGCCGATGATATTGCGAAGGGTAGTCTTAATTAATATATCCATTTGACTTCACCTCCTTAATACCATCTCGAGATACGGTTCCCGGGAGCGATGTACATGCCGTCGCCCTCCTGAACATCGTATGTCTCGTAGAATACTTCAAGTGTTGAGAGCATCGCGTTAACTCTTATCCAGGACGGGCTGTGAACGTCGTTCGCGATCTGACCTATAAGGACTTCGTCAACGATCAGGGCACACCAGGACCTCGCATACGACTCGAACATGATCTGTCTTTGTTCATCAGTCTCGGGGATACCCGCGATGGCTTCCAGACCTCCGAGGTCGGCATAGTTCTCGCCTAACGTCTGCTCGCCGTCGATGTGATAGATACCGAAGATCACGAAGTTATCCTCGAAATATCTTACTGCCTGCTCATTTCTTTGCTCGAGCGCCTCTGTGTCTTCAGGAGCGAGCCAGGACGGGTTATAAACACCGTTCGAATCATAGAGGATACAGTTGCTGTCGAATGCATGACCCATCTCGTGTGCTATCGTTGCACCGAGTCCGCCTAAGTTGTCATAGTAATCTCCGTTAACATCAAATATAGGATCGATCGAAGAAGCAACAGTGATCGTGATGGTATTCAGGTTGGGAACATAACAGGCATTCACCTCATACATTCTCATCTCGATAGACCGTCTGTCGATTGAACCCGTTAAGTGCTGATTAAGGAGCCTTCCGCCTAATGTCTTTCAGCTTCTGAACAAAGTGAAATAGTCGGTATAATCAAGGTCACCCGTTATGGAACGATCAAGTCTTTGTACATCCATACCGGTTACGACAAGCATGTTATCAAGCTTATCGAGAAGTCCGTCTCTCGTTCCCTGTGTAAGCCAGTCAGCCTGCGTGATGAGGATCCTGTACTGTTCCCTTATGTCTTCACACATGTCCCTTAATGCTTCATCATTCTCTTCTGAATAGAAACGCTCGGCATAAAGAGGATCGAGCAAAACGCCGAACTCCTTCATGATCGTTGAACATGCATCCTCTTCGGGCGTGTTATTGCTGACGGATGAGTATACATGAAGGGAGTCATAGCCGGAGTTAACGAACCTGCCGTATGTTATCATCAGTCTTCCTATAGCCCATGCCTTCAGCGCAGGAAGATTCTCTTCCGTGAGCATACCGTTTAAAGCCTGAAGCTGGTCCGGAGCATATACACCGAACTCATCCGCATATGCCGTATCGACACCCATCGCGGTAATGTAAGCATTAAGATCCACATTGGTAAGGATCTCATCGATCTGCTCTGCTGTATAAAGCTGAAAATACTCTTCGCCGTTATCCTCATACTGCTCTGAAGGTACGGCATTATAAAGATCGAGCATAAGGTAAGCAAGATCGGTACCGATACCGTCTGCCTCTTCCTCGTCATGTCCGACCGCCTGAAGGTAGTTACTGGCATTGTCTCTTATCGTATCAAGAGCATCATAGCTTCCCGATAATTCACCGAGATCGGCGCCGAGAACATCTCCCATAAGATAGAATGTCAGAACCGCATCATACTGTCCGTGATAATTAACACCTACAGAGAGATTAAGTGTATTGGCTGTTCCGTATTCACTTGATACGGATGCATCAAGAAGGAGGAATTCTTCTAAAGTCTCTGCATCATCGATCTCGTGGAACAGCTGATCGAGTTCTTCGGGAACGCCCGCATTCTCGAAGTCATAATCAAGATACAGATTATAAAGATTCTGAACGATATACTCCTCAGATCCTGCCTGATATCCGGAACCTTCAGCAACATCAGCGATCATCTGTTCCACTGCTTCGACAACCGCATCATCATCCAATGCATCTGCTGCAGTTCCGCTTCCGTATGCAAACTCGGCATCCGCCAGAGTCTCACCGTTTACATAACGGTAGAAATCATCCTGCGGTCTGACCGGACCTTCTTCAACAGGCAAAGTCTCGACCGGTTCGGTCTGAGGAACATCAACAGCATTGGAACAACCCGACAGAAGCAGCGCCGCCGCACATAACACGGTAAGCACTTTCACTTGCTTCATGAACAACCCTCCGAGGTTAAATATTATTGATAATTCAATATATCAAATATTTATGCAAAAACATAGTAGGCTTAGGGGAAAATAAATCTCACTGTTCACAAGATGTATAAACTTTTTACTTACAGCGGCTATGGGAGTTACGGCTCTTAACATCTGATATAGTATAAGTACTTTAAACGGAGACCCAAGCCATGACGAAAGTATTTAACATCATCATCGTGATACTGGACGTGCTGCTGATCGCACTGCTGAGCGTGATCAAGATCAGCTACTACATCGACATAGACATGTACAGGTTTGATACCGCATTCAATACGGGCTACGCTCTGATCTGGACGCCCATCAGCATGCTGATCACTCTGTCGCCGATGCTCGCGCAGATTATCATCATCGCATTCGTAAAGAAGAGAAAAGGGATGTTCGCCTTCTTCGGGATGCTGTTCTTCCTCGCGGGAGATTATTTCTTCGAGATCCTTTCAGTCATCGGCGGAACGATGTGCCTGTCCGAGGACTGGATCGATACGTCGGTTACGATCATGGGGTGCCTGCTTATCAGCATCATCCCGCTCGCGCTGTCTCTTACCAACTGGATCATCGAGGCGCGCAAGAAAAAGGCTCAAACATAAATAATTCTTGCTATAATCTGAACTGTTGGGAGGTTTTGATTATGGCTAAGAGGTTTTCTTTAAAATTACTCACTGCAGTTATCATCGCGGTCATGTTCACGATGAACATCGGATCGCAGATTAGACCTGTCGTACGCGCCGATTCAGAAGGCATCACAAGATTCGTCATGAGCCTTTACTCGGAGTGTCTCGGAAGAGATCCGGACCCCACGGGTCTGAACGACTGGGTACAAAAGTTAAGTTCCGGTCAGATCACAGGCAAGCAGGCGGCTTACGGATTCTTCTTCAGTAATGAGTTCCTTAACATCTGTCTTAACAGTTATCCGGACGAGACGATAGACAGATTCTACCGAGTCTTCCTCGACAGACCCGCTGACTACGACGGCTTCTTCTACTGGTACGACCGCCTCTATGATGAAGACGGTTCGATATCCATGCTGTTCAACGGATTCGCCGACTCAGAGGAGTTCAGGAACAAGTGTCTGTCTTTCGGCGTTAATCCCGGCGACCACATCGACGTTCCCGCAGGCTTCGGCCGCACGGATATTTTCATGAGGCAGTTCGCAGACGAGATCTGGGATCCGTCCGTTCCCGCGATCTTCGAGAACCACACGGACCACACTCCGCGCACGTCTTATCCTTCAGGCGAAAGAGCAGGCGCTATTACAGGTTCCGTAACCGTGTCTGCTTCAGATATGGCGATATGCCAGAGATTCGCGGACGAGCATTTCCGTCCCGAGTGGACAGACCTTCAGAAGCTCGAGTACACCGCGCTGTGGATCAGGACCAACGTACACTACGCTTACGGCGGTGTCGGCGGCAGCTACTGCGACGCGATCTTCAATCACCGTTCGGGTCAGTGCATCCAGTATAACGGCGCAATGCTCGCCATGATGAGTTACTTAGGCTACGACGTCAGAATGGTTCACGGTCACATCGGCCGCAACCATAACAATCACTACTGGGGCGAGATGGACTACAACGGCGTGACCTACACTATCGACACGGGCTGCATCGAAGACCACAACCTGTGCTTCATGGAGAACACGGCTTACAACGCAGACTATTACACGCCGTAAGGATTACTTTCTTCTGTAACGGCTAAGTCCGTTCACGACGGCGGTGACGGGAGCAAATTTAGTCCTGGTGCGGAT
>CADAXO010000038.1 GCA_902791885.1 Oscillospiraceae bacterium | reverse complement strand
AAAGGCAGGATCTGCCAATACTTCATTCCCTGTTTCTTAAGCTGCTTGGCATAAGCCACAGCTTCCTCGCCCAACACTCCTATACCAAAGGGTCCGGGTAATGATGCGATATGCATAAGTACTCCGCCGCCACGTTGCATAATTTCTGTCCTCCAACAATGTAAGATCGGAACCTTTCGGTCCACTTGTGAATTATAACACTAAATAAAAACTGATAATTGAACGGAAAGTAAACTATGAGATCGTTCTTGAGAATAAAGACATTATCGGTTTTAAGATGATCTTAAAGCAAATAACAAGTAAAAAAGTAAGAATTATACAGGGAAACAATACCGCAAATAAAGCAACATTGATATTGTTACAACACACCTTCATAAAAGCATTCTTGAGATACTCCGCTGCCGTCCACACGACAACCATATGTACAAGATAGATATAGAACGAGTTCGTGCCTATAAGAGCCAGACCCCTGCACATCTTTCCCCGCAGCTGAAGCCTTTCCAGGAAGAGAAACAAGAAGAAAGCGTGAAAACCCATTAACGGCGGTATAAGCACATATTTTAATTCTAATGAGGAATAGAATACGAGTACTGTTAAAAGCAGCAT
Source organism: Oscillospiraceae bacterium (assembly GCA_902791885.1). Next base: position 12,104 of record CADAXO010000038.1, on the reverse strand, counting down.
GATAACCGCAAGGTAAGCGACTATCCGCATTTTGACCGTCTTCAGATTATTCCTGACAAGAAAACAAAGTATGCCGAGCAAGTAGCTGCAAAGCTGATTACAGAACAGATAATAAGCAAAACTGTCATTCTTGATATATATCGTCCCGGTAAGAAGATAATTAACCGTTAAAGCGATAAGAGCTCCGAAGCACATTACCGAAATAGTTAATAACCACTTCCGCTTCGTTCCGGACATGACTTTCATTATGCAAGGATGAAGCAGATACAGGATGAACAGTGTCCCGATAAACCAACCTCCCGGGAATACGTTGTTATAACAAAACGGCATCACTCCGTGGATCAAAGCATAATTACAAAGAACGGATATCAGTCCGGTATTACCTCTTCCGACAAAAGGAACGCCGTGAACCGTACCATATAAATTATTAGCGATAACAATTATTGTAAGAGCAAGATAGAAGGCCGGTGCTATGGACAGAAATCTCTTTTTGATAAAGCATCTGACATCTTTGCATCTTTGATACGAATAACAGCACACATATCCTGAAGCAAAGAAGAATAACTGACATCCCATCTGCCCGAATTTTGTGATCATCGGTGTACCGAATGTTTGTCCGTAATGGACAATAAAGACCATGATAATGGCTATGCCGCGCATTATATCTATAGCTTTATCTCTTGTCGGTTCGCTCATAATCAAATCATCCTATATAATGATTTTATCATGTGGCAGGTGTGAAGTGTTTTATGAAGCAAAAGGATTATGTGTACTATGTTGAACTGTCCGGCGGATTAGGCAATCAGTTGTTTCAGTATGCATTCGCACGTGCCATGCAGTGCCGCCATAATGGCAAAGTGATTTACCTTACAAACTCCTTCAAGACTGATGAGTTACGTAAATGTTCCATTAAGCATTTCGCCATAGATCCTTCCTGGGAGGAAGACTGCGATTATAATTTCATGGAAAGCCACCCGAAGCAATACAAGCTTTTTGACCGTCTTAATTCAGTCGAATACCATTTATACAAATTGTTCAGGATAAGTTACGACGGTGACAAAAGAAACCTTTTTGACCGGATCAAACAAAATATCCTGTCACGTAACGGAATATACACACAGACCGGTCACCGCTACTACAACATCCGTTTTTACAATAAGCCTGATGTAAAGTACATAAACGGTTTATGGCATTATCCCGGTTACTTTAATTTCATCGGTGATACACTTCGCAGGGAGATAAGATTATCCGACCCCTCTTTGCTTCCTCAAAAGTACAGACAGCTGATAAATGATAACGAAGCCGTTTGTGTTCATATCAGGCGCGGCGATTATTTGAATTACACCTATTACGATGTATGCAATGCAGATTACTTTAATGAAGGTATCAGATACATAAAAGAACGCCGGCCCGGTGCCGTATTTATGATCTTCTCCGATGATATTGATTGGGCCAAGAAGAACATAACGGGCGACAACATACACTATGTTGATGAAGCAAATGAGGATTATATTGATTTCTCTTTGATGAGCATGTGCAATCATTTCATAATCTCTAACAGCACATTCTCCTGGTGGGCTGCTTTCCTTGGCAATGATCCTCAAAAGATCGTAATCTGCCCCGACAAATGGTATAACGATGGAAGAAACAAGAAGTATTTGAACCTGGAAGGATGGATCGAGATTAAAACTCTCTGATGATACAGCGATAATGGAGAATAACCGTTCAACAGAGGGTAAATACAAAAAGCTCGTAATCAATACGCTGCTGTTCGCCATCGGCCAGTTCGGTCCTTCTTTTCTCGGTTTCTTCCTTGTCCCCATTTACACGAACTGCATGTCGCGTTCCGAGTTCGGTACAGCGGATCTCGTCATCAGTCTTTCATCTATGTTCATCCCGTTCATCTCAATATGTATTTCCGACGGAGTTGTTAAGTTCGCGTTGGACGGGAAGCATGACAGAAAGGGAGTATTCTCTGTCTCTTTCCTTGTTTGCCTGATAGGATCGGTATTGTCATTTGCAGCATACCCGCTTGTTCAAAGGTACGGTCAGATCCCCGAATACATGATGCTGTTCTACATGATCCTAATCACAAGCTTATTCAACAATCTGCTTTTGCTATATATAAAAGCCCTTCAGAAGCTCTCACACTACACGGTAATATCGCTTGTGAAGTCGCTTACCATGCTGGTCTCCAATATCATTGCTTTACGCGTACTGAACCTCGGTATAAACGGTTTCCTTTGGTCCTACGTATTGTCAAATGTCGTGGGCTGTATCCTTGCAGTTATAATCGGCAGACTGAACTGCTATATAAGCCTTAAGTATGTCTCATCCGATCTTGTAAAAGAGATGACTTCGTTCTCGCTGCCCCTCATTCCAAACCAGATGTCTATCAGCGCCATGTCATCCATGGACAGATATATGCTGACTTATATGCTGGATTCAAGTTACAACGGTCTGTACTCTATCGCTCATAAACTGCCATATCTGGTTAACATGTTCTCATCAGTATTCAATCAGTCATGGAATTATTCGGCATTGGAGAATCAGTCTGAGAAGAATCCTGTTAAGTTCTATCAGTCTATATACAAGATCTACGGATGTTATATGTTTGTGGCGGCAAGTATGATAATGACGCTTCTTAAGCCGGTAATGCTTGTCTGGGTCGGAGACGAGTTTAAAGAATCATGGTACTATGCTCCCTATCTTCTTATCGGGGTAGTGTTCTCAGCCTTCACGGGGTTCTTTGTACCGCTGTTCGTAATATGCGAGAAGACCGGCACCCTTTTTGTATCCACATTGACCGGTGCTGTGGTCAACTTCATCCTTAACCTCATATTGATCCCGGTTTGGGGAATTAACGGTGCATCATTTGCAAGTGCCGTATCGTTCATTACGGTTTGGATAATCCGCGAATTTATGATCAGAAAATATGTTGATATTCAATTTGACAACAGGAAAGCGCTTCTCAATGCCCTGCTGCTTTTTATTCAGGGCACCTGCCTTATGATGATCTCAACATATTGGTTTGCCGTCCAGGTATTATTCACAGCAGTGATCTTCCTGATCAACTTAAAGGAGATCAAAGCCTTTATCTCTCATTTTCTCAACATGATCAAAGTTAAGAAGAAAGTAAACGAGGGCTAACGATCAAAGGCGCCTTAAAAGAGGCATAGAACAGCTGACTGCAAATGTCTTTATCATCAGCGACAGTTTCCCGAACACATTTAATTCACGGTAACGTATCCATTTCGATGCGTTGGGGCAGCCCTTGTCCTCAGCTTCCTTGAGGTATGAAGACAATTCAGCAGAATCAATTCTGTTTCTTATCCTGTAAAGGCCCTGCCAGACATAACCGAATTTACACAGCGACTGAGTTCTCATGCCGGGAGCCATCTTACATGACAGATCATAAAAGATGATATTGCGGATGTAGTTTATAAGGTTATCTCCCGTTGTCCAGATACCGTCGGCGGTCTGAAGATATACAGCCCAGCTTTCAGGAATATAGTAGATCTTTCCCAGAAGTATCGCCGGGAATGTGATCATATTATCGTTAAAGCTGTTCTCAAGAAGTTTAAGATCGATATGCTGAATGACACTGCTTCTGAAGAGCAAAGCATCTGTATGGAAATGGTATTTCTTCCAGTATTCTTTGGAGTCTGTCTTCCCTTCTCCGGGTTCAGGATCGGTAAAAGGTTTCTCATCACCGTTTTTAAAGACCATCATTGTATTATGGCCGCAGGCAACACAGTCGCTGTTAGCCTCCGAATCAAGAACATCTACCTGTCTTTGAAGTTTACGGTCGTAACAAAAATAGTCATCGCCGTCCAGATAGATAAAATAATCCGTATCAACGAATCCCAGCAGATTGATTCTGTTACGCGAAGCTCTGAATCCCGGGATCCTGACGTCCGCATCAGGCATTACATGAAGTTCAATAGAGTCAGGGTATCTTCCGATCCAATCATTGACCTTCTCACAGGTCCGGTCCGTCGAACCGTCATCCCCCACAATGATCTTCACACCGAAGTCAGTCTTCTGAGACAGAATACTCTCTATAGCCTTATCAACATAATCTTCCTGATTATAGAATGTGACCAGTACGCTTACCCTGTTCCTCATCACTTCTTTTCCTGTACTCCCCTTGCAACATGCACATATTTACCGTTGATACAGTAAGAACAGGATGATATAGGCTGTTTCCTGTTAACCAATTTCTTTATCGCACGTCTTAAACCGTCTTTGTCAGCGTACAGGGGATCATAAAGATCGACTCTTTCGTCTTTAATTTCAGGCAAAAGACCCAAACGGATACCGTGGGCCTGTCTCGGACAGACATATATGGCACCTCTGTACAAGGTGTTACAGCTCTTTCTGTTATAGCAATGTTTATACTGAACCTTCAGAAATTCCTCGTTCTCTTCATACTTAACCGGCTTGCCGAAGTCTCGCCAGTTATATGAGTTCTCAGTCAACACATAACGTATGCCTTTGCTCTTACAGATAGCGATCAACTCATCCTGCTTCTTGGACAGCTCTCCGTAATTACTGAACGTAACAACTGTCTTGGTATTATTCTTCATCGCATTGATGCAATCGTCCCCCGGAACTATCGTTCCGTTGGTAATGATATTGATCGAATCCACGCGGTCCTTATATTCACCGGATAATAATTCATAAACACTGATAACCGTCTTCTGGTTAACAAAAGGCTCTCCTCCGAGGATCTTAAGTTCACCGACATGAACACAGTCTATCACCGTCTTAAGATCTTTGATGACTTCGTCCGTTGAAAGGTTCTCAGGGTGATGATAGTACTGCATCAGATTAGAACAGTCACGGCACTTAAGCGAACAGCACTCCGTAACGACCAGATCAAGATGCACGATCGAATCAGAACTCTTACATTTCTTAAAGACATCGTGATCAAAATAAGGACGTCTGTATAGAATTTCCGAGAATCCGGAATGCAAGCTGTATACAAAATACTTTATGAGTTTCTTTAACTTCATATACTTCTGCCCCTGCTTCTAACCTGCAACAACGTAAAGTCCGAGAACCTTAAGCTTATCCTTGAATCTTCTTGAAGTTCTCCAAAGCATCTTCTTATCGATGTCTTTTCCATAGCCGTAACGCCATATCCGATACTTGTATATCATATACAAATACCTTTGTGCAAAGACAGCCTCCACTTTCTCCAGGAAAGGATCATCCTTAAGTATCGATTCCAATGCTCTGAACAATTCAGGGTAGATCTTAACCATAGAAGCAGCACTCAAGGATCTGTCTTCGAAAGCCGGGTTGGTGAGTGAACCCTCTCTGATCCTGTACCGGTATACTGTAACGGGAATACATCTGATCTTCTGCGCAGAAAGGACTACCTGCGGCACCCATAACTCATCTTCGTGCATAACGCCGGTCTCAAAGAACAGATCATTCTTAATTAGATAATCTCTGCTGTATACACCCATCCATACAGTGGCGGGAAAGGTTCGCTTATAAGAAAGTTCAGTCTCGAACAACTGCTTGCCGGTGATAAGATCAGACGTTTGAACGATCGCACTGTGAATATAATCATTCTGCTCTTTACCTGTAAAAAGGTTTCCGTCCTTATCTGTCAATTCTGCATCCCACAAGATCATATCCGCATCGGAATCCGGTATCATCTTAATTACTTCACTGAATCTTTCAGGAACGACTTCATCATCCGAATCACAGAAAAATACATAATTGCCCTTCGCTTCCTTAAGTCCAAGATTTCTGGCAGATGAAGGACCCTGATTCTTTGTGTTGATCAGTCTGATATTGGCGAACAGATCACAATACTTCTCTGCGATCTTTACAGACCCGTCAGAAGATCCGTCATTGATCAATATGATCTCCGCATCAGAAATACCTTCTGCATCAGTAAGAGACTTGAGACACCTCTCAAGATACATTTCTACGTTAAATACGGGAATAACAACTGAAAGACTTATATTCTCTGACATAACGATCATCCTCGCACATAAAGAATGATAACACGTATCAGATCTTTGAAACGTCCTGATCTTTGCAGAAGAATTCTCTTATCTATCCTGTCTTTATACCCGTGTTTCACGAAGTCATAATAGAATATCCAATAAAGGTATTTTCTGGTTATCCATGCATCAACTTTTTTCTTGCAGGGACTTCCCGCAAGTTTGTTATCACTTAATCCGTAAAGGTACGGGAAGATCTCCAATAAGGACTCGATATACAAAGACACCTTATCCTCTGAAGGTCTTGAAAGTGAATCACCGTGCATTCTGTAAATATAAAGCTTCTCAGGAATGTACAGGACACTTTGTGCTTCGAGCATAACCTGCGGGATCCACAGATCATCTTCGTGATGAATTCCGTTTTTGAACAACAGATCGTTATCAAGAAGGAAGCTTCTTCTGTATGCCCCAAGCCATATGACAGTGGGAAAATCTGCGGTTGCTTTCAACTGCTTATATAGCGCATCTTGACCCGATAATATTTCATCCTTATCCAATGCACCGTGAGTAAAATATTCCCTTATTTTTTTCCTAACCTGAGATCCCGATTCATCCTCGGCATCAGCGTCCCACAATATGACATCCGAATCACAGGTATCCGTGATCTTTATCACTTGTGAGAACAGACCGGGTTTGACCGAATCATCAGAATCCATGAAGAATACATATTTACCCGAAGCCTGTTCAAGCCCGGCATTTCTGGCACAGGAAGCACCGCCGTTTGTCCGGCGGATAACCTTTATATTGTCATTAAGTGCGGCATAGCGGTCAGCGATATTCACGGATCCGTCGGAAGACCCGTCATCGACAATGATTATCTCGACAACGGAAATTCCGTCTGATGCCAACAACGAATCAACACATGCTTCAAGATACTGTTCCGAATTATAAACAGGGATTATCACAGACAGATTGATGTTATCTGAAGCAATCATAGATACACCGTAGAATAATATTCAGACACTTGAGACACTATGATCTTATCAGGATTACCGTTAAGGTATGCGCCCCACCAGCCGAACGAACTCTTCGTGATGATATTATGCCTGCACATAGACATTAACTGCATATCTATGTAACTCTTTGCACCTTTATTCCAGTCGATAATACAGACTTTATCGGAATCACAAAGTCCCAGTTCTTCCTTATGAGTCTTACACCACTCACTGTCTTCGGAGAAGATAAAAAACTCAGGATCACTTACATGCTTTCTTATATACATAACCGCTCTTTTGAAGAAGCCGTACCTGTAACAGTCACTGTTGAATTGTAAAAAGTCTGATCTTCTTACATGGATCGATACAGAATTGCTGTTACTGATCCTCTCAGCGACAGCCTTATTGGTCTCATCTGAGATTGGTGGAAATGTCAGCGCTTTTCGAAGTTTGGATTCCACGGGTTTCAATGAACCTATATCCTTCATTACATCAAAAGACAGAGGATAATAAAGGTCTTTGTCAGAATGGGAATATACAGCCGTATTATATTTTCGGTGTCTTCTTAAGGAAGTAAAAACCTGTCTTTTAATGTGATAAGAGACACGGTTGCCGCTTGAAGAAATAACATATCTTCTTATCGTGTGCTTGAGTCTGGTACGGATACCGTCTTCTCCGCTCTCCTGCTGATAGACTCCCGCAACATCAAAATGAAGTCCGGCCTTATGAAGTGCCGTTACCGCCGAATAACTGTTATTCTGCCCGCCGTTATTCTTATGCTCCTGTTCCATAAAAGCAAGGAGTGATTCTTTATCTTCTACGGAATCCAGAACATTGGGCAGATCTATTCCGAAAACATCCTTGAGCTCAAACCCGTTCCACTGGTTAACACCGATATCGCCTCTGTCTATGCGGTAAATTAGATCTTCGATACACACTTCATCATCAGGGTTATTCTCTTTGACCAGAAGGTAGTTGGCAAAACTTGCCATCTGGTTTCCAAGGCCGCATTCAAAGTGTACGATCTTCAAAGGTATTCCTCACTTAAATAATCCGTCAACGATCTTGATAAACGCTTCGCAGAATTCTGCACTGTGAGTTACAAATGTATTATTCAGCTTGGAAGCCAACATGTCGTAGTGCTCGATACATCCGCCAAGCTCCTCTATATCCTCGACCAGGATAATATTGTTGTAAAGCTTCTTATACTCGCGGCTGATCTCAAGCTGATGATCATCTACATGCTCGCGGAACTCATGGTGTCTCGGAACCACGATCGGGATCTTGCCTCTTTGAAGCACATCCATATAGCACGAAGGTCCGCCGTGTGTGATAACGATACGGGAAGCCTCAATGAGGTCGTACATCTCCTGCTGCTTAAAGAATTGCTGCCACCGGCAGTTCACGGGCTTATAATCCGATACGCCTGTCTGGATCAGGACATCTTCATCAACGCCTGCCGCCCAGCGGTCTACATATTCTATAAGCCTGTTAAAAGGCTGCTCGTGTGTTCCTACAGTAACAAATATCATCAGAATATACTCCCGAGATAAACAGCTTTAGGAAAGACCTTCAGCATAGACTCCCACTGTACGATAAAAACATCGGATACCCTGTAACAGAGTTTCCCTGTCAATGAAGCCTTATCGATCCTGTCGTATGCTTCGATGAAGATCGTCTTGGCTCCCGTGAGCTTGCCTATATAGAAGAAAGGCACGGCAGGAGCAGCACCCGCCGAAATAATGAGATCAGGCTTCTCCTGCTTCAAATATCGTATGGCTCTGACGGTATTGATCATCAGAGCCTTTATACTTCTGTTGGAAGGATAGTAGACCGGAAGGATCCTCTCACCCGCGAGCAAAGTCCTTGAATCTTCCTTATCGAAAGTAACCCAGAAACGTTCCTGATTCTCCCAGAAAGGTTTAAGAGCATAGAGGTGGTCCAGATGACCTCCGGACGACCCTACCAAGCAGACTTTTAATTTTTTCTCCCCCATGCGTGTATTATACCGCTAAATTATTTGGAATGGATACCCTCGAATCTGAGCTTAAGGCTCTCGTTATGCTGGACTGCCCAATCGATAGCCCACTCGGATTCAAACAGAACAACAGGCTCGTCGTCTCTGTCCAAAACCGTCATGGAAGTGGACGTAAGGACCATGCTCTTATAATCGAACGGACCCTCCGCATCGGACTTTACCCATCTTGCAATGTTATAGGACAGCGGCTGCCTTACGATATCAACTCCGTACTCAGTCTTAAGTCTGTACTCGAGAACATCAAGCTGGAGGATACCTACGACACCCATGACGAAAGTCTCCGTTCCGATATCAGGCTGCTTATAAAGCTGAACCGCACCTTCTTCAGAGAGCTGCTCGATTCCCTTAAGAAACTGCTTTCTCTTCATGGAATCCTTAGGGAAAACCTTTGCGAAGTTCTCGGGAGCGAACACGGGAATCGGGTCGAACTCGAATCTTCTTCCTCCCTGTATCAGCGTATCACCTATCCTGAAGTGTCCGGGATCGAATATACCGATGATATCTCCGGCATACGCGTCTTCAACGATATTTCTGTCCTGAGCCATAAACTGCTGAGGCTGGGCAAGAGTTATCTTCTTTCCGAGTCTTAAGTGGTTTACGGTCATGTTCTTCTCATACTTACCCGAGCATATACGGAGGAACGCCATACGGTCTCTGTGGTTCGGGTCCATGTTAGCCTGGATCTTAAACACGAAGCCCGTGAACATGCTGTCCGTAGGCTCGATAACACCGATCTCATCAGATGTGTGGTGAGGCGCGGGCTCCGGTGCGATCTCGAGGAATTTCTTCAAGAACGGCTCGACACCGAAGTTAGTTATGGCAGATCCGAAGAATACGGGAGTTAACTGTCCCGCGAGGATCCTGTCGATATCAAATTCGTCTCCCGCCATATCAAGAAGCTCGATATCACTGAGCAAAGTCTCATAGTGAGCGGAAGTCATGTAATCCTTTAAAGAAGGATCGTCGATACCTGAAGTCGACTGCGTAACCATGGAAGCACCGTGGTCCTTATTATCTGAGTCGAAAAGCAGAACCTGTCCCGTTGCTCTCTCGTAAACACCCTCGAAGTCACCGTCTGTACCGATAGGCCAGTTAATAGGTGTTGATCTGATACCGAGCACCTTCTCGAGCTCGTCAATAAGATCGAAAGGATTCTTTGCAGCACGGTCCATCTTGTTGATAAAAGTAAAGATCGGGATGCCTCTCTTGCGGCAGACTTCGAAAAGCTTTACCGTCTGAGCCTCGACACCCTTCGCGCCGTCAAGAAGCATGACAGCTGCGTCAGCTGCACATAAAGTTCTGTAAGTATCCTCGGAGAAGTCCTGGTGTCCGGGGGTATCAAGGATGTTGATGCAGTACCCGTCGTACTCGAACTGCATTACTGAAGACGTAACCGAGATACCTCTCTGCTTCTCGATTTCCATCCAGTCTGAAGTCGCGTGGCGGGAAGCTTTTCGAGCTTTTACCGAACCTGCGAGATGTATAGCGCCTCCGTAAAGGAGCAGCTTCTCTGTCATTGTCGTCTTACCCGCGTCAGGGTGCGATATGATCGCGAACGTACGTCTTCTTTTTATCTGCTCGATGTCAGTTAATGCCATTAATTTTACCTCTGATTAAAATACTCTGAAATATTCAACGATTGCCGGTATATAACCGTACAGGATAGAACTGTCCGTGTGCTCACCCATGCAGCACATAAATGCAAGGCAGCAGACAGACATAACGGGAACGATGGTCTTCTTGAGGGGCTTCACGAAGGTGTGCAGCAAGAAAGATACTGCAAGGAAACCGATTCCCGTATAAAGGCCGGTATAAAGAAGGTATACGGCCATAAGCTTGATGAATCCGGGCTTGAAGCCTCCCTTGCCCTTTGATGTGCGAAGGTATGAGATCACCATGAATAAACCGCAGATCAGGAAAACTGCGACGACCTTATCGGCTATATAAAGCTTAAGGTCAGGAACAAAAGGCAGTGCTCCGATCCAGATCACGAGTATCGCGGTGATGAAGCCCTCATGAATGATATTTCCGTCGATCTCACAGAAGGAGATGCCCATCATGAGCATCGCGAGCATAAGGTTACGGAACATGATCACATCAACCGATCCGTGAAGAAGAACGACAGCAACGAACACCATACCGAGAAGCACTTCAGATATAAGACATCTTATAGGGACCTTGGCACCGCAGTAACGGCATTTGCCCTTCAAAGCCACATAGGAGATGATCGGGAAAAGATCTGCGATCCCGAGTTGGTGACCGCAGGTGTCACAGTGAGAGTGGTCATTGATCCAATCCATCCCGGCAAGGATTCTTCCGGCTGTACATGTAATGAAACTTGCAAGTACAGTACCGAATATAAAAGCCAGCACTAATGTAAAAACAGTAACTATCGTATTAGCAAACAGCGGCACCTTCTACCCTCCCGTTAATCAAGATTCGGGTCAGCCTTGATAGCCTTGGCATGCTCTTCCTGTACCTTGGGATCGTAAGAGAGCATCGGCTCGACAGTTCTGTTACCCTTGATCTTTCTTTCAACATAATTGGATGTGATCTTCATAACGAGCGGGCTCATTGCGATTACACCTATGAGGTTAGGGATCATCATCATACCGTTGAAGGTATCCGAGATATCCCATGCGATCGAAGATGTCATAAGAGCACCGGACATGATAAGAAGAACGAAGATTATCTTATAGATATGCGACAAACATGCTTCCGAATGTGAACTCATTGATCTTGAACAAGGTATCGAATGCATCTGCAACGAGAACGGCATCCGATGTTGTCTCGATGGCACCCGTCTCGATATCGATAACACCTGATGTAAGAACTACGAGAGCTGTCATTGTACATACGATGATCGTATCTGCGAACACCTCGAAGATACCCCAGAGGCCCTGCTTAACGGGCTCCTTGACGTTGGAATTACTGTGGACCATAACGGAGGAACCGAGACCTGCCTCATTCGAGAAGACGCCTCTCTTACAACCCTGTGTGATGATGGTCTTAAAGGAGATACCAGTAACACCGCCCCATACTGCGGGAGCACTGAAAGCACCTGCGAAGATGGCCTTGAATGCAGGAATTACATTCGTGATGTTA
>CADAXO010000037.1 GCA_902791885.1 Oscillospiraceae bacterium | reverse complement strand
GATCAGGGGGCGGTCGTGAGGCTCTGTTTTGATCCTTTGGTTTACGTCAAAGACTTCGAGTTGTGCTACAATGAATTTACCGACACGATACTTCGGAGCATAGATCTTGATCGTGTGAAAGATATCGGTATCGGTACTTTCCGGATATCTTCGGATTACCTTGGAAACCTGAAGAAAGCATCTCCCGGATCGGCGGCAGTGCTTTTCCCGTTTGACAGAGAAGACGGCTTCTGTGTTTATCCCAAGGAACTTCGCGAGAAGATGACGGGAACAGTAATAAACAAACTTAAGAGGGCCGGCTATGGAAACAAAATCTTCGTCTGATTCAGTAAGAACTGCACTGGTTACCGGAGCCTCATCCGGAATAGGTCTCGAGATAGCGAGAATGCTCGTAACAATGGGGTACGACGTTTACGGTGTCGCGAGACATTTTGATAAGAATACGGATTACGGCTTCCATACGATGATCTGTGATGTTACGGATACAGCGAAGCTCCTTGCTGCGGTATCGAAGATCGACAATCCCGAGATCCTGGTTAACTGCGCAGGTGTTGGTTTCTACGGACTTCATGAGAATCTTACACTCGAGCAGGTCAAGCAGATGGTAAGGACCAATCTCGAGGCCCCGATGATATTGACCGGGTATCTGCTGCCTGGATTTAAAAGAGAGGGCAGAGGAACTATTATCAACATCTCTTCCGTTACTGCATATAAGACGAACACTTACGGTGCAGCTTATGGGGCTGTAAAGTCCGGTCTGTCGAGCTTCTCCGCGAGTCTTTTCGAGGAGGCAAGAAAGCATGGGGTTAAGGTTATCGAGATCTGCCCTGATATGACGAACACTAACCTTTACAGGAACGCTGATTTTACAGTGGATGACGACCCTATGTGCAGGCTCGATCCCATCGACGTTGCCGATGTCGTTAAGTCTGCTTTGCTCATGAGCAGCAACTCCTGTGTGACGAAGATCTCTATTGTTCCTCAGAAGATGAGGGTTAAGAGGAAGAATTCCAATGAAGATAGATCTTAACGAGAACTGGATCTATAACTATCATTACGATCAGCTGCCTGACGGCGATACCGTAAGGATCCCTCACAGCGTTAGTCTTACTCCGCTTCATTATTTTGATGAGTCCGTTTATCAGACAGTATCAGGTTATATCAATTATTTTGATGCGCCCAAGGAGTGGAAAGGCAAGCGTATATTCATTAATTTCGAAGGTGTGGCCCATGAAGCTACCGTATATCTTAACGGGCTTTTGCTCGGAACTCACAGCTGCGGATATACGGCGTTTTCTTATGAGATAACAGAATATATTAATCTTGGCTCTGTGAACGAGCTTAAGGTGCGCGTGGACAGCAGAGAGTCTCTGAATATTCCTCCGTTCGGATTTGTAATCGATTATATGACTTACGGCGGAATCTACCGCGAAGTCTCTTTGGAAGTTAAGGAAGAAAGCTTTATTAAAGATGTCTTTGTCCGTGCCACTGCGGCAGGATCCGTCTTCGCTGATGTTACTTTCGACGGCGGTGACAAGGCGCAGCCGTTCGGCATTATTATCCTTGAGAAGAATACCCGTAACGAACTTGCAAGGCTCTCGGGCCGTAAGGGCTACTGTGCTATAAGCAAGGTTCCGGGCTATCGAAAATGGGATGTGGACGATCCTGTTCTTTATATCCTGAGAGTTGAGAGCGAGACTGATGTAAAGGAAGTTACTTTCGGTTTCCGCGATATAGACTTTAAGGCAGACGGCTTCTGGCTTAACGGGCGTAAAGTCAGGATAATGGGACTTAACAGGCACCAGTCCTTCCCGTACGCGGGCTATGCCATGCCTTCGTCGATGCAAAGATATGATGCCGATATCCTGAAGAAAGAACTCGGATTAAATGCCGTAAGGACTTCACATTATCCGCAGTCTCAGCACTTTATCGACAGGTGTGATGAACTGGGTCTTCTTGTGTTTACTGAGATCCCGGGCTGGCAGCATATAGGCGATAAGGCATGGAAGGATCAGGCAGTAAGAAATGTCGAGGAGATGGTCACACAGTACCGTAACCATCCGTCCGTAGTCCTCTGGGGTGTCAGGATCAATGAATCGGTTGACGATGACGAACTGTACAGAAGAACGAATGATGCAGCGCGTAAGCTTGATTCATCAAGACCTACGAGTGGTGTCAGATATCTTAAGAAGAGCAGTATGCTGGAAGACGTCTATGCATATAACGATTTCCTTCATGACGGCAAGACAGCCGGATGCGAGAAGAAAAAGAACGTAATCCCTGATATCAATAAACCATATCTGATATCCGAATATAACGGGCATATGTATCCCACAAAGTCATTCGACCGCGAAGATGACAGAAGTGAGCACATGTTAAGACATGCCAATGTTCTTGACGCGGCCAGAGGCGAGCAGGGAATATCCGGAACTTTCGGCTGGTGTATGTTTGATTACAATACGCATAAGGATTTCGGTTCCGGAGACCGTATCTGCTATCACGGTGTAATGGATATGTTCAGAAATCCCAAGCTTGCTTCTTATGTTTATTCCTGTTCGGGCAGATCCGACAGGCCTGTCCTTGAGATATCTTCCGATATGAATATCGGTGAACACCCTTCGGGAAACCGCGGCAATGTCTATATTCTTACGAACTGCGACAGTGTGAAGATGTATAAGAATGACATGTTCATTAAGGAATATAAGCATTCGGATTCACCGTATAAGAATCTTAATAATGCACCGATACTTATTGATGATTATATTGGTGATCAGATGAAGGAGAAAGAAGGATTCTCCGACAGGCAGAATAATATCGTGAGGGAAGCCCTGAACTATATCGGACTTTACGGTATGAACAGTATCCCTCCCAAGATCATGCTGAAGCTTGGAGAGGCGATGGCAAGATACCGCATGACATTCCAGGATGCCTATATGCTTTACGGCAAATACATAGGCGACTGGGGCGGAAAGTCGACAGAATTCAAGTTTGTTGGATACAAGAATGATAAGCCCGTTATCACTAAGATAAAGGCTCCTACGACTTCTTTGGATCTTGATATCACTGTCTCATCGACAGAACTTGTTGAAGGCTCAACTTATGACGTTGCTTCTGTCAGGATTAAGGTGGTTGATCAGAACGGTAATGTTCTGCCTTTCTATAACGGAAGCCTTAAACTTGAGACTGAAGGTCCGATTGAAGTTTACGGACCGGACCGTGCAGATATAGCCGGAGGAATGGGCGGAACTTATGTAAAAACGACCGGGGAAACGGGCGATGCTTTATTAAAAGTTCACCTTAGTAACGGTTTAGTCACAAATTCTAATGATATAATCAAGGTGGTTACTTTTAGTATTACCGGGGGGTAATAGTTTTGAGCAGACACCGGCTGGCATTATTATGCGGACAACCAGAAGAATACTGTCAGGACCTCTTCATTAAAGGATTTAACAAAGTCGCTTTGGCTTCTGATTTTGATGTCTGCGTTTTCTCTATGTTCCAGAAATATCAGGATTCTGTTCAAAGAGAGACCGGTGATACTTCGGTGTTCGGTGTTATCAATTATGATAAGTTCGACGGCGTTGTCGTATTGGCCGACACTATTCAGACTCCGGGAGTCATGGACAGGATATGCAATGACATCGGTGATGAATACAAGGGAAAGGTTCTCTTTATTGAAAGTGAGACCACGAAATATCCCGTAGAACTGCAGGATAATTATTATCCGATCAAGAAACTGATCTCTCACCTCATTGAAGTCCACGGATATAAGGATATCGCTTTCCTTACCGGTAAGGCATGGCATCCCCATTCGAAGAAGAGACTACAGGCATACAGGGATACGATGGCCGAACACGGGATAGAGGTTGATGAGAACCGTGTTTTCTATGGCGATTTCTGGTATACAAGCGGCGAAAGTGTTGCCGACAAGCTTACTAAGCATAATGCCAAGCTTCCCCAGGCGATTGCCTGCGCCAATGACGCCATGGCATTGGGTCTAGCCAAGGCTCTTACGGCCAAAGGCTATAAGATCCCGAACGACGTTGCCATCATAGGCTACGACAGTAATGAGGAAGGTAAGCATGCTCCGGTTCCTCTTACATCAGCCGATATTCCTATGTTTGAATTCGGTGAGCATGCGGCAAACGATATAATCTCGATGCTTGACGGAGGAGAACCTACCCAGTTTATTTCTGACGGAGATATATTCATCGGATGTACCTGCGGATGCAATGGTTCCAGTGTCGTTCCCGAATATATTTTCAGAGAACAGTGGGATACTGAGACGTCAGAGACCGGCGTTCATTCCGTATTTAATCATATGATCGATGATATTATCGATCAGACGAGTTTTAACGGCCTTATTAATACGATCTTCTCCTATGTCTATCAGGTGCGCCCGTTCGAACTGTTCTCGCTTTGCATTAATCAGGATTGGAAGAGAAAGAACGGCGAAGTTGCCGATGAGTTGATCCAGACGATCAGATGCGGTGCGAGCGGGACTAAGGACATCGTCAATTTTGATGTTCCGTTTAAGAAAGAATTGATGCTTCCGGATCTTTATGATGATCATGAGAAGCCCAGAGTTTATTATTTCCTTCCTCTTGCATTTGATGACAGGGTTTTCGGTTATTCCGTTATAGGTTACAGTGATCCGCTTAAAGGTATATCACCCGATTACAGAGTCTGGATCAGAAGAAGTATGCTGGGCCTTGAGGTGTTAAGAAGGTCTGAGGAAGAATCCAGAAGTGAGAAGATCATCCGTGATTCGATTACCAAAGACAGTCTTACAGGTCTTTATAACTATCAGGGAGTTCTTTCCGAAGGTACTTACATGGTCGGAAAGATGCGTAATCTGGGTCACTTCATAAGTGTCCTCGCGGTTGATGTTAAGGATCTGTCACTGATCAATGAGCAGTTCGGCAGAAACTACGGAGATAAGGCTATCATTACTGTTGCCGGTATTCTGGATAACATCTTCAAGGGTACAGATTCGATGTGCGCATGTCTCGGTAACGGAGAATTCGTTGCCGTTAAGATCACTGCTCATGAAGGCGAAGATGAGATGCTTATCTCATATGACAAGATTAAAGAGAAACTTGAGGATCTTAATAATGATCCGTCCGTGAAATCCAAGATATATCTTTATTACGGTATTGAAGCAGGAACTCCTGAATCAATGTCGGATTTTGAACGTCTTATCAATACCGCCATAAGTAAGAAGAACAGTAATAAGATCAAGATCGGAAAGGCTCAGGATGCAGGACTTACCGAAGAGGAAGAGAAGAAATCTCTTATCGTTAATGAGATACTCGAGTCCAACAGACTTAATTATCACTTCCAGCCTATCGTTAAGGCGACTGACGGTGAGATATTTGCTTATGAGGCATTGATGAGAGCCGATATCAATCCTTATATCGACCCTCCTACGATCATAAGATATGCGACACTTTCTGACAGGCTTTCCGATGTCGAGTATGAGACCTTTGATAATGTTATAGATATTGTCGAGCACAGGACTGATATATTCGACGGAACAAGAAAGGTATTCATCAATTCCATCCCGGGTCAAAGATTCCCTGAGGATAAGCAGGTAGAGATCTCAGAACGAATAAAGAGACTTAAAGGTTCGGTAGTTATCGAACTTACCGAACAGTCTGAGCTTACGGATGCGGAACTTGCTGATCTGAAGCGTATTTATGAGGCTTTCGGTGTTGAGACTGCTGTTGATGATTACGGAACGGGCTATTCCAATGTCACCAATCTTTTAAGATACATGCCCCGGTATGTTAAGATCGACCGTATGCTTTTGACGGAGATTCAGAACAGTCCGCAGAAGCAGCATTTTGTTAAGGATATCATTACGTTCTCTCATGATAACGATATCATCACGCTGGCAGAGGGTGTTGAGACAGCTGAAGAACTTAAGACCGTAATTATGCTTGGTGTCGATCTTATTCAGGGCTACTATACAGGAAGACCTTCAGGAGAGTTTATCGAGAGTATAGACGCTAAGATCAAGAAGGAAATCTGTGAATACAGATTGAAGTACGAGGAAGCAGGAACAGGCGAGACCTTTGTAGCAGGAAGAGAAGGCAGAATCCTTCTTCCGAAGCTTAATGAGGACGGTGTCGAAGTCATCAGTGTAAGCCGTAAGGAAGCTACATTTAACGACTTTACCGTCTCGGGTTCCCCTGAACTTATGACCGGTATCGTTATGAAGATCACCAACGGCTATAAAGGCAGGATCACTTTGGATAATGTAGGTCTCGGTGATATACTGACCGGATCTGCGGTCTATATCGAGAATGAATCAGATGTGACACTGGTTATAAAGGGTAATAACCATCTTATGAGCGGTATCCATGTATCTTCCGATTCGGTTCTGCACATAGAAGGAGACGGTGATCTTACGATCCTTGATAAGGATATGGATTTCTTCTGTATCGGTGCAGGCCCGGATGAGATTCACGGTAAGATTGTTGTGGATGATTATTATGGTGTCCTCACTATTAACGGTAACGGAGTAAAGGGCGTAGGCATCGGTTCCGGTAAGGGCGGTGAGTTAGTTCTTAATAATGCCAGGATAATGATCAATGTTCCCGGAAGAATCACTACCTGTATCGGCAATATTGAAGGTATGTCGGACATAAAGATCAAAGACTGCGATATCTCACTTATAGCAAGAAGTATGGCGTGTATCGCAATAGGATCACATCAGGGTAACGCAGATATCAATATCACGGATTCGACCATAGATTCTGTTGTTGACGGCCGCGACACGATGTTCTTAGGAAACTTCGATATGAACTGTGTTCCGGTTATCACAGACACGAAGATTACATCCGTCGTACATACTTCGTTGATAAGACAGAATGAAGAGACTGATGCGGGTATTTATTTCTTGAACGGAGATTATGTATTCGACAGTGACGGCGATATGAGCAAGGCTTGACCTTTATAAACGGCTTTGTTAATATGCAGACAATTACATAAATATAATGCTTGGATGAAGATCAGTACCTTTTTACGAGCCTTACAGAGAGTTGCCGGACGGTGCGAGGCAATGGGAAACGGATAAGGGAACTCACTTCGGAGCAGCCGTTCTGAAAGGCAAAAGCCCAAGGATCGGACGCAGGCCCAGCGTTACAGGGGCAGGATATCGGATTATTTCCCGTATCCGCAGAGTGCATTCATTGAATGAATTAGAGTGGTACCGCGAACGACCCTTCGTCTCTAACAGGATGAAGGGTCGTTTTTATTACCGGGAGGAATGGCAATGAATTACAAGAAGTATCAGAAGGTGCCTGAGATAAACATTAAGGATCGTCAATGGCCGTCAAAGACAATCGATAAAGCACCTGTATGGTGTTCGGTCGACTTGCGTGACGGTAATCAGGCCCTTGAAGTTCCTATGACAACAGAACAGAAATTGAAGTTCTTCGATCTTCTTGTAAAAGTAGGCTTCAAGCAGATAGAGATAGGTTTTCCTGCTGCTTCTGAGACCGACTACAATTTCTGCCGTGAATTGATAGATAATAATCTGATCCCCGATGATGTAGCCATTCAGGTCTTAACCCAGTCCAGACCCGAGATCATCGATAAGACTATGGAAGCTGTTTACGGCGCCAAGAATGTCATCATCCATCTTTATAATTCGACCAGTACGCTTCAAAGAGATGTGGTGTTCAATTTCAGTCAGGATGATTGTGTTAAGCTCGCCGAGGATGGGGCAAGATATATCAAGGAATATATCGAGACTACTTATCATGATACGAATTACATACTCGAGTATTCACCGGAATCGTATTCATCAACAGAACCTGATTTCGCGGTAAGGATATGCGATGCCGTTTGTGATATATGGAAGCCTACGCCTGATAAGAAGGTTATCATCAACCTTCCCGAGACCGTTGAATATACACTTCCCAATGTTTATGCGGACAGTATAGAGTACTTCGCTAAGAACACTTCTTGGAGAGATTCCATTGAGATATCGCTCCATACTCATAACGACAGGGGCACCGGCGTTGCAGCATCAGAACTGGGACTTCTCGCGGGAGCTGACCGTATCGAGGGTACATTGTTTGGCAACGGAGAGAGAACAGGTAATGTTGATATAATCACACTCTGCATCAATATGATGATGCAGGGCGTGGATCCCGTGCTCGATTTTTCGAATATCAACGATTGTATCGATGTATATGAGGAATGTACGAGAATGAAGGTCGATCCGAGACATCCGTGGGCGGGTAAGCTCGTATTCACGGCGTTCTCCGGATCCCATCAGGATGCTATCAGCAAGGGCAGGAAGAAGATGGCTGAGACCGGATCTGCAATCTGGGCAGTTCCTTATCTTCCTATCGATCCCGCGGATGTCGGAAGAGAATACGAGCCCATCATCCGCATCAACAGCCAGTCCGGCAGAGGCGGCATATCTTATGTTATGGAGCAGTACTTCGGTATTGTTCTGCCCAGATCCTTCCAAAGAGACTTCCTCTCAGTCGTTAAGCACGAGACTGACGATAACTCCAGGGAATTACTTCCTCAGCAGCTTTTCGATCTGTTTGATGATTACTACATCAATGTCATGACGCCTTACTGGTTAAGTACATTCTCCGAGCATTCGCTGGGTGACAGAATGAGTGAGGTGGAAGCCGAGATAACATATCTTGGAGAACCGGTGACAATTAAGGGAAGCGGTAACGGTCTTCTTGATGCTTTCGTCGATGCATTCTCTACATATACAGGAGTAAAATTCTCCATTAATATGTATAATGAACATGCAATGGAAAACGGCACGGAATCAGCTGCTATCACTTATATCGAGATTAAGCGTGCTGATGACGGTCAGATATTCCTTGGTGCGGGCGTATCCAGATCTGTTACCAAGTCATCTGTCAGAGCTGTTCTTTCCGCATTTAACAGAATGATCAAGTGAGGACGATTTATGTATGATTATCTTATAGTCGGTGCGGGACTTTACGGAGCCGTATTCGCGAGACTTGCGGCGGATTCCGGGAAGAAAGTGCTTGTCATCGACAGAAGATCTCATACCGGAGGTAACTGTTATACCGAGAGTATTGAAGGTATCAATGTTCATAAGTACGGAGCTCATATATTCCATACCAACGACGATGAGGTATGGGAGTTCCTTAACCGTTATATCAGGTTCAACCGCTACACCAATTCTCCTATAGCCAATTATAAGGGTGAGCTTTATTCGCTCCCCTTTAATATGTACACATTTAACAGAATGTGGGGCGTTGTTACACCCGATGAAGCACGTGCCAAGATCGAGGAGCAGCGTAAGGCCGCAGGTATAACCGAGCCTTCGAATCTGGAGGAGCAGGCGATAAGTCTCGTCGGAACCGATATCTACGAGAAGCTCATCAAGGGGTACACCATGAAGCAGTGGGGCAGGCCCTGCAGCGAACTTCCTCCTTCGATTATAAAGAGACTCCCCGTAAGGCTTACTTACGACAATAACTACTTTAATGCGCTTTATCAGGGAATTCCGATAGGCGGCTATACCAAGCTTTTCGAAAAGCTTCTTGACGGAATCGAAGTGAAGACCGACACTGACTTCAAGGATATAAAGGCGGAGGCAGGAAACATCGCGAAGCGTGTTGTGTATACGGGCGCTTTGGATGAGCTTTTTGACTATGAATTCGGTCACCTCAATTACAGAACGGTACGATTCGAGACCGAGGTTCTCGATACTTCCAATTTCCAGGGAAATGCTGTTGTTAATTATACTGACAGTGATACTCCTTACACGAGGATCATAGAGCACAAGTTCTTCGAGTTCGGAACGCAGGAGAAGACTGTAATCTCACGTGAATACAGTTACGAATGGAAGATCGGCGATGAGCCATTCTATCCTGTTAATGATGATAAGAATAATGAGCTTTATTCCAAGTACAGGGAGATGGCTGATAAGACAGACATGATATTCGGCGGAAGAATGGCCGACTATAAGTACTACGACATGGATGTCACCGTAAGAAATGCTATCAATAAGTTCAGGGAGATCGAAAGTGAACTCCATTAAAGAAATGAAAAAAGAGGTTATCCTCTCGTTTATATCCTGGCTTCTTATGCTCGTGCTTGCCATCGGCGGCCTTGCGGTCATCGGAAGAGATGATGCGGTCAATCTTCCGGGTGACGGCTTCGAGTATCTGATGATGCCGGTGTCCATCATGAACCACGGTTCAACGAATGTTACGGATCAGGATATAGAGGATGCCAAAGTTTATTATGAGAATAATATCTTCGATACGATCTACAGGGACAGGGGTGACGTAACCTTAGTCACGGGGTCTGATAATCAGAACTATGCCAAGCATTTCGGTATGTATTCGGTGCTTTGTATGCCTTTAAGAGGCCTGTTCCATATGGTAGGTGTTAACCCCGCCAAGGCGTTCCAGTACATGAACCTTCTGTTCTGGGCGGGTGCATGTCTTCTTATACAGCTTGTCCTTAAGACCGAACAGATCAAGAAGACACTTCTGATGATCTTCGTTGTTATCAATCCTGCGTGGTTCTATCTCAACTGGGTTCATACCGAGATACTTATCTTCTCACTTGTTATCGCAGGACTTGTTATGCTTCATAATAAGAATTATCTTCTCGCGATGCTGTTTATGAGCCTTGCTGCCATGAATAACCTTACGCTTCTGGTTCCTGCGTTCATTACCGGCATTGTGTTCCTTGTCGATGTCATCAAAGAGCACAGGAATAAGCCGAAGACTGTCATTATTAAGACTATACCTATTCTGATCTCCGCGATCCCGGGTTTTGTTCCGATATTAAGATCATTGATCCTCTTCGGTAACATAAGTCCCGTGGCGTCTGTTGCTTCGGTATCGGCAAGTTCATTCCCGTCCGATAACAGATTCATCTGTGCTCTGTCTTATATTCTCGATCCCAATCAGGGCATGATAGCTTATACGCTTCTTATTGCTCCCGCATTCTTCGTTATCGTTATCGCGAATCTGATAAGAAGGAAGAATGTTCTTGTTACGGTGCTTAATCTTGCTGCTGTTATAGCCATGCTGTTTATCGTTGCCCAGGAGATGCATATCAACTGCGGTATGAGTTATATCATGCGTTATAACGTATGGATGCTGCCTTTTATGGCCTTCTTCAATGTGTTTAATCTTAAGACTTCAACAGCTTCTGCTGTCTTTGGCATAAGCGGTGTTTATTCGATGGTGATCATGATAGTGTTTGCAGTTTTGTCTGCGCCTAATCTTTATCTTGACCATACTCTCATCGGAAAGTTCGTATTAAGCAGATTCCCCGGTGTTTATAACCCTCCGGTCGGTATCTATTATTCAAGGACTTTGACTGAAGAATCCTATTATTGTGAATTCCCGGTTCCTTTCTTTGACGATGAAGGAAATCTCCGTAAGATCCTTATAACCCCTGAAGCGTCCGAGCTGATCGATGAGGGAGAGTGGACCATCTATGATCCTTCAATGAATCCTGTGGATTACAGGGATCTTAGTACCACCAACATAAACGGCGAAGACTTTACTTATGTCAATATAAGTTCCGACGGTTACCATATGGTAAGAAATACAGATACGCTTGATTTCTCGAATCTTGAGCAGAATGATGTATCGCTTATCAGGTCTTCAGTCGGATATGAAGACGATGTCGCTCTTGTTTACGGCAAGGATCTTCATCTCATGCTTCATATCATGCCCGGAACTTATGTCGGTACATTCGGTCTCCAGAATGTGTTCGGCGGTGTTCAGCATGTCATTGTGAAAGTTAATGATCAGGTCGTCTTTGAAGGTCCTGTACATATGGATGATGACAGCTTCAGCTTCGACTTTACCGTATCGGATGATTTCGTTTGTGATATCGAAGTTGAGGTTCCCGGTGCTTTCTCACCGGCATCCGTTATCATCGGTTCTCCTGATGACAGAGTATTGTCGCTTTACCTTACGGAGTTTACCTATAAGCCTGCTTAAAGCATCTTATTCTTGTTGTTGAATTCTCTTGAAGCTCTTCTTTTGGCCTTGCGTCTGAAGATGATCAGGGAGTAGACCATGATAATGAGAAGTACAAGGATCACGATAATCGTGACAAGAGCTTTCTTTAATGCTGACCAGATAGATCTTTTCTCGGGATTAATGGGGACGAGGTTGTCTTTCTCGCCGACTTCGACATTAAGGACACCGACAATATAGGATTTGCCGTCGTTAAATACTCTTAAAACGGGGATCCTGAAGTATTGATTCTCCATCATTGTCTTGTTGATGGTTACATTCGAAAGCTCGACCGTGTTGGTGCTTCCCAAAGTAATTCTTGCAGAAGTGGTCGTTAAATAAGGGGAGAGTTCGATCGAAGACTCCATAACAGCAAGATCTGTTCCGAGCAATGCGGAGTTGATCTGTTCGTTCGATCGTCTCGTTATAAAGCGGCATGAACTCGCCCTGGTCGATCGGTACAGTAGAGAATGCGGAATAACCGCAGTCGAACATATCGATCATATCAGCATAACGGCCGAGAGAATCAGTAGCACCAAGAATTATGCCGACAAGCTTTCTGCCGTTCTTGGAAGCTGCTGCGGCGATTGAATAACCTACATTCTCGGCAAATCCCGTAAGACCGCCTGTGTAATAGTCGTAAGAATACTCCTGTGTGGAGATGAACCTGTTGCCGTTGGAGATTATCCTTGAATCAGCGTAAAGATTGGTACCGAGCATCGTGTGCTGGTATGTTGTGGAAATATCGATGAAATCCTGGTTGTCTGTACATGCATCGAGGATCAATGCCATGTCATGAGCAGTAGACAGATTGCTTACGTCATCGTTACCGTAGCAATTGGTAAAGAAAGTGTTCGTGCATCCGAGCTCCTGAGCTCTGTTGTTCATAAGACCCGTGAAAAGCGACTCTGCACCCGAGATCTTAATTGCAAGGCAAAGGCAGGCATCGCTGTCGGACTCGAGAAGGGCAGCGTAGATCAGGTCTCTTACTGTGACTTCTTCGCCTTCGGTTACTCCGAGTGTGTAATAGTTCTCGGGGATTCCGATATACATCGGCTGCGTTACCGTGATCGTGTCATCGAGATCGAGATTCTCGAGAGCCAGAAGTACCGTCATAAGCTTTGTTATGGCGGCAGGCTGCATCTGGGTATCGATGTTCTTGCCGAGAAGCACTGTTCTTGACTCCGCATCGAAAAGAATATATGAGGTTCCCGTTATCTCGGGTGTATCTGCAGGGGGATCCGAAAGGAGGTCATCGTAAGCTTCATTTTGTGATATAAGTCCGTCATCAGGGTTGTCTAAGTCGTCGTTAACGGCAAGTACAACGCCCGGAAACAGCAGGCCAACGGCCAATACTGCGGTTAAAAACAATGACATAATCCTTTTCATGAATATGATTATAACAATAATAAGTTTTTTTAGTATAATTAATTGTTTGTATTGAAAGGAACTTCTAATGGCGATAATCAAGGTTGGTAAAGAGGACTTAAAGTCCAGGGATGAAGCTTTTCGCGAGCTTAAAGAGTACTTCTCGGCTTTGTCCGTAAGTAAGGGCAGAGACATAACCTACAGTGTAAGGACTTACGGATGTCAGCTTAATGAATCCGATTCCGAGAAGCTGTGCGGCATGCTTGACAGCATGGGCCTTCAGGAAGCACCCGAGAACGCTTCTGCCGATGTCATCATATTCAATACATGTGCCGTAAGAGAGAATGCCGAGGACAGGCTTTTCGGTAATCTCGGTATAGTCAAAGCGGATAAGAAGTCCGATAAGGATAAGATAATCGCCGTCTGCGGATGCATGATGAAGGTTCCCGAGAATGTCGAGAAGATCAAGAAGAGTTTCCCTTATGTCGACCTTGTGTTCGATCCCCAGCAGCTTCACCTTCTGCCGGTCTATCTTCGCGATGCCATAGGAAGAAAGAAGCAGCTTGTCAATATCACGGCCGAAGATTATATTGTTGAAGATTCGCTTCTGCCGATCTCCCGTAAGAGAAAGTTCCGTGCATTGGTTCCGATAATGTACGGATGCAATAATTTCTGCACATACTGTATCGTTCCTTATGCCAGAGGCCGTGAGAGGTCACGTGATATGGGACAGATTATTGAAGAACTTAATATCCTGGCTTCACAGGGCTACAAGGAAGTAATGCTCCTCGGCCAGAACGTCAATTCCTACAAGGGTGCGAACGGTGAGAATTTCACCGATATCCTTAAGGCCGCTGCGGATATTAAGGAGTTCTCCAGGATCAGATTCATGTCATCTCATCCTAAGGATATCTCGAAAGAAGTCATTGATATCATGGCTTCGTATGCCAATATCGAGACTCATCTTCATCTTCCGCTGCAGTCGGGCTCGGATGTGGTTCTTAAGAGAATGAACCGCCCGTATACCAAGGCAGATTACCTTGAGACAGTTCATTACTTTAAGGAGAAGATTCCGGACGGATCTTTATCCACGGATATTATCGTAGGATTCCCGGGAGAAACGGAAGAAGACTTCCTTGAGACGCTTGAAG
This sequence comes from Oscillospiraceae bacterium, assembly GCA_902791885.1. The sequence continues at coordinate 8,484 of CADAXO010000037.1, read as the reverse complement.
TTGTAAAGGAAAGTGCATTCGATTCCGCATTTACTTTCCAGTATTCACCGAGACCCGGAACTAAAGCTGCCGCTATGGAGGATCAGATCCCTCATGATGTTGTTACGGAAAGATTCGGCAGACTTCTTGAGATTCAAAATGACCTGGCATTCAAGTCCAATCAGAGAAAGGTCGGCCTTACAGAGGAAGTACTCATCGAGGGCCAGAGTTCAACTGCTCCCGATATACTTACCGGAAGAACGCTTTCCAATCATCTTGTTAATTTTACTATTCCGGACAGCCTTAAGGATCCTGATAAGACAGCGAATGATTATGAGGGAATGCTGTGTGATGTTAAATTCACGAATGCAAGACCTTATTCAGTAGACGGAGAGATGGTGGCACTTAAATGACTGAAAATAAAGCATTGAGACTCGATGACGTACCTTACGAAAATCTTTCTCCGATGATGCAAAAGTACGCCGATCTTAAGAAACAGATGGGCGAGATCATCATATTCTACAGATTAGGTGACTTCTATGAGTGCTTCTTCGATGATGCACTTCTTGTAAGTAAGACTCTTGAACTTACACTTACTGCAAGAGACTGCGGAAGCGGACTTCGCGCTCCGATGTGCGGCGTTCCTCACCATGCGTATAAGTCTTACGCGGCACGCCTTGTAAATGAGGGCTTTAAGGTCGCTATCTGTGAGCAGCTTGAAGATCCTGCACAGGCTAAAGGTCTTGTTAAGAGGGGAATCGTTCAGGTGTTAACTCCCGGAACGATGACCGATACCGATGAACTTGATGACCGTAAGAATAACTTCCTGATGAGTATCATGTGCGTCGGCAACCAATACGGTATCGCCGTTGCAGATATTACAACAGGAGACTTCGAAGCTACACAGCTTGACTTCACGGGCAATGACGAGCATCTCATCAATCTCATCGGTAAGTATCTGCCTTCGGAGATCATCTATAACCCGGGGTTCGAGACAGCTTCATGTTATAAGCTCTTAAGGCAGGCATTCGAGGTCTCATATACCAAGCGTTCCGAGAGAGATTTCATTTCATCCGAACTTCGTAAGAATAAGCAGTTCAGGATATACGGCGCAGATAAGTTTAAAGACAGTGATCTGATGATCAGTGCCTGCGCCGCTTTGATCACTTATGCCGAAGAGACACAGACCGGCAAGGTCATGCACTTAAATGAAGTTAATTGCTTCAAGGTGTCGGAGACAATGGAGATCGACTACAGTACAAGAGTCAATCTCGAACTTACGCAGACAATAAGGTCAGGAGCCAAGAAAGGTTCTCTTCTTTGGGCTATCGACAGGACAAAGACTGCCATGGGAGGAAGGCTTCTGCGCAAATGGATCGAAGAACCTCTTATCGTAAGCAGTGCAGTCAATGCAAGATTAGACGCGGTTGAAGAGTGCTATGACAGGTTTATCGAAAGACAGGAGCTGATCGAAGGCCTTACCGGTCTTTACGATATCGAGCGTCTCGCTTCAAAGGTCTCACTGGGAAGCATTAACGGCCGCGAGATGCTGTCATTAAGAAACTCTCTGGGTAAGCTTCCGTTTCTTAAGGAATGTGCAGGTAAATTCAGTAAGGGAATATTCCGTGAGATCAATGAGATACTTGATCCTCTTACCGATATCTATGACCTTCTCGACAGAGCGATCGCAGAAGATCCTCCCGTTGTTATCACCGAAGGTGACATCATTAAACCCGGATATAATGCCGAATGCGATGAATTAAGGGATATAGCATCCAATGCAAGATCCTATATCATGGAACTTGAGACAAGAGAAAGGGAAAGAACCGGCGTAAAGACATTAAAGATCGGTTATAACCGCGTCTTCGGTTATTATGTCGAGGTCCCGAGAAGCGTCAAAGAGCTTCCGTCAGAATACGAGCGTAAGCAGACTCTTGCGAATAACGAGCGTTATATATCTCCTGAGTTAAAGGAACTTGAAGAGAAGATACTGGGTGCAACAACCAAGAGGACGGCTCTTGAATATCAGTTGTTTGTCGAGATAAGGGAAACGGTTAAGGAAGCATCCGACAGACTGTTCGGCAGTGCCCGTGCAGCGGCTCTTATCGACGTTATATCTTCACTCGCGGATCTCGCAGGAGAAGAGAATTATGTTAGACCTGTAGTCGATAATTCTAATGCACTTACTATCAAGGACGGACGTCACCCTGTAGTTGAGAAGATGCTTACGGGAACAGACAGATTCGTTCCGAACGATACCACACTTGATTCCGACAGAAGGATCATGGTCCTTACCGGTCCTAACATGGCGGGTAAGTCGACTTATATGAGGCAGACGGCGATCATTGTACTTATGGCTCAGATGGGTTCATTCGTGCCTGCTTCATCCGCTCATATCGGTCTTGTGGATAAGATATTTACGAGGATCGGTGCTTCCGATGATATCTCCATGGGTCAGTCGACATTCATGGTTGAGATGAAAGAGGTTGCAGGTATCCTTAAGAATGCGACAAGCTCAAGCCTTTTGCTCCTCGACGAGGTAGGAAGAGGAACGTCAACATACGACGGCCTTTCCATAGCATGGGCTGTCCTCGAATATATCGCAGATCCCAAGATCTTATATGCGAGAACTATATTCGCGACTCACTATCATGAGCTTAACCGCCTTGAGAAGAGTATTCACGGCATATTCAATAATCATGTCGATGTCACTGAGAATGATGACGGCGTTGTATTCCTCCATAAGATAGTTGAAGGCGGTACTTCCGATTCATACGGTATAGAAGTTGCAAGGCTCGCGGGGGTCCCTTCCGATGTGCTTATGCGTTCGCGTAATATCCTTAAGGAACTGGAGCGTCTGGGTGAGTTCAAGACTTCTGATGAGGCTGAGCTTCCCGGTCAGGATTCCATCTTTAATCCCGATAATGTCTACTATCGTAAGGAAGACAGTATAAGAACCGCGCTTCGTGAGATCGACATTACACGTGTCACTCCGCTTGAAGCCATGAACCTTCTTTACGGCTTTATCGATACCGTCAGAAAGGAAGATGCCGATGAGCAGAATTAATGTCCTCGATCAGAAGACGGCAAATGCGATCAAGGCAGGAGAGGTCATTGAGCGCCCTGTCTCGGTTGTAAAGGAACTTGTCGACAACTCCGTTGACGCCGGGGCAACTTCCGTCAAAATAGAGTTCGAGAACGGCGGTATTGCTTTGATCCGTGTAAGCGACAACGGTATCGGAATGGACAGGGAGGATGCACATAAGTGTTTCCTTATTCATGCCACATCCAAGATAACTTCGGTAGACGATATATACGATCTTTCCACACAGGGTTTCCGGGGAGAAGCTCTTGCTTCCATAGCAGCATGCAGTGACGTTACGGTAACAACGAAAATGTCCGACATGAAGACCGGTGTGATGATCGAGTATGAAAACGGCGAGTTTCTCCGCGAAAGTGAAGTGTCGGCTGACACCGGTACTGTAGTAAGCGTACGAAATCTTTTCGCGAATATGCCTGCAAGGTATAAGTTCCTTAAGCGCGATGCTACTGAGAGTATGTATATATGCTCGCTTGTCGAGAAGCTTGCCATAATTAACCCGCATGTCTCGTTCCGGCTTGTTAAGGACGGCAAACAGATAATGTCTACGCCCGGAAACGGCAGCATGAGGGACGCGATCTACGCCATTTACGGCAAGGAACTTACTTCAAGCCTTGTTGAGATCGATTACGAACGTGACGGGATTAAGCTTAAAGGATTTGCCGGAAAGCCTTCTTATGTGCGCGGTAACAGGAGTATGCAGTATGTTTATGTTAACGACCGCCCGATCAAGAGCGGTACTGTTACTGCAGCCATCGATGAGGCCTATAAGGCTTCTGTTATGAAGCATAAGTATCCTGTGTGTGTGCTTTGTATCTATATCCCGGCAGGAGGAGTGGATGTTAATGTTCACCCTCAGAAAGCCGAGGTAAAATTCTCCGATGATTCTACGATATTCAGACTTGTTCTTCACGGATTAAGAAATGCCGTATTTGAGAAGGATGAATCTCCTGTGACAGAACCGGTAAAACCTTCTGCTCCGGGACCTTCCTCTGCGGGAACTTCATCTTCCGGAACTCGTGAGAGTTCGGGATCGAAGCCTCTTAGGACTCCTTATACCAAGTCCGATTCTGAAGCAACGGATAATCTTCTTCGTATACTGTCAGGATTTAAGCCTGATATAGAAGCGATAGGCAATGATGAAGTTAAGATTCCAGATGCTGAACCTGATTCGACAGTCCCTGAGCTTCTGCCTGTTGATGCTAAAGAAGAGTCTGTAAAAGAAGAAACTGAAACACCTGATGAACTGCCGGTGACATTTGACGACGTTCCCGACGGCGATATCGATGAATTGATGGGCGCTGAGTTTGTCGGTTTCCTGTTCGCTACTTATTTTGTTATGCAGGCTTCGGATTCATTGTTCCTTGTAGACCAGCATGCTGCTCATGAGAGAGTTTTGTTTGAAAGGTTCGGAAGCAGGAAAGAGAAGATGGATCAGGAGAACAGACCTGTTCAGGATCTTCTTGTCCCGCAGATAATCGATCTTTCTGTCGCTGATATGTCCTTTGTATCCGATAACCTCGACAGATTCAAAGAGTTCGGATTCGATATTGATACTGTCGGAGAAAGACAGATAGCTTTAAGGTCAGTTCCCGTTGCTACAAAGGCAGAGGACAGACTTAAGTCCATGTCTAAGCCGCAGGTGTTCTTTACTCAGGTGCTGGAGGATCTTAAGAGGGAGACTCCGTCTAAGAGCAATGTTTGGGTATCATTGATCCAGACGACAGCCTGTAAAGCCGCTATTAAGGCTCATGATGTTATCACTAAGGAAGAAGCTCTTGCTTTGCTGTCGCAGCTCAGCGAGTGTGTGGATCCTTATCATTGTGCTCACGGAAGACCTACATTCATTAAGATACCCGAGACTGATATTCAGAAGAGATTTAAAAGAATCGTATGACGAATAAAGATATAGTTATCCCGATAATCACGGGGCCTACTGCAAGCGGTAAGAGTGCATCAGCCCTTAAACTGTGTGAGATGACAGGAGGAGAACTCATCTCCTGTGATTCCATGCAGATATATAAGCATCTTGATGTGGGAACAGCGAAGCCCAGCCTTGAAGAACAGGCATTGGTTCCGCATCACATGATCGATATCATCGAGCCCGGCGAAAGCTACAATGTATCGATGTTCGTAAATGACTGTTATAAAGTCATCGAAGATATATTGGGAAGAGGTAAACTCCCTGTTTTATGCGGAGGTACAGGTCAGTATATCTCTGCACTTAAGGACGGAATAAGCTTCGAAGAAGACCCTGAAGCCGATGCCGTTACCGAGAAACTGTATGAAGAGTATAAGGAATCGGGAATAGAGGATATTTACAGAAGACTGGCTGAAGCCGATCCCGATGAAGCGAAGAAGATACATCCCAACAATACAAGACGGGTAATAAGAGCACTTGCAGTATATGAGGCGACTGGAAAGACCAAGACTCAGCGTAATCTTGATTCGAAGAAAGAAGGCCCCAGGTACAGATATGCCCTGTTTATGATCGATTATGAAGATGACCGTTCGGTGCTTTATGACAGGATCAACAGAAGAGTGGATATCATGATGGAAGAAGGTCTGGAGCAAGAAGCCAGATATCTGTATTCACTTCCGATCGACCGTAAGTCCACCTGCTGTCAGGCTATAGGTTATAAGGAGTTTTTGCCGCTTATTGATAATAAGCCCGGAAGCTCTTCTGAACGTGCCGCTTATGAGATCAAACTTAATACAAGGCATTTTGCCAAAAGACAGCTTACATGGTTCAGATATATCGATGACATCTATAAGATCGACAGAAATATAAGTCCAGAAGAACAGGCAAAGAAGATCCTTGAGATTACAGATGTATTAAATTTGCGATGAGTTGTGCATTATCGGCACAAATATTACCGGTTGTGCGCAGTTCGCACAGTTAAATCAAATCAAAATGATATTCCGTATGAATTCTCCGGAATATCATTGAAATCAAGTGTTTATCGTTATGTTCGCTGATATAGTCCTCATATAACCGCTTAAGGAGGACACAGACATGGAACAACAGATCAGTCGATAGTATACCTGTGAAGTCCGACAACTTTGCCCAATACCCTGCAGCCTTCCGTGTTAAATGGAATAGGGGAGTACGCATCATTCTCGGGGAATAAATAAGGAACACCATTAACCTTTCCATACCTCTTGACAGTAGCTTCATCATCTATCAGGGCAGCGATTATATCACCTTCATTACAGCTGCTCTGCTTTCTGATAATCAAATAGTCTCCGTCCATGATGTGTGCATTGATCATACTTGTACCGCTCACCTTAAGTATGAAGGCATCATCGCTACCAATTATGCTCTTGCCAAATACTCCTTTGTTTACGCAGATTGAATCTGAGTAATCCTCATGCGCATAAATGGGAACACCTGCGGTGATCTTACCGATGCACGGAAGCCTGACTATATCGGCGGGGAGTTCGGTCTCTGACTCTTCTTCAAGGTTCTTTATTATTATCGCCCTTCTCATACCGGGGCGGTATTCTATCAATCCCATTTCATCCAGCTTCTTTAGATACATGTGAACCGATGAAGTAGACTTGAGGCCGGCTCCCTTGCATATATCTCTGACGGAGGGGGAATATGTGTTTGTCTTTATGTAATACTTGACGTAGTTATATACTCTGTCAATTGTCTTCTCGGACTTCTTCTCTGTGTTTGCTGTGGTTGCCATGATGAACAATCCTCCAAACATATTTTCTTTAAATGAATTTTATCTGATTGATATTTCTTTGTCAAACACTTGTTCGTTATTGGAGGTACTATGTACGAGAATCAACTGTTATCACGCCTTAAGAATCTATATACCGATCTTACATGCAGCGGACAGGAGGCGGAAAATCTGGTAAATTTCATGACTGACAGTATTGATGACAAGGTTACGGTTATAAGGGATCTTTACTACCATGATTATGCACCGGTCAAAGTTCTGAATCCTTCTTACACATTAAAAGGAGGAAGGAATGATATAGAGGCGGAGATAATATCGGTTTCCGAAGGATATGACAGCTTTTTAAAGAAAATAAGCTGCCAAACTTCCAATGTATTGAGCAAACATTCATCTGCACTAAATATATTTCTTCATATACTTGCATTGCCTCAGCCATACGCAAGAATCTTGTATCTTCGGTATTTTAAAGGGCTTAATATGGATGAGATCAGCAAGGAATTATTCATAAGCAAATCTCAATGCTACAGAAAACATCAGGAGGGAGTGTACATTTTGAATAAGCTCCTTTCGCAGGATTGATATCCAAGGTTTTACTTATTCTTCTGTTTGGTTATAATTTTGTTTATGAACCAGAAGAAGGCTAATGACAGAATGGGTGCAGGTGAGAAGATCACTGCAATATTCGGATCCGTTGTAAGAACTACGGTTAAGTTCTTCAAGAACCTTCCTTCACGTGCGGAGAATTATGTAAAAAGAAAGATCTCCGAGTATAAGAGGAAACCCAAGAGAGATACTGCCAACAAAGTATATGTTCTTGTAGGTTATGCCACTAAGTCGCACATTGATTCCAAGCTTAATGCGGAGCGTAATCTTCTGATCATCAACAGGGGACTTCTGATAATTATCTTTTTCCTTATCCTGTTTATCTCGATCAATGCGATCCTTCCACATATTGATACTGAGCAGTATCAGGATATGTTCGGTATATCAACTGTAGAGGAAGTTACAAGAAACGATCCTTTCACAGTTCCGGGTGCCACTCAGGCTTCGGTACCTTCTGCTTCTGCAGCACAGGTTGCAGTTCCTTCCACTTGATTTTCATTTCAGGTTCTTTTTGAATTTTCTCAAATTGATTGTTGCATAAAGGACCTCGTTGATATATTATTTCAACAGTTTATGAATAATTTTATGCCGCAACTTGCAAAATTAAGCGGCAAGGAAAGGTGGAAAAAATGGATTACACAATCTCAAATCCGTGATGCAGGACGTAATGAAGAAGAACAACACAGAGCCTGAGTTCTTCCAGGCTGTTTATGAGTTCCTTTCTTCTATCGAGCCCGCACTCGCTACACACCCTGAACTCATCGAGAAGCAGGTTCTTGAGAGAATCGTTGAGCCTGAGAGACAGATAATGTTCAGAGTAGCTTGGGTTGACGACAACGGTAAGATCCAGGTTAACCGCGGTTACAGAATTCAGTTCAACAGTGCTATCGGACCTTACAAGGGCGGTATCAGACTCCATCCTTCCGTTAACCTTTCCATCTTGAAGTTCTTGGGCTTCGAGCAGATCTTCAAGAACTCCCTTACAACACTTCCTATGGGCGGTGCTAAGGGTGGTTCCGACTTCGATCCTAAGGGCAAGTCCGACAACGAAGTACAGGCTTTCTGCCAGAGCTTCATGAGAGAGCTCTACAGACACATCGGTCCTGACTG
>CADAXO010000036.1 GCA_902791885.1 Oscillospiraceae bacterium | reverse complement strand
AAGGAGAAGCTCGTTCCCGAGATCTCAGAGAAAGTACAGTTCATGCATTAATGCTTCCTTCCTTTTCTGAACTTAAAGGAAAAGCGGATGCTTTGATATTTGATATTGACGGTACCCTGCTTGATTCCATGACAGTATGGAATCAGGCGGATACCGTTTTTCTTAACTCCAGAGGATTCGAAGTAACCCCCGACTACACGGACTACGTCAAGTCCGTGCGCATTGAAGATGCCGCCGTTTACACACGCGATCGCTATCACCTCCCCGACACGCCGGAGCAGATCATGGCGGAGTGGAACGACTTCGTTAACCACGCCTACAGCTTCACGGTACCGCTTAAGGACGGCGCTTACCGGTACTTAAAGCAATCCCGCGAAAAAGGTTTCAAGACAGCCTGCGCGACTGCACTTACGAGAAGGAACCTCGATGCTGCCATTGACCGTCTCGGGATAAGCGGGCTTTTCGATGTGTGCATATCATTGGAAGATACGCCGGGACTTCCGGACAAGAGCGAGCCCGATATATATCTTCATGTGGCGGAAGCTCTCGATGTGAAACCGGAGCGCGCGGTGATATTCGAAGACGTGCCCGTTGCACTTCAGGGTGCAGCCAAGGGCGGTTTCATAACGTGTGCGGTTTGGGACGAGATCGGTGCCGGAAATGAGGAAAACTGGGCGCAAATGACAAAGTTTTCTGATTATTACATAAGATTATGGAGCGAACTTCGTAATTCCCCTTAATCTTTAATTCTTTATTTACTTTTTATTAAAACGCGTATAAAGCCGTTACGTTATAGTGGTGTCATGGATTATGATGAGAAGCGGATCTTTGTACGAAGCAGGATAACTTTTGCTCTTGTATGCATGGGTTACACCTTACTGTTTATAGCAGGTTTGTTCCTGCAGACCTTCGTATTCATCGATTACGCACAAGTCATCATTTCCATCTTTATCGTAATCCTCAGTTTCTTTATTAATCTATTGTTCGGTATCCCGGGATACTGGATCACTACGGCGCTGACGCTTGTTCAGATCTTCATCTATTCGACGAGTCTGTCCCAGCGTTACAGCAGCAATATGCTCATGCTTCTGGGGCTTTCTCTCCTGTCGATGCTTATCAATACGATCTTCGAATTCTTCATAATCCGCGTAGGAGAACGTATCGATACGCTTAACAAGAGGCTTTCAGACGAGAAGGCGAAGCGCATAAGTTATGAGACATCAGCCATGATCTCAACGACCATGACAGCACGTCCCGGTACAATCGTAAGACACGAGGACATCAAGGATAAGACGGGCTATGTGGAGGCCGTCGAGTCCAGCCGTGCGATGGCACTGGATCCTCTTACGACACTGCCGAACCGTCACATGATCAACGAGCATACTGAAATCAAGATCCTCGATTATAAGAAGGCATATCAGGATGCATCAGACAAGGGAACCGTCTGCAATATCAACCCCATCTATGCGATCTATCTTACAGTCGTCGATCCGGTAAGATACTCCCAGAGCAACGGGCATATTGTTGTCGATCTGTTCATCCAGACGATGGCTCACAGACTCCGCGAGGCTGCCGATTCGAAGGACTTCGTCGGAAGGATAGCGAACAACGAATTCGCCATCATAACAACCAGACTTAATAACGACACCGAGGTTCTCCGTTATGCGATCGAACTTGCAAAAGCATTGAGCGAAGAGAACGACGGAAACTTCTATGCAGGTATAGCTCAGTATCCGAGAGACGCCATCTTCGCAGGCGAGCTTATCCATCATGCTGAAGCCGCGATGTTCGATGCCATCAAGGAAGATACAGATGCGAAGATCTATGAGCCTACACCGAGCGAAGCGAGATGTTCATTCCTTGAGGATATGACGATCGACGAGATCAAGGATCTGTTCAATAAAGCATTCGATAATGACGAGATCTACATGGTCTACCAGCCGAGATTCGATGCCGGGATGGGTCTTACCGGATTCGAGGCATTCGTGCGCTGGAACTGCCCCGGTCACGGCACCGTCGATACGAGAGACTTCCTCTTCTACGTTGAGAAGACGGGCCATATCTATGCTCTCGGAGAACTTACGTTAAGGAAGGCCTTCTCGACCCTCGCGTTGATCAATGAGATCGATCCGACACTTACAATGACCGTCAACCTGTCGACCACACAGCTGCATACTTCCGACCTTCAGGTCGATCTTCTCTCACTCGCGGAAGACGCAGGATGTAATCTGCACAATATCATAATCGACATACCTTCTGACGGCGCCACAATGAACGTCTCGGAGATCCAGAACACACTCGATGCATTCGCATCATCAGGTATAACGATGTCGCTTGATAATTTCGGAAGAGGCTACTCGTCACTTAACAGTATCCCGCTTCTTCCAATCTCTTTGGTCAAACTCGACGGACACTTCACATCCGATCTTCGTGAAGGTTCATCACAGGATGTCCTGACGCATTCAATGATCAGCCTTCTTAAGGAACTCGACATTCCCGTCGATGCGACTAACGTAAGCTCCGCAGATCAGTTCGAGAAGCTTCGTAAATACGGCTGCACATATTTCCAGGGAACATATCTTAACGAGCCTTTGCCTTCTGACAAGGTCGTAGATTACATCAAGAATTATAAGAAGCCTTCAAGCACCTGAGAGAGCTTTCTCACGGGCAGTCCCACCACGCTGAAATAATCACCTTCGACGGTCTCCACAAGCAGAGCACCGCCCTGTTGTATGCCGTATGCGCCGGCCTTATCGTAGGGGTCATCAGTGTTGATATATCTCTCTATTAACTGCTCCTGATACTGATCCAGATCACCGAATCTGACCTTCGTAATTTCGACGAAGACTTCTTCCTTTTCGGAGGAGAGCACGCACACGCCTGATATAACCTCGTGCGTCCTTCCTGACAGCATACGAAGCATCCGTCTTGCGTCATCTTTATCTTCCGGTTTACCCAGGATATTGCCGCCGCACACAACGGATGTGTCCGAGCCTATGACTACGCAGTTATCCCTGTCAGAAGCAGACAGCTTCTCATAGACGGCAGCAGCCTTGGCCCGTGCAAGTTCCTTCTGAACATCAACGGGTGTGCCTCCGCCCTTAAGAACGCGTTCCTCTATCCCGCGCTCGTCAACATCCTCCGACATAATCTCGAAGTCCGGCGTTATAAGCGATAACAGTTCTTTTCTTCTGGGTGATTTGCTTGCAAGTATTATTCTCATGGCACTATTGTACCACTATAAAGGGGGACGCTTCGGATGCATCCCCCTCTCTCCAGAGTTGATATATGATAAATAAAACCTTAATCAGAATTCGTCGTTTCCGAATATCTCTTCTTCGGAAATGTCATCAGCTGAGATCTTCTCCCACAAAGGCTTGTTGGCATTATCCGCAGGCTTCTCTTCAGCTGATTCTTCAACAGGAGCGGCTTCAGGCTCAGCTGCCTCTTCAACAGGAGCGGCTTCAGGCTCAGCTGCCTCAGGTGCAGCCTCAAGAACCTTGTTATCTACGAACTCAGCGAAATCATCAATAGCATCCTTTGCCGTATCTTCAACTGCAGGCTGCTCGATAACGGGCTCCTCAACCTTCTCTTCCACTGCAGGTGCGGAAGCCTTCTTAGCCTCTGCCTCTGCCATCAGATCGGAAATTGAGAACTTTGTCATTAAAGACTCATTCTGAGGCTTTTGTTCTTCCTCCTTAGGCTCTTCAGCCTTTTCGGGGGCCTCATCCTTCTTCTCCGCAGCCTTATCTTCCTTAACTAAAGACTTACTCTCGTCTGCAAGTGCAGCAGTCTTAGCTTCGGCTCTTGCGATCTCAGCCTGCTGTTCAGCCTTAAGTCTGGCAGCCTCGATCTTAGCCTGTACTCTCTCTCTTGCTGCAGCAGCAGCGGCGGCTCTTTTCTCTGCATCTTCGTTGGAAAGGGCAGCCTTGGCAGCCGACTCTTCAGCTCTCTTCATAACAGCCTCTGATACCTGGCTGACTTCCTCTTTCTGAGGCTCAATAGGCTTGGCATTCTTGGCAGCCTCAGCAGACTTCTCGAGATCGAGTCTGTCAGGAAGAACCGCGTTGCCGGGACGTGTCAGAACGTCAACGAGTGAATCGTGAACCTTACGCACTTCACTGTCGGGAAGAAGTCCGTCTATCGTACTCTCGTAGTTGGTATCGGGGTTATTGATAAACAGGGCATATACTTCCTTAGGATTCTCCTTCTTGGTAATTCTGCAGAATGTGCTTACGAACTTGTCCATAGACTTGCTCTGAGCCCACTTCGGCATCTCCTTAACCTTCTCGGCTCCGGATGCAGCCGTTACTTCGGAGAAGAACTCCTGAGCTGACTTATACTCACCGTTAAGGATATATGTGCCGCCCGTCTGGCCGTTCTCACAAACTGCAACAAGCGCGGAAGCAACATTACGTACATCAACGAAAGCGTGTCCGCCGGATACTGTAGATACCTTATTCTCAAGATACTTCTTGAGGATCTTGTTCATGTCGTAATCCTCGGAGAATCCGGGACCTATGATGAATGTAGGAAGAAGCAGAGAAGCATTGAACTTATTAAATGTAACCTTCTCCATAATATATGCAGACGCCTCGGCCTTGGTTGCCGCGTAGTCACCGTCAACTTTCGTTCTGTCGAAGCGTACCTTCTCACCGGAAAGTGCGGTATCGGGATCGAGTGAATATGCAGAACCAAGATAGACAAATCTTCCTATCTTCATTCTCATAGCCATATCGACCATATTCTGTGCACCGGCTACGTTGACGCGGCGCATATCCATATTCTTATTATTGGAAATATTGAGTATCTCTTCCGTATGGATAATCGCCGACTTTCTCGGATCGTCTACTGTAAGGAATTCCTTTAATGAATCCTTATCTATGATCTCACCTTCCGAGATCTCGGCTCCCATTCCCCTTAACAGGGAATAATCTGACTCGGGCGGGACCAGGACTCTGACCTGACAGCCCTCTGCCAGCAACATCTGTACCACCAGTCTTCCGACCGGATCTTTTGCACCTGTTACAAGATACTTCTCATACATCATAACGCTATTCCTCGTTCTACATTAAACTCAGATAATATGATTTTATTTTATTTATTTTATCTATTCACATATTAAGTGTTAATGTCGTGTAAACAAAATTATGTTGACAATCTTTTTCGAGGGGGTTAATATGGCGATGTTTATATCGCAAATGCTGTGACGAAGAAGGTCCGGCAGTCAATGCACACAGAGAGCCGGGGATGCTGGGATCCCGACAGCAGAGACTTCCAAGCGACTATCGCTTCCGAGCTGATGCGCCGAATGAAGTAATACTTCGAGTAGACCGCATCCGTATGGCCGCGTTAAGGCATAGGGTTTGAAGGAACCTGAAGTGGTGTTCTCATAAGAGGACACAAGTTGAGTGGTAACACGGTAATGCGTCTCAACGTTCGAGGAACGTTGGGGCTTTTTTATTTCCCCGGCGTTAAGGAAAAATTGCCGGAAAACGGAGGTAACAGAAATGGCAGAGAACCAAAACAACGAAGTCGAAGTTAAGCTTCTCGAAGTTGCGGGCAGAGTTAAGGCCTTAAGACAGGATCTGGGACTTACAGTCGAGCAGATCGCAGAGAAGATGGAACTTACACCCGAAGAGTACGTAAAGTACGAGGAAGGAACTGAGGATTTCAGCTTCACCTTCTGCTACAAGTTCGCGAACATCGCCAAGGTCGACATCGCTGACATTCTCGAGGGTTCATCCCCTTCACTTACCGAGTACACGGTAACAAGAAAGGGTCAGGGCCGTCCGATCGTAAGACGTGCAGGTTCCGCTACAAAGTACCTGCGTTTAGGCTCCAGATTCAAGAACAAGATGTGCGAGCCCTACAGAGTTATCCTTCCTTATTCCGAGGAAGCACTTAACCCTCCGTACAAGCTCGTAACACACGCCGGCCAGGAGATGAATATCGTCGTAAGAGGTTCACTTAAGGTTATGCTCGGTGACTCTTTCGAGGTGCTCCATCCCGGTGACGTAATCTACTTCGATCCTTCCACACCCCACGCCGAGTTCGCGGTAGGCGGTGAGGACTGCGAGTTCTATGCGATCATCATCGACCCGAAGCTTGCAGACAAGAACGAAGACTATATCCCTCCTTATAAGACAGAGATCAAGACTGATTCCCAGACTAACGTTGACGCAGCAAACCTCAAGGATGCCGTCTACGCCAAGTACCTTAACGGAGTCCTCGATGATAACGGTCACCTTGTTGACGTTGAGGTTAACGTTCCCGAGTGCAAGAAGTTCAACTTCGCTTACGACTGCGTTGACGTTATCGCAGACAAGGATCCCGAGAAGCTCGCTATGCTCTGGATTGCAAAGGACTGCGTAACAGAGAAGCGCTTCACTTTCGCCGACATCAAGAAGTATTCCAACATGACGGCAAACTACTTCAAGTCCTTAGGCATCGGCAAGGGCGACAAGGTAATGCTCGTATTAAAGCGTCACTACCAGTTCTGGTTCTGCATGATGGGTCTCGAAAAGATCGGTGCCGTAGCTATCCCCGCTACTCACCTTCTCCGTGACAAGGACTACGAGTACCGCTTCCAGGCAGCTTCCGTAAAGGCAATCGTATGCACATCCGATGACGATGCGGCAGACGAAGTCGAAAAGGCTGCGGCAGCTTACGGACTCCAGACACTCATCATCTGCAACGGCACAAGACCCGGCTGGAGATCATTCGACGAGGAGTTCAAGAACTTCCCCGACACTTTCGAAAGACCCGCAGACTATGCATGCGGCTACGATCCGATGGTCATGTTCTTCACATCGGGAACAACAGGCTATCCCAAGATGGCTCTGCACTCCTACATGTATGCCATCGGCCATATCACAACAGCTAAGTATTGGCAGAATGTAGATCCTAACGGTCTGCACTTCTCCATCTCCGACACGGGCTGGGGTAAGGCTCTCTGGGGTAAGCTCTACGGTCAGTGGCTCTGCGAAGCTCCTGTATTCACATTCGACTTCGACAGATTCAAGGCTGACGAGATCCTCCCCATGTTCGCTAAGCACCACATCACAACATTCTGTGCTCCGCCTACAATGTTCAGATTCTTCATCAAGGAAGATCTGTCCAAATACGATCTGTCTTCCCTTAAGTATGCAGTTACTGCAGGTGAGGCTTTGAACCCTGAGGTATTCAACCGCTTCATGGAAGCAACAGGTATCCGTCTCATGGAAGGCTTCGGTCAGACAGAGACAACTCTCGTTATCGCCAATCTCGTAGGTTCCGGCATCAGACTCGGCTCCATGGGCCGTCCTAATCCTCTTTATGAGGTTAAGATCCTCGATCCCGACGGCAAGGAGTGCAAGCCCGGTGAGACAGGCGAGATCTGCATCAACACACAGAAGTATCATCCGAAGGGACTCTTCCTCGAGTACTACCTCTCACCCGAGCTCACAAAGGATGCTTGGCACGACGGCTGGTATCACACTGGCGACACAGCTTGGCAGGATGAGGACGGCTACATCTGGTACGTCGGAAGAACAGACGATGTCATCAAGTCTTCCGGTTACCGTATCGGACCTTTCGAGATCGAGAACGTTATCATGGAATTGCCTTATGTACTCGAGTGTGCCGTTACAGGTGCACCTGACCCGAAGGGCGTAAGAGGAATCGTAGTTAAGGCTACAATGACTCTCGTCAAGGGCACAGAGCCTACAGAGGAGCTTAAGAAGGAGATCCAGGAATACGTTAAGGCCAAGACTGCTCCTTACAAGTATCCCCGTATCGTAGAGTTCGTCGATGAGCTTCCTAAGACTGTATCGGGTAAGATCAGAAGAAGAGCTATCCGCGAAGATGACGAAGCCAAGAAGTAATTGGTTCTTCATTAATTC
Organism: Oscillospiraceae bacterium; assembly: GCA_902791885.1. The sequence continues at coordinate 4,818 of CADAXO010000036.1, read as the reverse complement.
TGATATTAAAGGGTGTCTGCGGACACCCTTTTCTTTTGCTTATCATGCGATCCGCCACAGGGGGACCAGGCTGTCGGCACCGCGGCCTACGGGCCGGCAATCGACGGACCTGTCTCCTGTCACATACGGCCAGAAAGTATCATAGACTTCACGCGGATCATTAACGTACGGGATCGGCAGACGGTGTATATCGAGGAGCTCATCTTCGCTTCCGTTCCTCATAAGAAGGAGATAATGGCGCTTATCATAGGCCAGAATATCGTCATACGCCGGATCATTAAGAAGGCGCTTACGTATCAGCGGAAGCACGCAATTACGGGGATTTAACATTGTTACTGCCACTCCTTCCTCTTCCCGGAAGCCGAGTGACCCTATGATCGTCTGGGACTCTCTGTAGAGATCCCTTATCGCCATCTGGATGCGGTGCATGGTCTCATCTTCATAGTCCTCAGTAACACACGCACCGAACCTTATCCCCCGCGCGATCAGTTCATAAAGGTCCAGTTCCATCCTCGGAAGACTTGTCAGGAAACAGTCGAGTATCATCTGCTGCAATTCGGCCGATGCGCACTGGCCCATATAGCGGTAAAGGCGGTCGGCCTGGGCGGCATTGGTCCGCACATACATATACCGCTCTTCGAACGGCTTGCCCTTCACCATGAACTCCGGCCTGATATCAAGAGGCCTGACCTTCATGGCAATGCACTTCAGATATACGGACAGCAGCCCCTCCAGCGTACCGTCATATGTAAAGTCATGTATTACGTGCGTCATGCCCACATTCTATCAGGCGAACATTCGTTTGTAAACTCAAACAACAGAGAAATTTATCGGTCTTTACGTCTGATCACATAAGGGACGCATATTACGGAGGAGAAGATAAGATACAAGATCACAAGGGCTGTCAGCGTTTTACTGCCTAAGTATCTCTCATAACGGTAGAACGAGACCTCCATCACAAGGTCGCTTATCATATCGGTGCCGTCAACATTCAGCGTTCCGTCATAAAGATCATAGTGGTATGTATCGAGCGTATATCCCGCGATATATGCATCGGTACCGTCAACTTTATCGATCTCAAGGGTATATGAACCGCCGGGCAAAGCTTCATCCAATTCGATGTAAACCGATCCCTTCCGAACCGAAGATGCGTCATACGAACCCGCCGCACAGACATCACCGCCGGATGAAGTGATCCTGTATTCATAATAAGATCCGTTATCTCCGCCTGAGACTTTTACGGGGATCCTGATATTGTTGAATTCTCCGGAAGATCCGAAGGTCTGCTCAATATGCTCTGCAGAAGATAATTCATAGCGCATACGAAGGTTGCCTGCTCCCCTTACCCTGTCATAGCGGTACTCATCCTCCGTCCTGCCCCAGGAAACCAGAAGCAGCGCGGATATAAGGACAAAGAAAGCATACGAAAGCACGGGCCACGGGGTCCTTTCAGAAACGCGGTCCTTTAAGATATGTGCATCAATGCCTCCTGCGGCAAGAAGAAGCATCACGGGTATCAGCGGCGCCGAGTAGAGATCTTTTACCTCCCATATAAGGAAGAAGACACACGCGCCTGCGAAAGTCAGGAACAGAAGCGTATCCATAGTACCGGGACGCTTCTTCCTCAATGCCAGAAGCACGATTCCGATCACCGTTACAAGGCGGTACGCATCGCAGTACATAACGAAGAAGTCGCTCTTGTACCCGAAGAGGTACGGATACAGACCCGAAGTCTGATCGCCGTCCTTAAATCTTAAATAAATGCTTGAATACCCGTCAGACCAGGTGACAATGTGCTTGCGAAGCCACAGGGCCGCAGTTCCGGCAATGCCGTTGTTCCTGTAATTTCCAAGAACGAATTCGCGAATGGCGGCATCCCTGCCCTCATTGTCATTTCCATATTCATCTATGATCGCCAGCTCGTGCTCGTTGGTCGCAGCTCCGCCGCAGTCGTGAGATCCAAGCGAGAGCCAGTACCATACGGGAAGATTAAGATCTCGAACCTCGCCGAAATACTTGTCCTCAACCTTGCCTGAGACGAAGAAAAGCGGGGCGGCAATAATAAGGAATGCAAGTGCCGCAGCCCCCCATCTGCGAAGGTCCTTACGGACTCCCGTCACGAAGAAGAAAAGCACGGCGGCAGCAACAACCGGGAACAGAATCGTGATCTTTATCTTGTATGACAGGAAGCAGAGAGCGCCGAGAAGCGCCGCGTAAATGACGCTTCTTATAAGCTTTTCGGAGTGCTTCAGAAGGTAAAGAAGGTACAGCGTACCGATAATAAGCGGGTAGCAGACCGCGTAGGAATAAGCCCAGAATATCAGCAGGTACCCCAAGGGATTTAACGCGAACAGGCACAGCACCTTGTTCGCCGTCCTGTGGTCTCTCGCCTTCTTGATGAACAGGAACAGAAGCACGTTGCCTGCATAGAAGAACAGGATGTTCAAGGCAAAAAACGACCTTACATCCGGCAGCCCGAGCTTATCAAAAAGGACGATAAACTCCTTCATCACAAGTATCAGGAAGTAGTTGTTCTTAAAGGAACCGATCTCGAACACATGCGGGCTCGTCCTCGGGAAGTACCCTTCGCCTATTATGGTTCGCGCGGCATTAAGGTCATCGTAGCTGTCCGACAAAGGCCTCGGGCAGAAGTTATAAAAGAGGATCACGGGGATCACCGCCATGACCGCGAAGCACACGGCAGTAAACACATACGAGCGGCTGCGCTTATCCGCACGCTCGGCAACACCGAAAAGCAGCCTGATAAAAAGGAACAGCTGCAAGGAGAAGAAGATTTCAAACGCGAAAAGCAGTACCCTGTTATCATCCGCCCCGATGCTCATCGATGTAAAGACATCTAATGCTCCGGCAACGGTCACAAAGCAGAAGACCAGGACAAAGCCCAGTAAGATCTTCTGCAAAGTATGACAGATACCGTCTTTATCAAGACCTCTCGTCCGCATTATCCCTCCGGTGTTAATCTCAAAAACAAGGGAGCTGTCTCAACGAGACAACTCCCCGTATTACTAATCTTCAATAAGTCTGTGACTTATGATCAGGGCTTCGGATAGCCGAGAGCGTTGAGGATAGTGTTGATATCGTCTCTGTTGGCATCCTTATCCTTTGTTGTCATAACAACAATGATCTCATCCTCTACGTAGAAGATTCCGCCGTAGTAGTAGCTTCTGCCGCTCTGGAGGAAATATACGTTGCTGATATCAGTAAGGAAGTTCTTGTCATCACACTCGCCGTCCAGGAGAATGTAACCGAATGTATCAGTATTTACCATTCTTCTGCTGCCGTCGAACTTCTTGTCATCTACCATGTCATTGTAAGAATCAAGGATGTCTTCCCAGCAATCTGCAGCAGCATCTTCATCACTGAGCTGATAGAAATCAACGAAGAAATTGTCGCCGTAGTAGTAAACATTGCTCTCGCCGTCTACATAATCGGTATCGTCGATTACTTCTTCGATAGCGTTCTTGAAATCCTTCTTCTTTACAGTCTCAATCTTCTTAGCGCAGCCTGCCATGGAAAGAGCCATAGCGCCCAAAAGAACGATAGAGACAGCCTTCTTCATCATCTTCATAGTTCTATACCTTCCTTTAAGAATTTGGTGTCAAACAACATGTTTAACATACAGACTCAATTATGATACCACATTTATCAAACAATTTTAAGCCTGTGGTAAACTTTTTTACCCTTACGTGCAATGGCTTCGCCGTCCTTGTCAAAATCCTTCTCGGTAAGCTTATAGAACTTATCGGCAACTACTTCATCGTTAAGGTAAACGCCCTTCTGGTCGATCATTCTTCTGCACTCGCCGTTGGACTTGAATACGCCTGCCTCCACGAGCACCTGAGCGAGGTCAACGCCCTCAGCCAGAGAAGCAGAAGGAATCTCTGTCGTCTTCATGTCGTCAGACTTGCCGCCCTTGTTCTCGAAGAGGTCCTCGGCAGTCTTCTTGGCGATATCAGCCTGCTCCTTGCCGTGGATGATAGCCGTAACTTCATAAGCAAGTCTCTTCTTAGCCTCGTTGATGGCGGAATCTGTGAGCTTAGCGTACTCGTTGATCTCTTCCATAGGGAGGAATGTCAGAAGCTTCATGCACTTGATGACATCAGCGTCATCGACATTTCTCCAATACTGGTAGAAGTCGTAAACAGGAGTCTTGTTGGCATCGAGCCATACAGCACCCTTAGCTGTCTTACCCATCTTCTTGCCTTCGCTGTTGGTAAGGAGAGTGAATGTGAGTCCGTAAACGGAATCGCCCTTCTTTCTTCTTACGAGCTCCATGCCTGCGAGGATGTTGGACCACTGATCGTCACCGCCGAACTCGAGGTTACAGCCGTACTTCTCGTGGAGATAGTAGAAATCGTAGCCCTGCATGAGCATGTAGTTGAACTCGAGGAAGGACAGACCCTTTTCGAGACGGGCCTTGTAGCACTCTGCCGTGAGCATCTTGTTTACGGAGAAGTGTGTTCCGATCTCTCTCAAGAACTCGATGTAGTTCAAGTTACGAAGCCAGTCGGCGTTGTTTACGATGATCGCCTTGCCGTCAGAGAAGTCGACTACAGTTCCCATCTGCTTCTTGAAGCACTCAACGTTGTGGTCGATGGTCTCGACTGTCATCATCTGGCGCATATCGGATCTTCCGGAAGGATCGCCGATCATGGCTGTACCGCCGCCCATGAGAGCGATCGGTCTGTGGCCTGCCTGCTGCATGTGGCTCATTACCATCATCTGCACGAAGTGGCCTACGTGAAGTGAGTCTGCCGTGGGGTCGAAGCCGATATAGAAGCTTACGCCGGGCTTGCT
>CADAXO010000035.1 GCA_902791885.1 Oscillospiraceae bacterium | reverse complement strand
CGGCACGGAGGACTTTAATCTGATACTTCTCTACGGAAGCCGTACCGAAGAAGAGATTCTGTTCAAGGACGAGCTCGATTCATTGGAGAAAGCAGCAGGCGGCAAGCTGAAAGTCGTCCACGTATTGTCCGATGAGGAGAAGCCCGGCTACGAGCACGGCTTCATCAATGCCGAACTTATTACCAAATACGCCCCCGAGACTTATTCCGTATTCGTCTGCGGATCACAGGGAATGTACGATTACGCCGAGGGCGAGTGCGCTAAGTTAGGTCTTAAGAAAAAGTTTGTCAGACTTGACGCTTACGGGCAGTACAGACTTTCAGCCCGTGACGATGCTTTCACATCAGAATATATGGATAAGACATTCGAACTTACCGTCATCATGAACGACGGAATCGAGCGTAAGATTCCTGCAAGAGCAGACGAGCCGATACTTGTCGCACTTGAACGTGCAGGTATCGAAGCCCCGAGCAAGTGCCGTTCAGGTGAATGCGGCTTCTGCCGTTCCAAGTTAGCATCGGGTGAGGTCTACACCCCCGAGAGAGTCGAGCGCAGAAGACAATACGACAAGGTAGCAGGATATATTCACCCCTGCTGCACATTCCCGAAGTCGGATTGCAGAATATTGGTTAATTATGAAGAACCCAAAATAGAAAGGAAGGTAAAGGACATGAAGAAGAAGGAACGCACGATGGGACTTGTGATGTCTATCATCATCTCGGCAGCTATGGGAGCTTTAGCTTCATTCATAGTTATCAAGACAAACCCGGAGGCTGCACAGGCGCAGCCGATACCCATGATGTATATCAGTAACATCGTATTATCGATCATTGTCGGCATCATTGTCGCACTTGTACTCCCGTTAGGAAAACTCGGAAGGAATCTCGCAGCTAAAGCTAATGCGAACCCTCCTACAATGAAGTTCACACTCATCAATTCGATTCCTATGGCTATCGGAAACTCGCTTATCATCGGATTGATCTTAAGTGCATTCGGAGTATTCATGGGACGCAACAACGCACCTTCTGAAGTAGTTGCACAGATGCCTCCGTTCGTCATCATGTGGCTTTCAAGTTATGCAAAGCTTATCCTTCCCACATTGATCGCAAGCTATGTTCTCGCAGTAATCCTCTCACCCATCGTCTCACAGGCTGTAGGCATGGCTGATGCAGGTGCAGAAGTAGGCAGAGCATCTTCAGGCAAGGATTAAAAAGCAATCTCAATTACACATTAAGAAAACCGCTCCCGGTGATGATATCCGGGAGCGGTTCTTTTTAATTCAGCTTCTTCAGGAAAAAGTATTTACTTAACTTCGGGTCTTCATCTTCACGCACATATTCCAGTTCATATCCCTGCTTCTTATAGAATTCAGGCGCCTGGAATCCGAAAGTAGTAAGTGATATCTTCTTGTAGCCTTTAGGTTTAAATGCTTCCTCAACAGCCGCTACAAGCTTACTGCCGACTCCGTCTCTTCTATAGTCTTTAGCAACGATAAGATCAGCGATATGGACTTCGTTATAATACGCACGTCCTGTTATGATCCCGGCAAGCTTACCGTCATCTTCCGCCGCAAAGCAAAACTCCTCAAAGTTAAGTTCCACATCACAATCAACCGCATAACCCGAGAATTCGTCAGCGATAAAATCCCCTGTTTTCTCGTCTTCCGTTATTCTTTTTATTTCCATGAACACGTAACCAAGCCCTTGTATTAGTCTGCTGTATAGACTCCGGACAGTCTTCCGTAGGAGATTATATTTCCCGGCATGCCGTCTATATCCGTATCAAGCTGATTGATAAATCGCGGGAAGTTCTGATTCTGCGTATTCACCGTGCCTCTTACTCTGTCTACGGAACCTCGTATCGCGATGACATAGACATCGTATGTGTGAGTTGCTCCCGGAGGCGGATAAGGTCCGATATAATCTGACACAGCCCAGCCTAAGGGAAGCTGGGTATCGGTCACTCCGTCAGCTTTCCAATGAAGGAAATAATATGCTGTTGTATCGACCATATAGATTACATAACTGTCAGCACCTTCGACCGGATCCCATGAAAGAGACGGGGAAAGATTATCACCGGCAATGGCATCGGACCACACGCCGTCTATGAGGTCTTCACTTGTAAGTTCAAACTCATCATAATCACTCAGGAAATCGCCGTTCTCATCTGCGGTCGGCATGGGTTCTTCTTCGGTCTGCTCTGTGGCTTCAGAAATCTCAGCCGAAGTCTCTGCAACTGTCTCCTCTACTGTTTCTACGGTTGTCGCAACCGGAGCAGTATCTGCTGTAACGGCAACTGTTTCTTCAACAGCTGAAGCACAGCCTGCAAGGTTGACGCACGCAGCAGCGAGCAGAATGAAAGCAGTGATCTTCTTGTTCATATTATTTCTCCCTGTAAAGTAATCCGAACGTTCCGGCACCGCAGTTAACGGATATTGCCGGCGACGCCTGCTTAAAGTAAATCTCATCAAAATCCATCTTGTTCTCTATCTGCTCTTTGATCCAGTCGGTATCACGCTTGGTAAGGCCGACATACGTTACGAACAGGATCCTGTTATCAATACGGGAAGGAGTGGACAGTGCGGAATTGATATAAGATCTCCAAGCCTTCTCGCGGCTTCCGAAATACATAATACCAACGCCCATCTTACCGTTTCGAAGCTTAAGAACCGGGCGTCCCATCAGAGACTTAACAATATTAGCCGTACGGTTACCGACCTGACCTGCACGTGCAAGGAAATCTAGGTTATCAACGATGAAGCTCGTGCGGATCTTAGGTATCATCCTGTAAAGGCCCTCTATTATCTTCTCGGGGCTTAATCCCTGCTCCGCCATACGGCATGCTTCAATAACGAGCAAACCCTGACCGCTCGACAGGTGTGCCGAGTCGATTACGAATACGTTATCAAATGACTTCGAAGCTTCAAGAGCGGGTGCGAATCCGCTGTTCTCAACTTTGCTCGAGATGGATATATGTATGACGTTGTTGGCATGAGAAAGCTGCTCTGAGAAGAACTCCTCTGTCTCTTTTACTGAAGGACCCTGCGGGAAGATCGGATTATCGGGATTCTCCATATACTTAAGAACTCCCAAAGTCTCGATCTCCTTACCGTCCTTGAACATTCCCTCTGCGGTACGTACTTTATGAGGGAGCACGGCAATACTGTACTTCTTAATAAGGTCCGGCGAGAGATCGGCGACACTTTCCGTAGTGATAACCACGCTCTTACGCTTGTTGTTGCCGTTCATCCATGAGATCGATTCCTCCGCGATCTCACTTCTTGTTCCTGTTATCTTTACGATCTCCTTAGGAAGGAGATTATAAAGCTCATTCTCAAGCTCTTCACCACTTACGGGCTTCGACAGATAACCGTCGAAATTCTCGCGTGCATAAAGTGCTCTGTTCTCCTCATCTGCATTTGCAGTAAGGATAACAACAGCGGTATCCCTGCATCGGCCGCCCGTCTGCTCCTTGATCTTTCTGTAGCACTCGACACCGTCCATCTCGGGCATCAGGTGATCCATAAAGATAACATCGTATCTGATATTCAAGGTATTTCTTAAAGCTTCTGCACCGCTTGTTACCGTGTCGATCCTGACCTTCGTATCACGCAGAAGCTTGCTTACTACCATGAGGTTTGCTTCGTTATCGTCGACAACAAGAATCCTCGCCTGAGGTGCCTCAAACTTAGGAATGTATTCCCTCTTCCTGCCGCTGCCGTCGCTTTTCGAGAACTCATATGCGCCTACAGAGCCTTCGCTTTCGACACGCTGCGGGATCTCGATAATGAAGGTGGAGCCCTTCTTGTACACGCTGTTTACCGTAATCTTACCGCCCATAAGATCTACGAGCTGCTTAACGATCGAAAGTCCCAATCCGGTTCCTTCGATGTGACGGTTGGTATCCTCGTCAACTCTCTTAAATGCAGAGAAAAGATAAGGAATATCTTCGGTCTTGATACCAATACCCGTATCGGAGACCATGTAGACCATATTGCAGACCTTGTCTTCCTTCATCTCGCACTGAACGGACAAAGAGACAGATCCTTCGGACGTATACTTGATAGCGTTATTGATGACATTGATGAGGATCTGCTTGATACGCACTTCGTCGCCAATGAGTTCGGCAGGGATATCAGGTGAGACATCAACATTGAAGTCGAGCTTCTTGTCCTTGGCCCTGATCCAGAGCATACCGACGATATCCGACAGCATGTCGCCCGTGTGATAAGGCTCGATAAGAAGCTGCATCTTGCCGGACTCGAACTTGGACATATCGAGGATGTCGTTTATAAGATTAAGAAGGAGCTTGCCTGCTGCTTTGATATTAACCGCATCCTCTACTACTTCATCGCTTACGTCTTCTCTTAAGATCATCTCGTTAAGTCCGATGATCGTGTTAATAGGCGTTCTGATCTCGTGACTCATGTTGGAGAAGAAACTGTTCTGGGCCTTGTTCAGCATCTCGATCTCTTTACGCTGTCTCTCGGCCTGAATGATCTCCTTATTAAGCCTGTACTTCGTGTAGAGCATGATGATACCCATGACCAACTGGAACACAGCGAAAACAGTAAAGTTTACTGCAGCAGTCTTGGTAGCGATCCCTTCGGTATAAGCATAGTAAAGCATTGCGATCATCAAAAGATTTGAAGCCGTAGCCGTCATAATATACTCGATAGGATTAAAGTAGATACATAACGGAACTATAAGCGATACCGTCATGAACAGGGTAGTGTCTACGGCACCTCTGGTGATCATGCTGATTAACGAAATTCCGATAACCCATGCATACATAAACATGGCTGTTACGGTATTTATAAAATAGAACGATTTATATCTGATGTTGTAATCGACCACAGCATATCTTGCTACTGCAAACCACAGCATAACGATCAGGAAAAGAATTAGATATATCAGTCTGTGGTATGTGGGCTCTGTTCCGAAGAACACGGGATTAACGTAACTCATGACAAGGAATATCGCGCTCATGACGAATGATATGAGCATCATTACATGAGTTGATTTAAGCGAATCGTAATAGGCCTGCTTTACAGCCTCGGGATCGTTGGTCGAAGGCTTAAGAAGATATGATAAAATGCCCTTCATCAGTTTACACCTCCGTCGCTTTCAGGAATGAATTCGAATACTTCATCGTCTTCATCCTCTGAATTGATCCTGAACTCTTCATCTATCTTATGCGCCATCCTCATATAGTCGGATATAAGCGGCGCGTGCTTCTCAGTAATAAAATCAACATCAAGCTTCTTTGCCGCGAACTCAAGATCCTTGGCCTTCTCGGAAAGATCGTATATGCCGACCATCTTCGAAGTACTCTTAAGTGCGTGAACTATGATCTCGTAGTTATGCCAGTCACGGGACTCGAAGTAGCTCTTAAGAAGTGCGATCTTTTCATCAGCTTCCGACGAGAACTGAACGAGCAATGACTTATAGAAATCTTTGTCGCCGACACAGTATCTTATGCCCGCAGCAGTATCGATGCCCACCTTACTTAAGTTATCGAAAGCCTGATCATCGCTGTATTCATTCGATGCCTGAGGCTCAATCTCAATAACTTCTTCCTCTTCTGAAGACGCCGCTTCTCCGTCACTATAAACGAAGCTTATAGCAGACTTCGGGAGCACCTGCTTCATTACTCTCTCGAGTTCGTCAATCTCGATAGGCTTACTAACGAAGCCGTCGAAGCCTTCTGCCAGGAACATCTGCTTTGCCGAGCTCATCGCATTCGCGGTAAGAGCAACAACGGGGATGGAGCCGTTAAGTCCGGAGACATCGGTCCTTATCCTCTTCATCGCCTCTACGCCGTCCATACCTGCCATCATGTGATCCATGAAGATGATATCGAATACTTTCTCACGGCATATGTCGATCGATTCCTGTCCGGACATCGCCGTCATTACCTTCATGCCGTAACGCCTGAAGATACTCTTGGCAACAACGAGGTTCATAGACTCATCATCTACTACAAGTGCTCTCACGCCGTCGCAGCGAAGCTTCTTCTCACTCGTTTCGGGAGCGCCTGCTTCAGAATTCAGGACAGAGACTACAGGGAAGCAGTAGAAGGGCTTTTCGAGGACGCGTACGCGTGTGTTCTTGGGGAGCACGATGTCCTCGTTGGCTACGACCGCCACTACCATGTCTTTCGCGAGCTCCTCCATGAGCTCCACGTTGTCGTTATACTCCTCCTCACCAACGAAAAGGTGTGTCATGTGAATCGTCTGATGCAAAAGCTTCAGGTTCTCGGGATTGTTAACGCGGTGCATCTGAACCCCGAGTCCCTTAACGATATTAAGTACCATTGAGTTGTAGTAATCACGGACAGCGGGATTGTTGTACTTCTCGAAGTGAAGGAACGCACCGAGGCAGAGCTTGTCGGGATTTGCTACCGACATACAGCTTACGGGATCTACAACCTTCTGAGGGATACTTACGTTGACAGTGGTGCCGACGTCAGGCTTACTCTCGATGGTCATGAAGCCTCCGAGCAAAGCGACGAAGCCGGATACGATAGTAAGACCGAGGCCCAAGCCTCCGCCCATTCTCGCACGGCCCGAATCAACCTGATAGAAGCTGTCGTAAATCCTCTCGAGCTCATACTCAGTCATACCGCAGCCCGTATCGGTAACCTCGATACAAAGGTTAACTCCGTAATCATGATCCTCGGTGATGATCCTGACATAGACACCGCCCTGCTGAGTGTATTTAAGTCCGTTCGAGATCAATGCCTTAAGGATCTTCTTGATCTTGGATACATCGGAATTCATTACTGCGGGAATGCCGGGATCTACGTCGATGATAAGCTCTACGTTCTTGGATTTATACTGCTTAACTTCAGTAACAAGATCATGGAGCACTGAAGAAAGCATATAGTCCTCGTTATTGCGGACGGCCTTCTTACGGTCGATCTCGGAATAGTCGAGGATATCGCTTATCTGCTCGGCAACCTTACGGCCCGCGTCTCTTACTGCGATAATATCGCCCTGCACTCCTCTGTTCTCGGTCTTCTCTATACAGATGCTCGTAAGACCGATGATCGCATTAACAGGAGTTCTGATCTCATGAGAAACGTTCGCCAGGAAGTCGTTAAGTCTTTCTGTAGCTTCCTTAAGCTGAATGACCTCATCCTTGGATCTATTAAGAACCTGCATCCACTTGTCGATGATGACCTTCGCGAACCTTCCGACGAAGAAGACCATGCAAAGGTGAAGGACCGATCTGCTGATGATAAGAGCGTCGAGAAGCTCACCTGCAAGCCCCATCATAATAAGCTCATATCCCATGGTCACGAAGTATGTGAACTGGCACAGTGTAATTAGCGACTTTTTACCCGTCATGGTAAAAAGAACTATAAGTGCCGAGATAACTACCGCAAGATCGAATGTACTGGTCTGATGTATGCCGTAGAAGAAGAACGTGAACATCATCAGCATCGAATAGATCCATATTCTGATATTTGAAGGGATCTCATTTCTTATGTGGAGTATCCAGCTTAAGATGACACCGCCGCCTATCAGGAAGAGCACCCATGTCTCCCATCCCATAAGGAGAGACTCACCTATAAGTATCAATGCGAAGATCGAGTAACTTATAAGAAGCGTCAGATGCGACGACATAAACAGTTCGTTGTTTTCGGTAGGTTTTGTCATAAGGTTCAGTCTCTCAGTTTATATTCTTTGTCTTCTTCGATTATGGACAGCATGATGTCGGCAAACTTAGGGTCGAACTGAGTTCCCTTACCTTTTATAAGTTCTTCCTTGATCCGCTCCTGGGAAAGACGGCTTCTGTAGCTTCTGGTACTCGACATGGCATCGTAAGCATCGGCAACGGCAATGATGCGCGCTTCCTCCGGGATATCCTCTCCCGCCTTGCCGGTAGGGTAACCGGAGCCGTCGTATTTTTCATGATGATACTTGGCCCCCCACGCGATCTTCGGGTTATCCTCGATGTTCTCAAGGATCTGTGCACCCATGGTGGTATGCTTCTTGATCGCATCATACTCTTCATCAGTAAGCGGACCGTTCTTATTGAGGATCGCTCTAGGTATACCGATCTTGCCTACGTCATGAAGTAGACCCATCATGTAGATCTCATCCTGACGCTCATCGGTGTAACCTGCTCTTTTCGCGATCCTCTTGGAATATGTCGCAACTCTGTTGGAGTGACCCTTGGTGTAGATATCCTTGGTATCAATGGCTGCAGCAAGCGAGCTTACGACCTGAAGGAAAAGGCTCTTCTTCTCCCTTGTCTTCTGCTCAACCTCGAAGTAAAGCTGCTTTTGCAAAGTAACGAGCTCGATGATGTTGTTAACACGCAGAAGGAGAACTTCCGGCACGAAAGGCTTCCTTATGAAGTCCATGGCACCGAGCGAAAGGCCTTCCTTCTCGGCACCGTCACTCTCGTCGGCGGTAAGGAATATAACCGGCAGACGTGAAGCGGGAGTCTCCATGCAGCGGAGCTTCTTCATCGCCTCATAGCCGTTCATGCCCGGCATCTTGATATCAAGCAGGATAAGGTCGGGAAGCTTGTCTTCCTCATCAAGGTAATCGAAAAGCGCTTCCGCGGACTTTACAGCCTTAACATAAATACCGCCTGAACTTAAGATCTTGCCTGCTACCTGAAGATTGATAACATCGTCGTCAACGATGACTACTCTTTTGACCTTATCGGTCTTTACAGGTTCGGAATTATTGCCGATGAACTCAGTCTCGTACTGAATGTTGAGATCCGTGAGTTCGCCTCTTTTAACTTTCTTCTGCCAGTCGTCCGTTATGTGAGTTATAACCTTGCCGACGGAATCCTCTCTTATATCCGTAAGGAATACAAAATATTGGTTCTTACGGTTTCTCATCAGGATGTCGGACTTACGAAGCGACTCCCTTATGTGGTTGCCGAATTCATCAACGCTGTCCGCATAAGCCGGTGTCGCGTTGCCGTCTATGGGAGACAGCGTAAACAGAACCTTACATGCATCGATATGGTGTCGGATGATGTACCTTATAACATAGCGGTAAACATGAGAGAACGCTTCCTTATCAAGCTGAAGCGCCACGTTCTGAATAGAACGCTCGCCTAAGATCTCAGATATAGCCTGAATATCGGGAATGTCCGATCCAATATCATCATTAAGATCATCGTCGTAAAGTTCGTATCCGTGCTTGCCATTCTTCTTAACGATGTAAAGAGACTTGTCTGCAAGCTTAAGAAGCGAATTGTAATCGTTGCCGTATCTGGGAACAAAGATAGCGCCTATCGAAGCTCCGAGAGGAATACTCATGTCATTGCCCATGAGCTCTTTAGCTTTCTTAACCAGCTCTTCATTAAGCTTAGCGGTGAAATCTGAAACTTTTTCCTCAGAGTTAAAACCCGCCGCGAATGCGACGAACTCGTCTCCACCTATTCTTCCGCACTTACTGCCGGAAGGAACGGCATTTCTGATGATATCGGCAAAACTTATAAGAATCTTATCGCCCATCTCATGACCGTATAAGTCGTTAACAAGCTTAAATGAGTCAAGGTCGATCATCATGAGGCAGCCCACGGTATCCGAGCACATTCTCGAAAGTTCGACTCCCGTTGCGCCTTTATTGAGGAACCCGGTGAGCATATCCGTTGTAGCTTCACTCTTAAGGCTCTGGATCTCCTGGCTGTTCGACATGATATTGTCGATCCTTCGCATGAGAACATCAGGGTTAAAAGGCTTTCTTATAAAGTCAGATACACCGACCTCGAATCCTCTGGTCTCGGTGTCCGCATCCTCATCAGCTGTAAGGAAGATAACAGGGGTCTTCATAAGACCGTTCTTAACTTCGAACTCACGAAGTTTGCTTAAGGTCTCGAAGCCGTCCATCTCAGGCATCTTTATATCAAGAAGGACCAGATCCGGAAGCCCGTTGGTCCCGACATAATCAAGGAAAGCTTTGCCCGATTTAAGGGCGGTAACACGCATATTGTTCTTACTTAAAATGTGACCCGCGATCTTAAGGTTCGACGTGTCGTCATCTACTACGATTATCCATTTGGCCATAAACGCTCTCCCCGGTCGGCTGTTAACTCAAGAATTATAATATATAGAACCCCTGTTAGGCAACGCTGACAGAGGGGTTCATAAGGGGCGTTATAACTTGAAATAATAACGATGAATTTACATTTTACATTGATATTTGATTTATTGTATAATCTCTACCATATATACCTATTGGAGGGCTAATTGTTATGACGTTACACGAACTGATGGATTATGCGATTAAGGAGGAGTGCTCTGACGTACATATTACCGTCGGAACTAACCTTGCAGTAAGAAGATACGGTTCTCTTCACATTCTCGAGGACAAGCCTACTGCAGAAGAGTCTCTCAAGATGATCTATGAGATCCTTTCCGAAGAGAACGTAAAGCGTATCGAGAAGGGTCAGGATGTTGACTTCGGTCTTACATACAACGAAGATATCCGACTCAGAGTTAATGTTTACCATCAGCGTAATAACCTCGCGGCAAGTATCCGTATCCTCATGAAGAAGATCCCGGATATCGAGGAGTTGGGACTTCCCCACGCTATCAAGCAGCTTGCTGAAGCTCCTAACGGTATCATCATCGTTACAGGACCTACAGGTTCCGGTAAGACAACTACTCTTGCTGCCGTAGTTGACTACATCAACAAGACACAGGCTAAGCACGTTATCACAGTTGAGGATCCTATCGAGTATATCTATCCTCATAATATGGCTATGATCCATCAGAGAGAGCTCGGTAAGGATACACCTTCTTACGCACACGCTCTCCACTCCGCTCTCCGTGAAGACCCTGATATCATTCTCGTTGGTGAGATGAGAGACTTCGCTACGATCTCCGCTGCTATCACAGCTGCTGAGACAGGACACCTGGTTCTTTCAACACTTCATACAACAAGTGCTGCACAGACAATCGACCGTATCATCGACGGTTCACCTGTTGACCAGCAGGAGACTATCCGTCAGCAGTTCGCTATGAGCGTCAGAGGCGTTATCTCACAGCAGCTCCTCCCTACTATCGACGGAAATTCACGTGTTCTTGCAACAGAGATCATGATGGGCAACAGTGCTATCGCTAACCTCATCCGTGAGAACAAGACAGTTATG
The DNA here is from genome assembly GCA_902791885.1 of Oscillospiraceae bacterium. Next base: position 1,814 of record CADAXO010000035.1, on the reverse strand, counting down.
ATCAACGGTGCTATCCAGGCCGGTCACAAGGAAGGAATGCACACATTGAACGAGAGTCTCCTCGAGCTCTTCCGTCAGGGATTGATCAGCAGAAAGATGGCTCTCAACGCTTCCAACGATCCTGTCGATTTCGATAAGTCTTTGGGCGGCGGCGGAAGCATCGGTGCTTCAGACGTTAACTTCATCGGTCTCGGATTCTGATAACCGGTTTATTAATGACTTTTTGGTAAGATGGGCTGTCCGTTTCGGGCAGCCCTCTTAATCGTTTAAGGGGAATACTTATGACTTCTATTTTGTATAAACTCATCGAGATAATCACCTCAATACACGAGAAGATCCTTTCGTGGAACGACAGCTACGAATACAACCTCTCGGACAAGCAGCTTCATTTCATAGTCGTAGGTGTTCTCGGAATGGGACTGTTTATCCTGATCCATCCCCTGTTCAAGTTCCTGGCCAAAAGGAATCTTACCATCGCCATATCATGGATATATGTCGTGACACTTCTTCTGGTAATAACCTTCTCTATCGAGATCGGACAGAGGATCACCAAAACCGGTTATATGGACTTCAAAGATATCTTGTACGGTATGGGCGGCTTCTTCCTGGTATTCGCCGCATTCTTAGTCATACGTCTGATAATCAAGCTCATAATCCGTCTCTTCAAAGACGACGAGCCGTCAGAAGGTCAGGCGGCATAAGTTGTTATAGATCTTAAAGACCGTGTATATCGTAGTTCGAGCAGTAGATGTCGTAAGCCATGCGCATATTGCCCGAAAGCTCCACCAAAGCTCCGGCCTGGAACATATTGTTAAGCTCTCCAGCAGGTGCCTCATAAGCAGCATTTGAAACAACATCGAAAGGAATATTTCCAGAATCTCTCGCCATAAGGATCGACTCTGCTTCGAATAAGATCTCGGCTGTAGCTATATGGTAATCGCTCGACACAATAGCGATCCTGTCTACCTGGGGATATTCCCTGGAAAGAATACCGAGTGTGAATATGGCGTTCTGAGCCGTAGTCTGAGATCTGTCCTCCACGATGACTCTGTCGCTTTCAAGACCGTGGCTTATAAGCCAGTCAGCCATTCTCCCTGCCTCAGTTGCATCCTCGTTATTAGCAGCCGTTCCTCCCCCCGTACATGCGATATAAGCATCGGGATACTGTTCGGCACATGCAAGTGCAACCTCAAGTCTGTGTATAAGCTCATCCCTCATACTTCCGTCAGGATTAAGCTGGAATCCGAGAACCACTATACACATCCGGTCTGTATCAGAAAGGTTAGAAGGCAGAAGATCATAATTGACATCCGTACCGTCATAGAGACCGGCCCACATATCCATGATCATATCCCACTTATCAGCTTCCATAGGATCGTCATCTTCAATCTGATCAAGGATACCGGCGACATAAGAATCCGCTTCATTACCGTAGTATCCGTAAGTTACCAGCATATCCTCTATAAGAAGATCTGTGGAGTCGCGGTACACATCTTTAATTACTATTGCGTTTTTTTGTGACGTCAAGCTTCCCGCTGAAGCCAGAAGCGCCGCAGAAACAAGCATCGATGAAAGTCTCATGAATATGTTTTTCATAGATCACCGTTACAGGCAGGACAGTGTCCGGAAGATGCTTGATCAGGAACCGGAGTGCCGCAGAAAGGACAGGTCACCGCTCCTGCAGGGTTGGCGGCGGCAGTATTCATTGCCTTTACGAATCCCAGAACTGCAAGCGCCTTAAGTGCAGCAGGATCCTTACTGAATATTTTCGCTGAGTCGAACTGCTCGACACGTGCCCTTGAAGCAGCATCGAG
>CADAXO010000034.1:30511-33142 GCA_902791885.1 Oscillospiraceae bacterium | reverse complement strand
GATCGAATCCTGATTGCGCTCTGTCTTGGTCTTTCCAGTAGCCTCATAAACTGCGAGAGCCCTTATTACACGCCTGGTCTTATTCAGATGGATCTTCTCCGCAGACTCGGGATCTGCTTCAGCAAGTCTTCTGTAGATGCCTTCAATCCCGGCTTTTCTATACTCCTCGTAAAGTTGTTCCGTTATGATGTCCGAATCGGAATCCTCTTCAAATGAGATACCGTCCTTAAGAGCCGAGATGTATTGTCCCGTGCCTCCGCATATAACCGGAAGCTTTCCCCTTCCGATTATGTCCTCAATGCAATTCATGCATCCTTCAACGTACATAGATACATTGAAGTCATCACCGGGGTTGATGATATCGATCATATGGTGAGGTACTCTCGCCTGTTCATCGGGCGTTGCCTTGGCAGTTCCTACATCCAGATGCTTATATATCTGCATCGAATCGCAAGAAATCAGCTCACCGCCGGTCATTTTGCACAGTTCGAGAGCCGAAGCGCTCTTGCCGCTCGCCGTAGGTCCCGTGATTACGGGAATGACTATCTCAGGGTATTTCATACTATCCTCTTGAATCTCTTCTGAAGATCGGATTCCGGGATCTTAATGAATGTAGGTCTTCCATGCGCACAGTGATAAGGATCGATGCAGTCGTGAAGCTGTGATATGAGCGCGAGTGCCTCGTCTTTGGTAATGACGTCATGAGCCTTAATGGCAGCCTTGCAGGCCGTTGTCTGGATCAGTGATACCCATACATTGCTCTTGGACGGAACCTCACGCTTTAAGTCTTCAAGGACCTGTGTGAAGAACACCTGAGGCTTGGACATCGATTTAAGACGGTCTTCCGCTCTTGTCGCAACGGGAACGGATCTTAATGCAATCTGCCTCTCGCCTGCTATATCAATGTCAAATCCGAACTGCTTGAACCTCTCGATGTTATCGGATACAAACGACATATCTGATACGGACAGATCTATGATCTGAGGTACTAGAAGATCCTGTACGGCCCTGTCATCACGGTCCATGCGCTCTTTCTTCGAACCGAAGCGCTCGAAGAGCACACGCTCATGTGCTGCGTGCTGATCAACAAGGAAAGTGCAGGTATCTGACTGCATGATTATGTAAGTCGAGAACAGGAAACCCACAAACTCGGAATTCATGAGTTCTTCTATATCCGTTCCCGGTATCTCATCAAATTCAATCGGAAGTTCTTCTGAATCTTCAGCCGCGGAAACCGGATTTTCAGTCTGAACACTAATCGCAGGATCATCAGATACTTCAGCTTTAGAATCATCCTCTTTAATAATGCTGTCTATATCAGGCTTAAATCCCGACAGTATCTTAAGAAGATTATCCGTTGCATTGGCATCGGATCTGTCATAAGACTCCCTTAACGACTTCGAAGCAGGCTTGGAAGCGCTGACAGCAGGTGCAGACGGAACCGAATGAACCATTGATACCGAAGCAGCCGGAGCCGCATCAGAAAATCCGGAAGGTACAGGCATCGGAGCATCAGCAAAAACGGCATTCTTGATACCGTGCAAAACGAGCCTGAAGATTGTGGAATCATCCGAGAACTTAACTTCCGCCTTCTGCGGATGAACATTAACGTCAACTCCGCCTGCAGGAATGTAGATACAAAGTATGCAGACGGGATATTTGTGCTTCATAACGGATGCCTTATATGCCTCATCGATTGCAGCTGTTACGGCAGCACTTTTGATGGGACGGTCATTAACAAAAACATACTGCATGCTTCTGTTGCCCCTTACATACGAAGGCTTGCCGGCAAATCCCTTAAGCTTTATATCGTCCATCTCATATTCCAGTTCAACGAGACTCGAGGTAAACTCTTTGCCGTATATCGCGTAGACCGCATCTCGCATGTTTCCGTTACCGGGCGTAGACAGTATCTGCTTACCGTCCTTGATGAGCCTGAATGATATGTGAGGATTAATGACGGCGAGCTTTTCGACGAGGGCGCAGATATACATGCTCTCGGTAGAGTCACGCTTCAGGAACTTATAGCGCGCCGGGATATTGGCGAAGAGATTTCTAACGCTTACGACAGTACCCGTGTCAGCAGCAACTTCGCTCTCCTTATAAAGCTCCCCGTCCTGATACTCTATCCTGATGCCCGTCTTCATATCGGCCATCTTTGTGGTGACCGAGATATCACTGCAGGCTGCGATGGAAGCTAATGCTTCACCTCTGAAGCCCTGCGTAGACAGGTCATATATGTCCTCCACGGATCGTATCTTCGATGTCGCATGGATAAGAAAACACTTATGGGCATCCTCCACATCCATTCCGTAACCGTCGTCACTCACCCTTATTAAAGATATGCCGCCGTTCTCAAACTCGACAGTAACCCTCGAAGCGCAGGCATCAACACTGTTGTCGACAAGCTCCTTTACTACGGATACGGGACGTTCTATGACCTCACCGGCTTTAATTGCATTCGCGGTCTTAGGATCAAGGACGTTAATTCTGCTCATCTGCGTCTTCCTTTCTGACTGTATCGATGAAACCGTAAAGCAGATTCATTGCCTCGAGCGGAGTAACTCTTGTTATGTCGATCTCACGGAGCGCATTGCGTATGCTGTCCTCTTTCCTGTAGTAAACGTTGTC
>CADAXO010000034.1:0-30430 GCA_902791885.1 Oscillospiraceae bacterium | reverse complement strand
TCCTGTCCCGGCAGATCGGCATCATCCGAGGTCTTGATCTCGCCCAGGCGCTCAAGTTCCTTAAGGATATTTCTGGACCTCATGAGAACGTCGGAAGGAACGCCCGCGAGCCTTGCAACTTCAATGCCGTATGAATCAGAAGTGCCGCCTTCGACTATCTTATGAAGGAATACTACGCCGTCGTCGTTCTCAGATACATCAACGTGGTTGTTAAAGATACCGTGAACCGTCTTCTCGAGGCGGTTGAGTTCGTGGTAATGCGTGGCGAAGATCGTTCTGGCATACAATATCTTAGGATCAGCTATGTACTCGAGAACTGCCCACGCGATCGACAGGCCGTCGTAAGTTGAAGTGCCTCGGCCTACCTCATCAAGAAGAAGCAGGCTCGATGCCGAAGCATTCTTAAGTATTCCCGCCACTTCCTTCATCTCCACCATGAATGTGGACTGACCCATCGAGATATCGTCAGATGCGCCGATTCGCGTGAAAATCTTATCTACGAGACCTATGTGTGCAGAAGAAGCAGGAACAAAGGATCCCATCTGAGCCATCAGCACTATAATGGCTGTCTGTCTCATGTATGTGGATTTACCGGCCATGTTGGGACCCGTGAGCACCATTATGCGCCGTTCCTCATCGATATCTGTATCATTGGGAACAAAACGGTCAACACCTGAGAGCATCTGCTCTATTACGGGATGCCTTCCGTCGCGGATCTCAAGAGCATTCGAGTTGTCGACAACGGGACGAGTATACTTCTCCTTGTCTGCAAGCTCTGCCAAAGATGAGATGACATCAATAAGAGCAGCTGCACGCGCACTGCCGAAAAGCCTGTCAGAAGCAGCCTTAACCGTCTCTCTTATCTCTACGAAGAGATTATATTCAAGCGTGGTTCTCTTGGATGTTGCACCAAGTATCTTTACCTCAAGCTCCTTAAGCTCAGGTGAGATGTATCTCTCATTATTTGCGAGGGTCTGCTTACGCTCGTATTCAGGCGGCAGTTCCTTAACGCTTCTTGGAACTTCCACATAGTAGCCGAATACGCGGTTATAACCGACTCTTAGAGTCTTGATGCCGGTCTTCTCTCTCTCCCTTATCTCGAGTTCACCGATGTAGTTGGTGGCATTGGATGCAATATCCCTTAACTCATCGCATTCCGCGTTGTACCCGGGCTTAATGATGTCTCCGTCAGTTATGGTAAGCGGAGGATCCTCGGCTATCGCCTTATCAAGAAGCTCGTATATATCCTCAAGCGGATCAAGGATGCTGTTTATCTCACGGAAGATGCCCTGGGAGAACCTTGAAGCCGCCTCCTTAAGGAAAGGAAGCTTACCAAGGGAATTTCTAAGCGACAGCATCTCACGGGCGTTAATGCTTCCGAGTGACACCTTAGAGGCGAGTCTCTCGATATCGTAAAGACCTGTGAGAGATTCGATAAGTTCCTGCCTGTCGATAAACCTGTCATAGCATTCGCCGACGGCATCAAGTCTCGCATTTATCGCACTTGTGATTATGAGAGGTTCCTCTATCCATTTACGGAGAAGTCTTCCTCCCATGGCAGTCTTGGTGCGGTCTATCGCCCAAAGAAGCGAACCCTTCTTCGAACCCGTTCTTATGGTCTGTGTAAGCTCGAGGTTTACTCTGGTGCTGTAGTCGATCTCCATGGTCTCGGAGACCTTGAAGCAATTGACTGAATTAAGGTGCATTACCTTGTTGGTCTGTGTCTCATCAGCATAGGAGATCAAAGCTGCGCAGGCGCTGATCATAAGGTCGCTGTCCTTGAACTTATCAGCTCCGTATATCTTAAACTGCTTGTTGCTTCTAAGATCCGATGATACAAAGTCCCTCTCAGATCTCTCGGTATAAGAGATCTCAAAGGCCTGTCTTAATACCTTGTAGCAGTTCGATGACGTAAATCCCGGATTATAGATGATCTCCGAAGGAGAATACTTACCAATGAGATTGATAAGATGCTCATCATTGCCGGTAAAATCGAGCTGTGTGGCTTCAAAATCACCCGTTGTGATATCAGCAACGGCAACGCCGTACTGGTTTCCGACACACATGATACTCATAAGGAAATTATTCTTCCTGTCATCAAGCTCATTCGTATCTGTCATTGTGCCGGGGGTAAGAACCTGGACGATGCCCCTCTTGACGAGGCCTTTCGCCGTGGCAGGGTCTTCCAGCTGCTCGCAGATGGCTACCTTATAACCCTCATTTACAAGGCGTGCCGCATAGGACTTATAAGCGTGATGCGGAACTCCGCACATTGGAGCTCTCATACCGCTTCCGCAGTCCCTTGCAGTCAGTGTAAGCTCAAGCGTCTTACTAACAAGCAGCGCGTCATCAAAGAAGCACTCATAGAAGTCACCGAGTCTGTAGAAGATAATCTTCTCGCCCATCTGACGCTTCAGATCGGCATACTTCTGCATCATCGGAGAAAGGCTCTCGTAAGGCACGTCATCAAGGCGTAATTCTTTGTTCTGTGTCATTTGAGCCTCACCATCTCTCCATCAACCGAATAAGGACGTGCATTTGTGAACTTGACATCACAGAGCATTCCTTCGTAATCATCGGCAGATCTGCCTTCTACCTTAAGCTCTTCAGGGATCGTAAAGTTAACAAGATGATTGGAAAGCGTTCTTCCCGTAAGTATGTCGGGAGCCGTGGAACTCTGGCCCTCGATCAGGATCTCCTCGGTCTTACCGACCTTGGCAAGATTAGACTTATATGCAAGATCATTCTGAATGGCAAGAAGTCTTCCGAATCTCTCAGTAACGACATCATGAGGAATCTGATCCTCCATCAATGCCGCTTTGGTTCCGGGGCGCTTGGAATACTGGAAAGTAAAGGCAGAATCAAATTCGCATTCCTTCACAACATCCAAAGTGCAGGCAAAATCCTCTTCCGTCTCACCGGGGAAACCGACGATGATATCTGTGGATATTGAACCGTGAGGCACCTTCTCCCTGAAATAATGAACAGTCTTGAGATAATCCTCTATGTTATAGGGTCTGTTCATAAGCTTAAGTATCCTGTCAGAACCGGACTGAAGAGGAAGATGAAGATGTGTCTCAATGTTGGGATTGGAAGAGACGATGTCAACAATCTCCGTGGATATATCCTTGGGATGGGATGACATGAACCTTATCCTGTTAAATCCTTCTATCTTCGATGCTGCCTCGAGAATATCAGGGAAACGCTCACCGTTGCTGCCCTTATACGAGTTAACGTTCTGGCCGAGAAGCATTACTTCCTTGTAGCCCTGAGATGCGAGCTTATTAAGCTCATCAATGATCTCGGACATGTCACGGGATCTCTCACGACCTCTCGCATAAGGAACGATGCAGTATGTGCAGAAATTGTTGCATCCGTACATGATAGGCACGAGAGCCCTGAACTTCCTCTTCCTCGTAATGGGAACGAGAGCGTCATCAACGATGTAATCCTCTGCGGATATATTAACGAGCTGCTTCTTCCTTCCTACAGCATCCCTAAGGAACACCGGGAAAAGATGAAGCTGCTGGGGATCAAAAACGAGATCAACGTAAGGGAAACTCTTCTTAATCTTCTCAACGTTCTCGGGGACCTTGGTCATACAGCCGCATACGGCTATGATCTTATCCTTGTCGGACTTCTTATCAGCCTTACCTATGCCGAGATTACCGAAGAGCCTGTCTTCAGCATTCTCTCTTACGGCACATGTGTTGAAGATGATCACATCGGCAGGAGAATCCTCCCTTACCTCCTTAAGGCCCATGCTCTGAAGCATTCCGCACAGTTTCTCGGAATCTGACTCATTAAGCTGACAGCCGTAAGTTCTGACATTATATGTGATATCGCGGCCCTTAGAAGCTTTCAGAGCCTGAAAGTATTCGACAAGCTCCTTCAATGCGAGATCCCGCTCTCGGAGATCTTCTGGATTTACCCTTATTACAGCCATTATTGTTTCCTTTCCTATGAACAATTAATTATACTAAAAAAACTTATTATTGTTATAATCATATTCATGAAAAGAATTATGTCGTTGTTTCTGAGCGCAGTGCTTACGGTGTGCCTGTTATTCCCGGGCGCAGTACTTGCAGTAAACGACGATCTCGATAATCCCGATGACGATATCATCTCCCAGAACGAAGCCCGTTACGACCTTCTGACGGATACTCCGCCCGATGCACCGGAGGTAACCGGTACGTCATATATCCTCTACGATGCAGAATCCGACACAGTGCTTCTCGGCAAGAACATAGATGCACAGGTACAGCCTGCGGCTATTACCAAGCTCATGACAGTCCTTCTCGCTCTCGAGAACCTCGATCTTGATGATACGATCACGGTTACGCAGCCAATGTACATCGGAATTCCCGAGAATTACTACACACTCGGCGTTACTGAAGGCGAGGAAGTTACGGTAAGAGACCTGATTTATGCCGCTTTGCTCGAGTCTGACAGCGACGCCTGCCTTTGCCTTGCGATCAAGATATCCGGCGCCGAATCGCTTTTCACCGGGCTTATGAATTCAAGAGCGACTGAACTTGGATGCACGAACACCTTCTTTACCAACTGCTACGGCAACGATGACGTAAGCAACGTCTCCACGGCGCACGACATGGCACTGATCCTCAACGCCTGCACGGACAATCAGGACTTCGTCGACATCTCCACCACCTATCAGCACACAATGCTCGGCACCAACCTTTATGCCGATTCCAGAGTAATATCCAATGCCAACAGATTCATCTCAACACAGGAATACTCCTACGATTACTATGTCGGAGGACTCACCGGATTTGCTGAGAATGTCGGTTATTCCATAGCATCAGCAGCATCCAAGAGCGGACGTAAGCTCGTAGGCATAATCCTCGGCGCGACGGATTCACTCGGCCGTTACTCCGACATGATCGACATGTTCGACAGCGGTTATTCGGCATTCTCCACCCTCCCCATCGATCAGGGTGAGTTCATGCCTCTTTATAACGACACAATCGAGCAGATCAACTCGGCATTGCTCGGCACGGATCTTGCCGTAATGGAATCTTCGATCACACTCTCGCCTTATCTTACGACTACATCTTCGAGGGTAGCGCTGGGTAGCTACAATACTGTGGAGTTATCAAACGTCATTATCGATACATCATCGATGGAAAATCAGTATTTCCGGATACCCGTATTAAGAGTCTTCAACGACGGCAAGACCTATGTTGTAGGTGTTCTTGACATTGAAGTCGGCGAGAAAGACAATCTGGTCCCGATAAACCCGGAGAAGCGTTCAATATGGACGGCTCTTAAGACCGCACTCGTAACGCTCATCGTAATACTTGCACTTCTCATAATTCTCGTATATTCCCTGATCATCTTCAGGCGCAAGGCAAGAAGACGTGCCTCAAGAGAATTCAAGAACAAGAATAAAATGCTTTAAGATTCCTTGCTGAAGGAGAACTCCTCAAGGTAGAGAGACAGGATTCTGTCATCGGGAGAACCGATTATTACTGAACTCGGTGCGAATGCTCCCGGAACCTCAACTACGATATCACAAAGATAATTCTCAGATACAGTGTAATCGAAGTCTATGCTGCCGTCATCCATGTGAACGGGACCGTGGAACACTTCAACACCGTTTACCTTTACAATTACATCCTGAGCTCCGCCGAATACGTTATTAACGACGAACGAGCCGTGGTAGTTACCGGGCTTAACGTGTAGAAGAAGTCTTAATGACCTACCGTAAATAAGACCGACATCCCCCTCGAATCCCATGGGTGTTCTGATCAAAGACTGATCATTCTCTGTAAGGTCGGAGAAGTCAAGCTTATCCATGTCGCGGACCATATGATATCCGTCCGCGCTGATATTAACGTATGTGAATGCCTCGCCGTTGATATTGGTGGAAGGCAAAGTCCTAAAATCTACAGGCTCATTATTATCGTCGTATATGGTCCACTCCCCGTTATCCAGAAGCTCCTCTGCCTCGGGAGTGATAAGTATCTTACGAAGATTACCCTCTTCATCAAAATATGGAACAGGGAATTCGCAGTAATATGTCTCATCGGTCAGAGTTCTTGAATAGTATATGCCGACCGGAGGATTATAGACCGACGGGAAATTACTTAAGGCAAACCTTCCTATCAGCGTATGATCAAGATAAAGATTGGGCGCCTGGAAGAATGTAAATACAATAAGTATTACAAGCGTATATGCGCCGCTTATGGAGAACACAGGAGCCGCCACGGATGACTTAAGATTAAACACATTGAAGAAAGCCATGAACGGAAGGATCCAGACGTTATAACGCATGATATACGCCATGCCGCAGTTAATATGCATCTCCTGGGACACAATAAATAGCATACCTGCGACAAGGATAATGCTGAGCACCGTATCAGCCACATTCCTGCGCTTAATAAGATTTACGATAACCAGTACGATGAATACGGGTGCTATCAGCAATGTATAGGCGATCATGCCCTGATTCGGGTCAAATATATAAGAAAGAGCGCAGATGAGTCTGTTATCGGCAGGGAAATCACTGCTCGATACAGAAGCAACAGCTGATATCGGGCTGTAGCTTCCAAACAGGATAAATGATCTCATGATTGGAACAAAGCCCGGTATCGCAGCAACTGCAATCGGTAAAGTCTTCCTGATGACAGTCTTAATCTTCCTGCCGTTGTCCTTATATGCATCCATAAGGAATCTGATTCCGATAATAAATGCCGGAACAAGGAGCGTGAGATTATTCATTGCAGAGAGGCTCATCAGAAGCATCGAGATCACGTAATTCTTATTATGAAGCATTACAAGAGAAGCGACGGCCAAAGAGAATATCAGAATCTCCGTATGAACCCAGTTAAGGTAGAACCACGAAGGATTAAGGACCATGAACACCATAAGAAGTGTCTTCCTGGTCTGGTCAGCTTTAAGAAGCAGCTGAATAAGAAGGCATGCGCCTATCCACATCAGAAGATTCATATACTGGAAAGACTTGGCCGGATTCATACCAACCGCATGGAACAGCCCTCTTAAAGGCATGCATATGACGGAATACAATCCAAAATGCTTGGCATAATGATTGCCGTCCGCACCCTCCACCAAAGTTATGTCCTCACGGTCCCTGTAGATGGTATCAAATATGTTATTTCCGTAGTAAGCCTTGGCATCCTCTATGTCCTGATCGGTGACATATGTGGATCCGTGATTCATTATTGATACGGGCATCATGAGGTATTCGAAGCCGTCGCCCGGAAGTTCATAAGCCTCATCCCTTGCTATGACTGCAAGGCCCGCTATCGCCAGTGACAGCAACAGCAGCCATGATATGAAAGACAGAATTACATTCTTCTTCATCTCCTTAGTCGTGTTCACAGCTTATCTCCCTGAACTTATCAATGGCATTTCTTACGGTTACATCCATATCATAATACTTGTAGTCAGCCATCCTGCCGCCGAATATGATTCCTGTCTCACCGGCAAGCTCCTTATACTTTAAGTAAAGCCTATTGTTCCTGTCATCATTAACGGGATAGAAAGGCTCGTCGCCCGGCTTCCATTCATAACTGTACTCACGCGATATGACTGTCTTCTCCTGCGTACCGAACTCAAAGAATTTATGCTCAATTATCCTGGTATAAGGAGTCTCATCATCCGTATAATTGATGACGGCATTGCCCTGGTAATTCGGCGTATCGAGCACTTCAGTCTCGAATCTTACCGTTCTGTAGTTAAGATGCCCGAGCTTATAGTCAAAGAATTCGTCCAAAGCACCCGTATAAACGATATGCTTCGCAATGCCTTCATTGTCCTTAATAAATGTCTTGTAATCAGTATCAAGCTTAACATCAACGCCTTCAAGAAGCGCATCGAAAAGCCTGGAGTATCCGCCCATAGGAATCCCCTGATAAAGCGCGTTGAAGTAATTATTATCATACGTGAACCTTACGGGAAGACGCTTGATGATCGAAGAAGGAAGCTCATTACACGGTCTTCCCCACTGCTTCATCGTATAACCCTTGATAAGCTTCTCGTATATGTCCCTGCCGACAAGGCTTATCGCCTGTTCCTCAAGGTTATGAGGCTCCGTTATTCCGGCCTCCTTACGCTGTTCCTCAATCTTTGCTCTCGCCTGATCAGGAGTCACAACGCCCCACATTCTGTTAAACGTATACATATTAAAAGGAAGAGAATATAGCTCTCCCTTATAATTTGCTATGGGTGAATTGGTATAGCGGTTAAACCTTACATAACGGTTAAGAAACTCCCACACCTCATCGTCGTTGGTGTGAAATATGTGCGCACCGTATTTATGAACATTAATGCCCTCTATACTCTCCGTATAACAATTGCCGCCCGTATGAGATCTCTTATCGATTACAAGAACTTTACTCCCGTTATCGGCAGCGCATCTGGCGAACACCGAGCCGTAAAGACCTGCACCGACTATCAGATAATCATACATAGATAATCCTCACTTGATCATTCTGTTAAACGCGGAGAGAACAGCCCTTACGGAAGACTTTGTGACTGACTTCGATACACCTGCACCGAGGAATATCTGACCGTCATCCGCACGCTTTATCTCAATATAGGTAATAGCAGCGGAAGTCGTACCATTCTCCATTGCATGTTCATTATACATATTTATTGAGAATTTTACTCCTGTATAAGTGGAGAAAGCGTCGACAAAAGCATCAAGAAGACCGTTGCCGCTGCCCTTAATTGTCTGAGGCTTGCCAAGATACGTTATCTCCGCCTCCACCTCACTTAACTGATCACCGAGAGAATGCTCGGAGAACGTACTTAACCAGTAAGGCGACATGACGTTGATGTAGTAATCATCAAACAGATCGAAAAGCTCCTGCGGCAGCAGCTCTCTCGAGTTGTCATCAGTCTCATGCTTAACGACGGTTAAGAAATCGCGCTGGAAGGAACGCGGCAGAATAACACCGAAGAACTGCTCCATAACATAGGAGATTCCGCCTCTTCCGGACTGACTGTTGATACGTATGATCGGCTCGTACTCCCTTCCGACATCCGCAGGATCGATAGGAAGATAAGGAACAGCCCAAACAGAAGAACCGCTCTCGGACATCTTCTTCCGGCCCTTGTTAATGGCATCCTGGTGAGAACCGGAGAAAGCAGTAAATACGAGTTTGCCTGCCCACGGGTGTCTCGGGTCCACCTTCATTCTCGTACACTCTTCATAAATGTCTATGCACTCGTTGATATTCGAGAAATCGAGCACGGGATCAACACCCTGCATCATCATGTTGATGCAAAGCGTGATTATGTCCACATTACCGGTTCTCTCTCCGTTACCGAACAGAGTTCCTTCCACCCTGTCGGCTCCGGCGAGAAGTCCTAATTCAGACGCTGCAACACCTGTTCCTCTGTCAATATGTGTATGAAGAGAAAGTATGATCGAATCTCTCCATTTAGTCTTGTTGGAGAAATACTCGATACTGTCGGCATACACATTAGGGAGAGTGTATTCCACAGTCTCAGGAAGATTGATTATTACTTTTGATGACGGCGTTGGCTTCCAGACATCGCACACGGCGTCGCAGATCCTTACAGCAAAGTCAGGTTCTGTCGAAGAATATGATTCCGGGGAATACTCGAGAATATAATTGGCATCCGAATACTCGGAGTCAATATGTTCCCTGATGAGCCTCGCACCGTCTACAGCAAGCTTAACGCATTCATCCTGATCAAATCCGAACACGACCTCTCTTTGGAGCGTACTCGTAGAATTATAAAGATGAATGATTACATTCTTGGCGCCATAAACAGCTTCCATAGTCTTCTCGATTATCTCGGGACGCGACTGCGTGAGAACCTGAATGGCTACGTCATCCGGAATGAGGTTATTGTCTATTAATTCACGGCAGAAGTTATAGTCAGTATCAGATGCCGCAGGGAAACCTATCTCGATCTCCTTAAATCCGACTTTGACAAGGAGGTCAAAGAACTTAAGCTTCTGATCCATTGTCATAGGCACCTCAAGGGCCTGGTTGCCGTCACGAAGATCTACGGAACACCAGATCGGTGCCTTATCGATGACATTACCGGGCCACTTACGGTCCGTGATCCCAATCTCAGGTATCTTGCGGTACTTCTTGTAATTCATATCGTTTCTCCTTCCGACATAAAACGACCCTTCATCCTGTTAGAGACGAAGGGTCGTTCGCGGTACCACTCTAATTCATTCACTTAAGAATGCACTCTGCGGATACGGGAAACAATCCGATATCCTGTTCCTCTAACGCTGAACCTGCGTCCGAATCTTGGGAATCATCCTTTCAATACGGCTGCTCCGAAGTGAGTTCACTTAATCGTATCTTACTGTCTCGCACCAACCGGCAGTTCTCTGTCAAGATCGTAAGAAGTTACTGGTCTTCATCAACGCATTTAAAATATTAAACTATCTGCATATTAACAAAGCGTCTCATCAAGGTCAAGTCGGGCAGGCTTTGCCGTTCTCATCAAAGTGTAAAGCTCCGTTAAGGATGGCTGCGCTATTCCGTTCATCAGCCTGTTTGATCTCAGTCTGAATGCTTGAATTAATATCGGAATTCCTGATAACCGGTACAGTCATCATATCAAAAGAACCGATCAGCAATACGTTCAATCCGTCTATTGCGGAATCGACGTTGGAGTTCTCAATCTGAATATCAGCTCTGCCCCTCTGAGAACCGATACCTGCACATTCCATACACTTCATATTGATACCGACTTCAGAGTCGTTGATCCGAATGTTTGAATTGCCGCACAGATTGCCGATGCCAACCGTACTTCTGCCCGGGATATTCACCTTAACATTGGAATGACTTATTAAGATATCTCCACCGATTCCTGAACCTATTCCTACGCCCTTCGCGCCGTTGCCCATAATGACAAGATTGCCGTTAAGATCATCAATGATGATGTTGCCGTGAGGCTTATCGGGACCTGCTCCGATACCAAAGAACTCCATATCGCTGATGGTTATGTTAAGATCGCCTTCACCTTCGATCCTTAATGTAGAACCTGCCTCAACATAAACGGAATTCATGAGCCTGTTATTGCCCTTGAGCACAAATGTGACATCGGAGTCACCCGTTATGGATATAGCCGGCGTCATAGTATTAAGGCCGAGACAGACATTCTCGAGAGTGATCCTTCCTCTATAGCCGTTGCTGACATTCATGATTATGCTCGTCACAAGCTCAGGTGAACCTGTTAATGTGAAATCTATGAACGTAGCTTCCTTACGGCTTACGCTGATCTCCTTGATGCCGTCCTCATGAAGCTTCGGAAGGACTATTCTTCCTTCTCTTCCTGCAATAAGAACCTCTCCCTCACTGGATTCCTCATACCTCATTCTGAATTCACAGATCTCTTTCCTGATCTTGGGATCAATGCTTTTGATGATCTCTGCGGAAGGCCTTGCAGTATAGAATCCCTGAATGAGATCGACACCGAGCATGATTACGGTATTAAGCTCTTCAGTAGTCTCAACGCCTTCAGCCAGGGTAATAATGTCATTATCATGCGAGAAGGTAATGATATCCTTTACGAAGTGCTGCTTCTGAGGACTGTTCTGAATATCAGTAAGAAGCATTCTGTCAATCTTAACGTATCTGGGCATATACCTCAGAAGGTTTGTGACATTGGAATAACCTGTGCCATAATCATCAACCGCAGTCTCAACACCGAAATCGGAATAGACACGCTTGATATCAGCCAACTCGTCATCAGACAGCTCAGACTGTTCTGTAAGCTCGATAACAACAGTTCCGTTAAGCTTCCTGATCCTGTCAGCTATAGCATCCCTCTTGTCTTCCGGGAAATGCTCACCGGGTATAGAGTTGATAAACACCTTCCTGGTACCATCAAAGATATCGGGCCTGTGTTCGACTATATCGATTACATTATCAAATGTCTCATACTCAACATCGGATAATCTGTCGGACAATGAAGCATATCTTATTACTGTTGGCGGATCGATATACGGATTTACGTCAACACGCATAAGAGCCTCATATGCGAATATCTCACCGTCAACAACTCTGACAATAGGCTGGAAATGATAATTAAGCCTGTTGGACTCGAGTATCTCGTTAACGATGAGGGACTTCTTCTTCTCCTCTTCGGAAAGGCCAGCCTGCTGAGCCTTGCCTATCTTGATCTTATTGCTGTTCTTCTTACTTATGGCAGTATTGATAAGACGCTCAAAATCAGCCATCGATTCAGGCGCACCGGTCTCAATGCCGTAGTAAAGATACAACTTAGTCTGATTCACCGGGTTCTCGTTATACTCTTCGAGCTTATCCTTGATCTTGTCATAGGAAATAAGCATCTCATCCTCACCACCTGATGAGGTGATCTGCAATGCGACAAATTCACCGTTGCCGAGACATGCACAGATGCTCTCATTAGACGTAAATACGGATTCCAAAATGCCTGCAATGTTGACAATTGCCTTGTCACCGGCATTTCTTCCGAAATTCTCATTTATCTGTGTCAGATCCTTAACATCAAGAGCGAGAACGCTTATGAATCTACTGAAATATCTCATCTTACCTATCAGGAAGGATCCTTCTGAAAGAAGTCCCTGATAGTTGAACAGGTTGGTCATGCTGTCCTTGGTGATGGAATCGCGGATAATCTTCTCACTTCTGGCATCCTCTTCGTACCTTCTCATAAGTTCGAATCCGAGCATGCATCTTCTGTTCCATATACGAAGATCGGGAACAATGCCGACAGAAGGATCTGAAAAACCATGAACCGTATAACCGAATATGCTGTCATCAAAGGTGAACGGCAGGAAGTAATAAACACGCGGCTTATCATATTCTTCATACATATCAGGTATCATCAGATCCCTGTCGAAAGGAACGTCAAAATTAACGACATCCTTCATACCGTCGGAACCGCATCTGATGGTCTCGATCATCTGATCCGAGAAACCGTCAACCTTATTCTTCCAGTCATAATTAACGCAAAGCGAGTACAGAACCAGATACGCACCGCTTCATCTGATTCGCAACATCCTCGCCCATGTGGTTGAATACTGAACTGACGCCCGTTCCTGACAGTTCTGTATCCCATTCGTTACGTATATTATAGACGGGAATTACGCTTGAGCCACTGCATCCGCATGTACATCCTTCGAATATATCAGGATCGGCCGCAATAAACTCACTCGGCTCGCCACCGTTCAGCATCGCAATCATGTCATTTGCCGTATGTTCACCGAATGCATAGATAGGAAGATCCATGGAAGTAAGCGGAACGGGTGCATGCTTACCCTCATCATTACTGTCATATCCTATGACCGCAACATCATCAGGAATCTTGTAACCCTTGTTGCAGAGAGCTTTGGCAAGACCCAAGGCCATCGCGTCGTTCGCACAGGCAATCGCCTGCGGAAGCTTCGCATTATGCCTTGTGAGCTTATCAACTACACTCTCACCGCTCGTATACCAGAAATCACCGTAGAACACGCGGTTATCCTTAACTTCAAGGCCGTGCTCCTCCATCGTATCAAGAAAAGCCTTAAGTCTCTTCTGAGCATGAGGATGCCAGGATTTACCTGTCAGAAAAGCTATATCAGTGTAGTTATGAACTTCAATAAGATGTGATATAAGCTTCTTGATCGGGTTATAGTTATCCTGAAGCTCTACGGGGAACTTATCAGTCTCACTTTCTATGAACAGAACCTTACCTTCATATCCTTCTGTCAGTGAGTCTTCGATCTTCTCCATCAGACCTGGGGTCTGAAGGGTATCAGCCATTACAACAACACCGTCAAACTTGGTGTAATTGACCATATTAAAGATGGAAGTATCGCCTATCTCACGCTGAAATGAATCCTGATACTTCTGATACATCGCGAAAACGCAGACATCAAAATCAGATTCAAAAGCGGTCTTAGTAAACCCCTTAATGAACAGGTCTTGACAGTACTCCTCCGGCTGTCCGCATAACAAGGCAAGCCTTCTGCGATTCAAAACTGCTACCCCCTGATAACATTGAAATCTAGCACCTTAATTATAGCATTATTATTTGTGACCAATCCGTTACCAAGGTAAATATTAAGTAAAGCATTCCCTGTATTTCCAGTGGTTCTGACATACAATCCGCCCATGCCTCCCTGGATGTCAACATGGTCAGGCCCATACACTTCAATGGGTCCTTCGGTCGTGAATTTAAGGCTTCCGTTATAGAACGGAAGGACATTGTTATTCTGGTCAACCACCCGGATCCTTACACTCGCCACATCGTAAGTAGAGCCTTCATACAAAGTGTCTGATGATACGGTTACATCAAGATCAATTGATTCAGCAGGAGCCTTGATCCTGGTAATTACCGGCTTGTCATCCTTATAGCCCACGAACTTAAACTCGGTAGATTTGCCGCCCCAGTCACCTATGTATTTACCGTAGAGCATATAGGCATCCTGAAAGGTCATGCGGTATCGTGCCATTGCTTCCCCGAGCCTTAACATGATCTTCGGCGGGATATTGTTCATCCCGTAAAGTCCGATATAGTTCAGGGCTTCCTTGACGATAAGATTCTGTCTATCGGAGAATCCTTCCTTCTCCTGCATCTGATCGCCGATATAGTCATCGATAAGGATAGGAGCATTCCGAAGATTCTTGTAAGAAGAGTCAGAATGACGGTATTCCTTGATAAACATACCGTTCTTATACATCTTCACGCTGTCGCAGTTGGTGATGATATATACGTTTCCCCTGTTGCCGGAAGGATGCTCGCCGATATTCATGTCCGAAGTAACTTCAAGCACCGGATGATCAACATAACCCGCACATGAATAGATACAGGCTGCGGGCTTGGGATTCCTGAACATATCCATAACGCCGTGATAACATATCCTGTCACCGGAACCGAAGTCCTTATGTGTATTGTAATCAAACATACACCATCCGAACGTACCGGAAATGCCGCTCTCACCTCTTGCCGCATCAAGAACATTGGCATGTCTCAGCAGATGCTCGCTTCTTATATCCTCGCGGTCAAACGACTTCGTAGGATACATATGACCGTTATATTCGGAAATAAGATAAGGTTTGCTGATATCGGGAATTACGTTCTTCTTCCTCTCGCATCCTGCCGTCTTGCCGTCGTGAAGGAAATCGTTGTAGGCATAAACATCTTCGAGCATGCTGCTCTTCTTAAGATAGCGGACTCCGCTTGTAGGTCTTGACGAATCAAGCTTCCGGGCAGTATCATTGGTTCTTGCATAAAATTCATCATCATCAACGGATTCGTTTATCCTTACTCCCCAGAGCATGATTGAAGGGTGGTTCCTGTACTGTGTAACCATCTCCTCGACATTCTTCACGGCCTGGTCCTTCCACTTCTCGTCTCCGATATGCTGCCATCCGGGGATCTCGGTAAAGACAAGAAGACCGATCTCATCACATCTGTCGATAAAGTGCTGTGACTGTGGATAATGGGATGTACGAACGGCATTCAATCCAAGCTCATACTTAAGAATATCCGCATCGTACCTTTGCATTGATTCAGGCATGGCATAACCCGAATACGGATACGACTGATGCCTGTTAAGTCCCATTATGGTTACTTTCCTGCCGTTAAGATAGAAACCGTCCGCCTTGAACTCACAATCCCTGAATCCGAACGTAACCTCTCGGACGTCAGTCTCACATTCAACTCTGAGAATATAGAGTTCAGGATTCGTGATATCCCATTTATGGTAACCCGGAACCTTGCTTATCGCGCAATAACCCTTCTTGCCAGACAATCTCGCGAGTTCATTTCTGGTATTCTTCTCAAGTATTATGATTCCGAACGGCTGCGAAGGATCGCCTCCGTCAAAACTTACATCGGCAAAGACAGAACCCGCTGCTGTGGCTCTTACAAAAACATCCTTGATAAAACATGATTCATGCACTTCAAGCGACACTTCACGGTAGATGCCGCCGTATGTCATGTAATCAATTACAAAACCGAAAGGAGGGATATTAAGAGACTCCCTGCTGTCTACGCGCACCTTAAGTTCATTAACGGAATCAATGTTAATGTAATCAGTAAGCTCATATGTAAATGCCGTATAACCGCAGCTGTGGGTTCCTAAGAGCATGCCGTTAAGGTAAACAGTAGCCTCATGGGCAACACCTTCGAACTTAACGAATATACGCTTGCCCTCCCACTCCTTCGGGGCATCAAAATAACGGATATAACCCGATACCTTCTGATAACATGATTCATCGAAGTAATGAAGCTCAGTAAGACTTACGCTGTGAGGCAGCCTGACCTGATCCCCCTCAGGAAGAAGCTCGTAATCGTCGTTATAGATCCAGTTATCATTCAGATCGATCTTCATTGACGTTTCTCCTCTTGATCCTCATCTTCTGCGGAACGATGGATATCTTTGTTACACACGAATGGCTGCTCATCTGCAAAGCTGATTTAACGGCATCTGCGACATCATCAGCATCGAGTCTGCACATGGGATCGTCATCAACAGTAAAATCTGCATTTCTGTACAGATTGGTGTTGGTCATGTCAGGACATATCTCGATGACCTTAACCCCGTGCTTACGCGCCTCTTCGAAAAGGCTCGCCGAGAAGCTCGACAATCCGGACTTAACTGCACCGTAGGCAGCTCCGTAAGTATTCGTCTTATATGCGGTAACGGAAGAGATGTTGATGATAGTTCCTCTTCCTTCTCTCTTGAAGCTTGGCAGGAAATATCCCGTGAGGATCATGGGAGCTTCGAGATTGGTCCTTACCATCTGCTTGATCTGCTCAAGTGTAAGATTCTCATGAAGTCCGTAGAATCCGACACCGGCGCAGTTAACGATTATCTCGGGTTTATCAATCTTCGATACGGAAGTCAGAAGCTTTGCCGTATCGGTAACATCACAGATGATCGTATTGAAACCGTAATCGGTATTCTTATCAAAATGTCTCGCTATACCATGGACTTCATATCCTTCAGATACGAGCATTCTGGCTATAGCCAATCCGATTCCGGAAGATGCTCCGGTTACAAGTGCAGTTCTTCTAGGGGTTGACATAGAGTTTGTTTCCACAGCCGGCATTCTCCAATCTGTTAACTATTATTCCCATCATCTTCTCGCGAAGATCCTTAGGATAGACGCAATACCCCTCTTCTCGATCAAACGGGAACAGTACAGCCGAAGAACCGGGACATGCTCTCCGAAGATTATGAAGATAGTCCGATGATATCCGGAATGTGCCGACACTGATATCTCTGACGCGCTTAAGATCTATGTCATTGATGATCTTATCGGCAAATCTATTGTAGCATAACTCGTAGTCTTTTATGTAGATAAGAGGGTCGAAGCAAAGCCTTACATTCGCTCCCGAATTAAGCGCTTTATTTACTGTTCTGATCCTCTCATCAAGTGAAGGAGTCTTCTTCTCAAACCGCCTAATTACTTCATCAGGAGACAAAGTAAAAGCATAGATTATATTATCCGCAGCCTTAACTTCATGTACTGCTGATTTGGTCCTTAACTCAAGTGTGAGATCAGGATGCGAAGAAGCAAAATCCTCCCACTTATTCTGCCATGATGAGATCCCGGACAAAGCTCCGAGGTCAGTATCAAACGAAGCGCATAAATACAAAGGACCGTCCTTAAGATACTTCTCGCATTCTTCAAAGTAATCTTCGATATTTACAAAGATAACAACATTGGAAGTTCCGTACATGCCCTTAAGAAAACAGTAGTCGCATGAGAAAACACAGTTCATGGCAGATTCGGCATAATAGAACTTACCCATACCAAAATCCTGACATACAGGTGCCGCATCAAATATCTTCCTGCCGTCATTTACAGCGAGTATCAAACTCTTCGATTCGTTCTGGAGCGCGGAATCCTGAGAGGGCCTGTTAAACACATCCTTATAGTGCCTAATGCTGATCTTGGTACTATCGGGAAAATGTGACAGTATCCTCGAAGTCTCCTCGTAAGACCTCGCCCGATCCTCAATGTAAATGTGTGAGAATGCCGCGCACACGGGCAACTACCTCCTTGCCGGATACTCTTGAAGACACTTCATCTATGCCCGCCTCAGCGAAAAGCTTTCTTCCGTCAATTCCAAGACTTGAAGCGTATCTTATAAGCTCGTCAATCTGAACTCTCATGGATGATGAAGCATAAAGCCTCTCATAAAGATCATCATTACTTATCGAAGCTTCCTTCCCGGTTCCTTCACGGACTGAACTTATTATTCTTTTGATTTCAGGAAGATGCGACTTAATAAGGTCATTAACATATTCCGTGGTTATGCCGTTAACATCGCCGCTGTCGCTTACAACCTTAAGAAATATCATCCGGTCAGGACTTATAAGCTTGCTTAAAGCCTGATATATGGCGGATGCTTCCATCTCATATAAGACGCCGGGATCAGGATCAGTCTTAACTTCGTCGACTGTTACCAAAGAAGCCTCGGGAATACCGGAAACGCGGATAATATCAGGATAGAAATTCCTTCCTGTCGCTTCATCGGTAATCTTATTAACAATGAACAAACCGCAAAGATCACGGGCTCCGCAGATTCCGATGTTGATTACGATGTCATCCTTAAGATCATTACGGGTAAGCCCCATGGGAAACATCCTGCCACAAGCAAAAGCAGCATTAACTTTACCGATTCCGGTAAGTATTATCTCGAGGTCATCAGACACCTGGTCGCGTAAACAGGAGACCTCACATTCAATAGCTGCCAATATATGAATCATAAGAAAATTATACAACAAAAAACCGGAACCACAGGTTCCGGTTATTAGTGGTTGCGGAGGCGGGACTCGAACCACACGACCTCCGGGTTATGAGCCCGGCAAGCTACCAACTGCTCCACTCCGCGATGTTCAATCTTACACTTACTATGGTGCTCGTGACCGGACTTGAACCGGTACGGATTTTACTCCGACGGATTTTAAGTCCGTTGCGTCTGCCGATTCCGCCACACGAGCTAATCATCCGCAAGTGCTTAGAGATAATATCATCGGAAATAAGCTGTGTCAAGTTAGTTTCTGTTTGGTTACACACAACAGCTAGATGTTGAAAATGAAATAATAATAAATATAATTTTTATATACTAAGTTCACTAGAACGAAGCTTAAGAGGTTGAATAATGATTATTGATCCTGAGAATCAGAACAATCAGAACAACGGTTTCGGACCTGAACCCGATGAGTTTGTAGATTCATCATTCATGGTCTCATTCAAGAATAATGGAGACTCATCCGTATCTGATGCCATTAGAGAAAGCGAGAACACTTCCGGTACAGATCCGATTGATGAGTTCGATGAATTCGAGAATTTCAATTACGATTCATCCAAGTCCGCTTTCAAGCCGCTCGATAAACCCGTGGAAGTTGCACCGGAGCCTCCCAAGGCGTCTGAGAAGAGTGACTTCGAACAGGTTGCTTCTGCAGGCGATCCCGCTTTCACGGATCCTGCGTTCACTGACGGCAATATCGATTTCAAGGAATTCACCGGCATAGATAACAATGTCAATCCCGCTGACAATAAGCTTTTCGAAGCGGGACAGGATCTTGATTTTGCTTCTTCCTCCTCTTCCAACAGCACATTTGCAGGCACGCCTGATGATGAATTCGATCTTGATGAGGAAGCACTCTCAATCAATCCCTTCAAGCCGAAGAACGCAGACAGAATTCCGCCTGCACCTTCCAAGCCGAAGACTGAGCCCGCCAAGGCTGAGCCTAAGCCTGAAGTTAAGGACAACGAAGCTGCCAACATCAAAACTTACGGTAAGGTCTCAAGCGGCGTAGATGCATTTAAGAAGCCCGCTGCGGCTCCTGCTCCCAAGGCACCCGAGAAGAAGGCTGATGTTCCGGGCTCCGTTAATGCAAACGCATTAAGACAGGATCATGTTCCGAGCATTATGAAGTCTGCAGACAGTAAGAGATCACCTTTCGTTGTCGATAAGTCTGTAGCTGAAGATAATGTCAAGGAAGAAGAATCCAAGAAGTCGCCTTTCGTTGTTGAGACAACAACAGAGTCCAAGGCAGCACCTGCCCCCGCTCCCGTTAAGGCACCCGTAAGACCTCAGCCCACTTCCAATGCCGCTAAGGTCATGAAGAACGACAGTAAGCCCGAGGCACCTAAGGCAGCTTCTGCTCCTAAGGCAGCTCCTGCTCCTAAGGCAGCAAGTGAGAGCAATGCTTCCGAGAATCCCTTTGTAAGTCCCGCGAAGAATGCTCCGCAGTCTAATGTCAGACCTGCTGCATCCACTTCCATCCCTGATGAGAAGGAAGCTGCTTCAAGGCCCGGTACTTCACATCAAACAGCACCTTCCAAGCCTCAGCATACTGCAAAGACTGAGCACAGTTCCAAGATCGATCCTGTTACACAGGTAAGCAAGTCAAAGCGTAAGTCCAAGAGCGATAAGAAGGTCAAAGAACCCGGCAAGGGCGGCATCATTGCTCTTATCGGAGTTCTTGCAGCTATATTCGTAGTTCTCTGGGTAATGGATAATTACCAGCAGTGGTTCGGCAAGACCGACAACAATACAACAAGAGCAACTCAGGTTACAGCAGTAACGACAGTCAACGAAGAGACAGAAGCTACCGCTTCCGAAGAAACAGCTGCTGCAGCTGCAACAGAAGCTACAACAGAGACTGCTCCCGTTGAGACAAGTGAAGCTGCCGAGACAACTGAGACAACTCCTGCCGAGACTTCTGAAGAGACAACAGAAGCTACTACAGAAGAAACAACGGAAGAATCAACAACTGCTACAACTACAGAAGAAGAGACAACAGCTTCCACAACACGTTCCTCTTCCAACACTCCTGTAAGCTGCAGCTACGATATTGCTAATCCCCGCGTTACTTCTGACGGTTTCGTATTTGATTTTGCTATTACGAATAACGGAGATAACCTCAATGTAAGCAGACTTAATGAGATCACGATCTCATTCAACACATCTTCAACGATCACATCGCTTACATCTGATTATTTCACGTTCACATCAGACGGCAACAACTCCTTCACAGGTACGCCGAGATCAGGTTCACTCCCTGCCGGAGAGACAACAAACATCACTATCACCGGTACTACAGAGAACCACGTACAGCACTTCTACATCAACACATATCACTTCGACTGGTCGTAAAGCAGAGTACAACCTTACATGCAAAAAGAGTTGCCAAACGGCAACTCTTTTTATTATTCATAAAGCACGGCGCTGAGCGGACTTACGCAGACGCGGAGCGTCGAGTACGTAGCGAGGCGTCCTGCTTTTCGAATTACGAAGACTTAGCGAAGTTCTTATCCGTAAATATTCTGGCGAATACAAGCCCGAGCGGCAAAGATGCGATTATCATGATAGCCTTCCAAAGCCACGCGCCGCCCTGTTCGAAATCACCTGAAGACAGGAAATGGATTCCTTTATAAAGAAACATCCCCGGAACCATAATAACGATAGAAGGTACAGTTAAAGTAATACGCGGATAGATTCCGACAAAACGTTTTATCAAAGAAGCTATAATACCTGCGAGCAATGCTCCGACAAAAGCAGCAACGCCGACCTTAACTCCATGATCCGTAAGAAAGAGCCTTACAAAGTTGGCGACCATTCCGATGAGTCCGGCTGTCATAGCCATCTTGGGAGTGCTGTTAAATATCATGGAGAATCCGAATACACCGATAAAACTCATTACAAGACGAAGAGCATACTTTACGGGCATATCAAGTTCATATGCCGGGAAATCAACCGGTGCATACTGCAATACTGACGCCGTAAAGGCACATGTAAGTGCAGCTACACAGACTACCATAAATGCATAGACGATCCTTTCGATTCCCGACTTAAGATCGAGCTTGGCAATATCAATACCGCCGGTGATAAGCGGGAATCCGGGAACGATAAACAGGATTGAACAGATATACCCTGCCCTGTAGTCCGCCGGAACATTCAAAGCAGCTGATATTCCCTTAATCAGCATAATGTAAGCAAAGCATGATGTCAGAACCGCTGCACTTACATTGGCAAACAAGGTATAACTGTGATTAAGAAGCAGCTTACGGATCAGAAAGCCTGCTGCTGCCGCTATAAAAGTACAAAGCATCTCGATCCAGCCCGCACCGAGCAGAAATGCGAAAGCACCGCATGCCGCTCCGGAAGCAAGACACAGCTGCCATATGGCATAATTGCTGCCGCTCTTATCGATCGTATCAAGCATATTATGGAAGCTGTCTATGGAATACCGTCCCACTCTCTCGGCGAATCCGTCACAGAACATCTCGAGGTAGTTGAGCTTTGTTGTATTAACGCCAGTAGTACGATTCGACAGAGCATTCGTACAAGAGTCATTACCCTGAATACATGTATAAGAAATCGACTTGATTCCGATATCAGCATTACATGTAACCTTAAGAGCTCTCGATATCTTATTCATGGCAGCCCGGACACGGTAGGCACCGGCACCTGAAGCCAGGAACAGCAGTCCGATACGTCCGATCAGACTGGCCTTCTCAGTAAGAGGCGAATCAACTGCAGGAGTATCACTGTCCTCGTGAGTCAGGTCATGCCACATAACGGGCATATGCTGCTGTCTTAGCTTACTCATTTCTTCCTCCGGGAGTAAGATTGGCAAAGGCGTCATCATTGCCGACGATAAGCTTGACGTTATCCTTGCCTACGTCAAGGATTCCGGCCTTAAGGCCTTAAGCTCACCCTCGATCTCTTCTTCGTCGGGAAGGGTTATTACGCATCTGCCGGGTTTAACCGTTGTTATGAGCGGTATGTGACCCGCAAGAATACAGATATCTCCGTCAGCGCCTCTCAGCAGAAGCGATATGACGTCACCGTTAAATATCTCGCCGTCAGGAGACAGTACAGAAAGCTTATAAGTCGTCATGCCTGCTCCTGCTTCTCACGTTCAGCCTTGGCAACTGCTTCTTCTATCGTTCCTACGAACAGGAATGCAGACTCGGGAAGATCATCATGCTTGCCTTCGATGATTTCCTTGAAGCCCTTGATAGTCTCATACAAAGGTACATATGTACCTTCGATACCCGTAAACTTCTCGGATACATGGAAAGGCTGGGACAGGAATCTCTGAATCTTTCTTGCACGCTCAACAAGGAGCTTATCCTCGTCAGAGAGCTCGTCGAGACCCATGATGGCAATGATATCCATAAGCTCGGTATACCTCTGGATGATCCTCTGAACTTCCTTAGCCGTCTCGTAGTGCTCGATTCCTACAATCTCAGGTGAGAGTATTCTTGATGTCGACTCAAGAGGGTCAACAGCAGGATAGATACCCTGGGATGCTATTGTTCTCGACAGAACCGTTGTAGCATCAAGATGCGCAAAAGTAGTTGCAGGGGCGGGGTCCGTAAGGTCATCCGCAGGTACGTATACAGCCTGAACTGATGTGATGGAGCCTTTCGTTGTGGACGTGATCCTCTCCTGGAGCGCACCCATCTCGTTTGCAAGCGTAGGCTGATATCCTACGGCAGAAGGCATACGGCCGAGAAGCGCCGATACCTCGGAACCTGCCTGTGTGAATCTGAAGATATTGTCGATGAACAGAAGAACGTCCTGATTCTCCTCATCTCTGAAATACTCAGCCATCGTAAGACCTGAGAGAGCTACTCTCATTCTTGCTCCCGGCGGTTCATTCATCTGACCGTACACGAGTGAAGTCTTCTCGAGAACTCCGGACTCCTTCATCTCGTTATAAAGGTCGTTTCCTTCACGGGTTCTCTCTCCTACACCTGTAAATACGGAAAGACCGCCGTGCTCCTTCGCGATGTTGTTGATAAGCTCCATGATAAGAACTGTCTTACCTACACCGGCACCGCCGAAAAGTCCGATCTTACCGCCCTTGGAATACGGGCACAGAAGGTCGATGACCTTGATACCCGTCTCGAGTATCTGCTTGCTCGAAGAAAGGTTTGCAAAACTCGGTGCAGGTCTGTGGATATTCCATCTCTCAGAATTCTGAGGTGCAGGCTGCATATCAGTAGGCTCACCCAGAACGTTGAAGATCCTTCCGAGCGTCTCGCGGCCTACGGGAACGCTTATGGGAGCACCGGTATCGATTACTTCCGTATCTCTCTTAAGGCCGTCGGTTGAAGCCATAGCGATGCATCTTGCGGTGCTGTCACCGATATGCTGTGCAACTTCTACGGTAAGCTTCTTCTGCCCGATATACATCTCAAGAGCATTATTGATAGGCGGAAGGCAGCCCTCGTCGAAATGCACATCGACGACAGGTCCCATTACCTGTGCTACAAGGCCTTTGTTAATCTCATTAGATGCCATGTTTCATCTCTCCTCACTTGCTGCCGGCACCGGCAACTATCTCTGTAATCTCCTGTGTTATCTTACTCTGCCTTACACGGTTATATTCCAAAGTAAGATTATCAATCATCTCTGTTGCATTCTTGGTGGCACTGTCCATTGCCATTCTTCTCGATGCCACCTCACAGGCAAAACTCTCTTTGACAAGAGAATAAAGAACGCCTGCAAAATACTGGGGAAGAATGTCCTCGAGAAGAACGAGGGGCTCCGGCTCATATATGCCTGCATTCGCACTTCTCCCCTCAAGTCTTGTAAGCGGAAGAATCCACTTAACATGAGGCTCCTGTGTAAGTATCGATACATACTTGTTGTAAACGATACCGACTCGGTCAATCCTGCCCTCACGGAAGTCGTTAATGCAGGACTTACTAGTCTCCATCGCGGAATCGAATGAATAATGCTCCGATGAATCAAACACCCTGACGTAATCGGGATCAAAATCAGACAATTCATCATCTGTATATCTGTCGAATGCCCTCTTGCCGATAGGAACAATGTCCTTGACGCCCATGTCCCTTACCATCCTGAACACATTGGCATTGTAGCCGCCGCAAAGACCTCTGTCTCCGGCAATGACGATGAGTCTTGTCGAATCCGTGATCTTCAGTTCAGGTTCTTCACTGAAGAATACCGACTTCTGGCATTCCTGACTTCTTGTAAGATCGTCAACTATCTCGGAAACAGCCTTCAGGTACTTTCTTCCCTGCAGCATGGCATCGGTAGCCTTACGCATCTTTGAGGATGCGACAAGACCCATCGCTCCTGTCAGATGGAGCGTCGAGTCAAAGCTCTTTATCCTCTTACGCAGTGCCTTAATATCCTTAGCCATTTTTATTCACTCTTAGTAAGTTTTGTAAGGATCTTCTTAAGAGTATCCTCATCCTCTTTGTCCCAGTTGCCGCTCTTAATTCGAAGCAGCCAGTCCTTGTATTCCATGTTAAGAAGGTCATAAAGTTCAGTCTCGAATTCAGGGACCTTATCAACGGGAACGGAATTCAGATAACCGTTAATTACGGCATAGATGATCGCGACCTGAGCACCGACTTCTACGGGGCTGTTGAGATTCTGCTTCAATACCTGAACGATTCTCTCACCAAGATTCAGTCTTGCCTTCGTATCTGAATCGAGATCAGATCCGAACTGAGAGAACTCCTGAAGTTCTCTGAACTGTGAATACAGAAGCTTAAGCTCTCCTGAAACCTTCTTCATCGCCTTAAGCTGTGCGGATCCGCCGACTCGGCTTACTGAAATACCAGGGTTGATGGCAGGAATGATTCCGCTGTGGAACAGTTCTGTCTCAAGGAATATCTGTCCGTCGGTAATCGAGATTACATTAGTCGGGATATATGCGGAAACATCGCCTGCCTGAGTCTCTACGATAGGGAGCGCAGTGATTGAACCGCCGCCGAACTCGGGTGCAACGCATGCTGCACGCTCGAGAAGTCTCGAATGAAGATAGAATACGTCACCGGGATATGCTTCTCTTCCCGGAGGTCTTCTGATAAGAAGCGACAGGGCTCTGTAAGCAACAGCGTGTTTGGACAGGTCATCATATACGATGAGAACATCCTTGCCCTGCTCACGGAAATACTCGGCCATCGCGCAACCCGAATACGGAGCAATGTACTGAATAGGAGCACTCTCGGCTGCCGTAGCGGATACGACTATCGTATAGGACATGGCTCCCGCTCTTGTAAGGTCAGAGACGAGCTGAACTACGGAAGATGCCTTCTGTCCGATTGCTACATATACGCAGATAACGCCTGTATCCTTCTGATTAACGATGGTATCAAGAGCGATCTGTGTCTTTCCTGTCTGTCTGTCGCCGATAATGAGCTCACGCTGGCCTCGTCCGATCGGGATCATTGAATCGATAGCCTTGATTCCTGTCTGAAGAGGAACTGATACGCTCTTTCTCTCAATGATTCCGGGAGCCTCTGCTTCAACGGGCTTATACCCCGCATGAGGAACCGGTCCCTTGCCGTCGATGGGCTCGCCGAGAGGATTGACTACTCTTCCGAGGAATCCTTCGCCTACGGGAACTGATAATACCTTACCGGTCCTCTTTACCCTGGTTCCCTCTCTTATATCATCCGTATCGGAAAGTATGGCAACTGATACGATCTCATTCTCCAGATTCTGGGCAAGACCTACGCTTCCGTCTTCGAATTCAAGGAGCTCAGTCGACATGCAGTTACGGATGCCGTAAACACTCGCGATTCCGTCACCTACCATAACAACGGTGCCGACCTCACCCATATCGATGCGGTTCTTGTAACTTCTTATCTGTTCTTTCAGTATGTTACTGATTTCTTCCGGCTTTCTGTTCATATCAGGATATCACTTCCTTTAAATTCTTGAGATTCTTTCTGACACTTCCGTCAAAGTGCTTGCCGTCGACAGTTACGGATATACCGCCTATGAGACCCTTATCAATGACATACTGAGGCTTAATGGTCTTGCCGGTAACTTTCGTAAGTTTTGCCGTAAGCCTTGCCTTCTGCTCATCGGTAAGCTCGACCGCACTTGTTATCACCGCATCGGCTATATGCATATAGTCTTCATACATCATCCTGAACTCACTGATGGCAGAGAACAGAACATGCATGTCGCGGTGTTCGCATATTACATTGAGAAAAGAATAGACGTGGTCACAGACCTGACCTTCAAACACGCTTCTCAATGACTCGATCCTTTCCGACTTCGGAACAGACGGGTTGATCAGATAATCTATGTACTCAGGATTCTCCTTAAACAAAGTATCAACAAGATCAATATCGGTGATGACCTTATCAGCTTCATCTGACTCAAGCATCAGGGAGAAAAGAGCTATGGCATATTCCTTGCCGTTCCCGTTCATTACTGATCCTCCAGATTATCGATGAAATCATCGATAAGATTCATGTGGTCATCCATATTGATCTCACGGCCGAGTACCTGCTCGGACAAAGCCGTGGAGACATCTACTATCTCCTTCTTGATATATTCCTGGGCATCAGCCTTATCACGCTCCGCTTCGGACTTAGCCTTACGGATGATGGACTCGGCCTTCTCACGGGACTCGTAGAGCATTATCTCATTACGGCGGTCCGCCTTCTCGACGGCCTCCTTGATTATGGCCCCTGCTTCATCCTCGGCAGACTTCATTCTCGTCTCCCATGAAGACTTCAGCTCCATGGCATCAGCTTCAGCCTTGGACGCGCTGTCGTAACGGGAATCCACTTCCTCCTGCCTCTTGGCAATGACTTTCTTCACCGGCTCGAAAAGGAACTTCCTGAACAGAAAGAACAGAATGACAAGATTAAGAAGCGATATGATAATCTGCCAGATGTTTAACGAAATAACGTCAAGATTGTTCATGTTGATTATCCGATAGATTCAAGAAGAATATTTACGAGTCTTCCGGGCGCTACGAAGATAAGAAGGATAGCAATAACAAGAGCATAAAGACCTGTAGTCTCAGCGATAGCACATCCCATGAGCATTGTCGTGGTTACCGCACTTCTTGATTCAGGCTGTCTTCCGATCGCTTCACAGGCAGCAGCTACCGCATTACCTTCACCGATACCGGGTCCGATACCTGCGATCATCGCACATCCTGCTCCGAGAGCGCATCCTCCCAGAATAATACCGATTGCCAATTCCAACATTTTCAAACACCTCCGTTTGTATTCTCGATAACTTGTTGTTTTTTCTTAGCTTCCTTTATCCGCTTGCGTTTGAAGTATTCATCCTCCGGGAAACCGCCTGAAACATACAGCATGGTCAGCATAGCGAAGATGAATGCCTGTAAGGCTCCGCTGAACAGATCGAAATAAATGGATAATATCGCCGGAAGTCCAACCCTTAAGTACGGGAAACCGCCAAGGTAGCCGGGAAGGAATCCGAATATCATCTTAGATACATTAGTAAGAAGATTAGCTATGAGTATTGAAATGATGGAACCCGACAGGACGTTGCCGTAATGACGGAATGCCATCGATATAGGTGTCGCAACCTCACTTATGATGTTCAAAGGCGCGAGGAAAGGCACCGGATCACCAAAGCTCTTGATATATATGAGGGGACCTGCCTTAAACTTATAGTAAGTAATAAGTATGAAGGTCAGAAGAGCCCATCCGCCGGTGACATTGATGTCAGATGTCGGCGGGAAAAGTCCAATAAGAGTAAGAAGAGATGAACAGGCCGAGAGGCCGAGCATCGCAGCTATGAACGGCCCGAATCCCATGAAGAACTCTCCCATGTTGGTCTTAACGAGATTATCAACCGTGTTAACTATCCATTCAGCAATTATCTGTCTTCTGGACATATTCTTAGTCTTGAGACCGTGAGTCAGGAACAGGCAGAAGAAGAACAAAGACAGAATTACGAGCCATGAGTTGACCTGAGACTCGGTGATCGGAAGTCCGCCAAAAGGAAGATCTATCGTGAAGAATATATGAGCACCTGAAATATCGATGCCTTCGGAAGCGGGTACGTAAAGAACCTTGATGAGAATGCCCGCTATAAGAGGAAGGATGGACAAGATAAGCAGTAATACGGTCATACTTCAGGTTCCTCCTGAATGCCCTTCTTCTTTGACACCATGGCACTCATATAGACGGCAGCCGTCGGCATAATCAAAGAGATTACGGCTGCAAGAAGATTGAACCAGTCAAGTACGGCCGCCAGTATCAGCACGAGTGCAAGAAGGAAGAATCTCATTGTATGAGAGAAAGCAACTGTTGCCTTCGCGTCCTTCTCGTTCTTATCGAGAGCTTTCTGAAGGCCGAGCCCCATAAGGAAGAAATTGAGGATACCGACACCGGCACCCAGAAGATTACCAAACAGGACGGGAAGGTCCCATCTTCCGATGATAAGAAAGACTGCTTCCATAAGTGCACTCATGATAAGCGTCGCGAGTGCGATATAAGAAGTCATATTCTTGATTGCCGGATCGATATTCTTCAAATTCTTTCTCCTTAAACTGCACCTATGCTACCACATTTTTGACCGTTAGTCAATTTTCTTTTGTAAAATCTGACATTGAATGCGACGCCTGCTTCAGACATTATATCTTCTTCCTCGTGATCAAGCTCCCACTCGGGATCCTCATCAAGATTCGGGAAGTAAGCATCGGCAGTAAATTCCTTATGGATATAAGTGATTATTGCCTCATCACAAAGATCGAGCATTGACTTATATACAGTCTCTCCGCCTATAAGGAATATCTTCTCATCGGTATGTGAAGCGATATATTCCTGAAGCTCTTCCCTGTCATGAAGGATGACTGCGCCTTCCTTAGTAAAGTCGCGGTTTCTTGTAAGAATGATGTTCACTCTTTTGGGCAAAAGCCTCTCGCCCGGAAAAGTCTGAAGTGTCTTTCTTCCGAACACGACAGTATTACCTGCCGTATATTTACGGAATACGCCCTTCTGATCCTCAGGAAGAGAGATGAGAAGGTCACCCTTATATCCTATGCCCCAGGTCTGATCTACAGCTGCAATTGCTGTCATGCTCATATACTCAACACCTCCGCGAAGTATCCTGATGAGGATACGGATTCATTCTTTGAAGTAAGATGTGCCGTGTCGCCGAAGACCTGTACACGAAACGAAGCGGTTCCCTCTTCACGCTCTTCAGAGCCTATTATAGTAACCGAAGAGGGCGCCATGAAGAAGTTCTGCCAGAGACACGTAGGTGCAACACCTGTCATGTGTCCCGTAAGCACAGCGGTAACTCCGAAGTGGCAGAACATAACTATCGTCTTGTCATTGTGGGACGTTACTTCATAAGTGCCGTCACTACGCCTTACGTAGCCGTACCCCTTAAGAAGCTCATCGAAAGCGGACGTCACGGCTTCGTATTCCGCGCGAATATTGCCGGACCTCATAAGATCCGTATCGTACCATCTGTCCTTATCGTGAAGATCCTTGTTGCCGTTAAAATAAGACGGCATATGGTCCCAGCACATGCAAGGCTCATTCGTATCAGGATACTTAAGGTCATAATAGAATTCCTTAAGCCAGGGAAGAACTGAAGCTTCGTGGTTAAGTCCGAGTTCAGCTCTTCTGTCGAGAGATACCTTGGCCGTATCCTTTGCCCGTCCCAGCGGGGA
>CADAXO010000033.1 GCA_902791885.1 Oscillospiraceae bacterium | reverse complement strand
AACCCCGTTCCTTTCATCCTCGTTAACTACGACGATGCTTACACTCTTCGTGAGGGCGGCAAGCTGTGTGATATCGCACCTACACTTCTTGAGATCATGGGCCTGCCCCAGCCTGCTGAGATGACAGGTAAGTCACTGCTCATTAAGAAGTAATACGCACAACTTCAATTAAGTCTTTACGTGCCCCGTAAGTGCATGTCCGCTTACGGGGTATCTTTATGCCCCAAATGCCCGAAAAGACGGGTTTGTGCGCCCCGTAGGTATACGTTCGCGGCACTATATATAGGGTGCGTAGCGAAAATGTAACACAATATATAGTGGTTTTGCTATTGACCTCGGCACAGCATAAATATAGAATGAACAGGCAAGAAGGAAGACTCAAAAAACCGTTACAAATGTAATATTACATTGTGGAAAAACAGGTTAACAAAGTTTTGTAACATTGTTACAATGGTCAGACTGATTCAGACTACACTTGAAGGGCAGGGTGCACAAAATGAAGATCATCAAACGTAACAAGCAGGAAGTAGAATTCGATATCTCGAAGATAATCAACGCTATTACCAAGGCGAATGAGGCTGCTAAGGAATCTGACCGCATGACACCTAAGCAGATTATACGTATTGCCGAGCGCGTTACCAATGAATGTGAGAACATGAACCGTGCCCTTTCTGTCGAGGAGATCCAGGATCTCGTCGAGAAGCAGATAATGGCTCATGGCGCATATGAAGTAGCAAAGCTCTACGTAACATACCGCTACACCAGAAGCCTTATCCGTCAGTCCAATACGACTGATGCTTCCATCCTTACACTCATCGAGTGCAATAACGAGGAGCTGAAGCAGGAGAATTCCAATAAGAACCCTACAGTCAACAGCGTACAGCGTGACTACATGGCAGGCGAGGTAAGTAAGGACATTACACAGAGACTTCTTCTGCCTCAGGATATCGTTGAAGCTCATCAGCAGGGCATCATCCACTTCCACGACAGTGACTATTTCGCACAGCACATGCATAACTGCGATCTCGTAAACCTCGAGGATATGCTCCAGAACGGAACTGTTATCTCAGGTACGATGATCGAGAAGCCCCACAGCTTCTCCACAGCTTGTAATATCGCAACACAGATCATCGCCCAGGTTGCTTCCAACCAGTACGGCGGACAGTCGATCTCCCTTACACATCTTGCTCCTTTCGTACAGATCTCAAGAGACAAGATCACAAGAAAGGTTGAATGCGAGTTCGAGGCTCTCGGCATCAATCCTCCCGAAGAGAAGAAGAAGGAGATCGTAGAGCAGAGACTCCGTGAAGAGATCGAGAGAGGCGTTCAGACGATCCAGTATCAGGTAGTAACACTCCTCACAACTAACGGACAGGCTCCTTTCGTTACTGTATTCATGTACCTTAACGAGGCCAAGGACCCTCAGCTCAAGGCTGACCTTGCCATGATCATCGAGGAAGTTCTGAAGCAGAGGATCCAGGGCGTTAAGAATGAGGCAGGAGTTTATATCACACCTGCATTCCCTAAGCTCATCTATGTTCTTGAAGAGGACAATATCCACGAGGATTCTCCTTACTATAATCTCACTAGACTTGCTGCAAAGTGCACGGCCAAGAGAATGGTTCCCGACTATATCTCCGAGAAGGTCATGCTCCAGCTCAAGGTCGACAAGAACGGCAACGGCAACTGCTACACATGCATGGGCTGCAGATCATTCCTTACAACTTATGTGGATGAGAACAACCAGCCTAAGTATTACGGCAGATTCAACCAGGGTGTTGTTACCATCAATCTCGTTGACGTAGCCTGCTCCGCATGCTGCGAGTCAAGAGATGAGGACAAGTTCTGGAAGATCCTCGATGAGAGACTCGAGCTTTGCCACAGAGCTTTGCGCTGCAGACACGACAGACTTGCAGGAACACTTTCCGATGCTGCTCCTATCCTTTGGCAGTACGGTGCACTTGCAAGACTTCAGAAGGGCGAGCCTATCACTAAGCTCCTCTACGGCGGCTATTCCACGATCTCTTTGGGTTATGCCGGTCTTTGGGAGTGTGTATACGAAGTTACGGGCAAGAAGCTTACAGAACCCGAGGGTGAAGCATTCGGTCTCAAGGTTATGGAGACACTGAACGCAGCATGCGCCAAGTGGAAGGCAGCCGAGAACATCGACTACTCCATCTACGGCACACCTTTGGAGTCCACAACATATAAGTTTGCCAAGGCTCTTCAGAGAAGATTCGGCATCATCAAGGGTGTTACGGACAAGAACTACATCACGAACAGCTACCACATTCATGTAACCGAGCAGATCAACGCTTTCGAGAAGCTTAAGCTCGAGAGCAAGTTCCAGAGACTTTCTCCCGGCGGTGCCATCTCTTATGTTGAGGTACCTAACATGCAGAACAACATCGATGCTGTTATGGATGTCATGAAGTTCATCTACGACAACATCATGTACGCTGAACTTAACACTAAGTCCGACTACTGCCAGGTATGCGGTTACGATGGAGAGATCAAGATCGAAGAGAGAGATCACAAGCTCGTATGGGTATGCCCTCACTGCGGCAACGACGACGAGAATAAGCTCAATGTAGCAAGAAGAACCTGCGGTTATATCGGAACACAGTTCTGGAACCAGGGCAGAACACAGGAGATCAGAGAGCGCGTAATGCATCTTTGATGCACTTTAAGTCTTAAGTTCGGAGAGTTTGACTATGTATTACAGTGCTATTAAGGACTGCGATATCGCGAACGGAACAGGTGTCAGGGTCACACTCTTCGTATCTGGCTGCACGAACTGCTGCGAGGGATGCTTCAATCCCGACACTTGGGACTTTTGCTGCGGTAAAGAATTCACTAAGGAGACCGAGGAAGAGATCTGGCGTCTTCTTGATCACGACTACATTACAGGCCTTACGCTTTTGGGAGGAGAGCCTTTCGAGCCCTCCAACCAGCGTGCGCTTGCGCCTTTTATCAGAGAGTATAAGCAGAGGTTCCCCGATAAGAATCTGTGGGCTTTTACGGGCTTTTATTACGATACCGAGCTTCTTGTTGACGGAAGCCACCCCCGCTGTGAGGTGACGGACGAGATACTCGGATATATCGATGTTCTTGTCGACGGAAGGTTTATTTTATCCAAGAAAGATATAACTTTGGTGTACCGCGGTTCGTCAAATCAGCGTATAATAGATATGCAAGAAACGCGCGCGAAGGGCGAATTGGTACTTTGGAACGAGAATCTGGCGACAAGCTGAAGCAAGAGATTAATAAGCCTTCCGAGAGCATTACAGATGCTGCGGCAAGATGGCTTGGTCTTGAGCAGAAAGAATCCATAAGCAGATATATGATCAGCAGTAATACGAAAGCCATCATCTACATGGCTACCGTAGTCTTCCTGATCAATCTTCTTATAGCTGTTAAGTCCGTAGCCACATATGTATTGGGCGGTGTCGGCCGTCCTTCCGATTTCTTCCTGCAGATGGTTCTTGTGGGAATGGTCTTCTTTACATGTATGATGTCCATCGTCTATGCACGAAGGGACATATTGAAGGTCAGAAACAACAAGCTCACGAATCTTTCCTATACGACAGTACTTATCTTCTCGGGAGTATGCCTGATATACGGCTTCTTCATTTCCCTTATCGAATACCGAAATGACGGAATCGTCATGACGTTCTTCGCGATGGAGCTCATCGTTATCTGTATACTCGCGTGGAGACCGTTCCTGTCGATACTTATCGTTGTAAGTACGTTTGCTCTGTTCTATGTGACTATCTACTTTGAATCCAGGCAGCTGCCGAGCACGCCGTTTACTATCGGCTTTATCATCATCGGCGCTTCTATCATTATCACGAGTATCAGTGCTTATCACCAGAAGAAGAACGAGGCAGAGAAGGATGAGAGCCTTGTATCGACCAACATGCATCTTGCCGAGACAGCCGTTAAGGACGAGCTTACAGGTGCGGCCAATATGGGCTTCTTCAGAAAACGTGCGTCCGAGATCCTCAAGGATCCGCATACAAAGTACACCCGTCAGATATTCGTTTATCTGGATATCGAGAACTTCAGACCTCTTAACGAGAAGTACGGATTCGAGTCCGGAAACTCATTTATCAAGAAATTCGCAGGTCAGGTCATCGACGTATTCTACGACGGACTTGTAGGACGCCCGGGTGACGATCACTTCGTTGTTCTTTGTGACATAGAAGATCTCGAGAAGCGTATCACCACACTCCGTACATATATCTACGACTGCGGATTCGATACACAGACAGGTCTTAAGGCCGGCGGATACAGGGTTAAGAGCCGTGACATCGACCCGTCTGTTGCATGCGACAGAGCACGTTATGCATGTAATTCCATCAAGAAGCATTACGACCAGGATTACTGCGAATACGATCAGGAACTGGACAATAAGTTCATCATGCGTCAGTACATCGTTAATAATGTTGACGCTGCAATAGACAGAGGAGACATTAAGGTCTACTATCAGCCCGTCTGCTGGGCCAAGAACAGGAAGCTTTGCGGTTACGAGGCTTTGTCCAAGTGGGAGGACCCGAAGTACGGATTCCTGCCGACTCCTTTGTTCATCCCGGTGCTTGAGGAATATCATCAGGTACATAAGATCGATATGGTCGTTGTCGACACCGTCTGCCGCGACTTAAGATGGCTCATGGATAACGGCAGACCTGCAGTACCCGTATCGCTTAACTTCTCCAGACTTGACTTCGAATTGACGGATGTAGTCGATCTTCTTTGCTCCTGCACAAGAAAGTACAACATCCTTCCCGAGATGATACACGTAGAGGTAACCGAGAGTGCGCTTTCCGATAACCTCGACTCTCTCCACAAGGACCTCGACAGATTGAGATCCTTGGGATTCCCGCTCTGGCTCGATGACTTCGGTTCCGGTTATTCGTCTCTTAATGTTCTTAAGGATTTCACTTTCGATGTTATGAAGATCGATATGGTATTCCTGTCGAGCTTCTACGATAAAGAAGAGAAGACCAAGGCTGTGCTTAAGAATATCGTATCCATGGCTAACGACCTTCACATGCATACGCTTACCGAGGGTGTAGAGACAATGGATGAAGCCGAGTACTTAAAGAGCATCGGCTGTGAGAGGCTTCAGGGTTATCTTTTCGGTAAGCCCATGCCTTTGAAGGAAGCTCTCGTGAAGATCACCGCAGGCACGCTGCCGGTTTCCGAGGAATTTATTTGAAACACGTCTTCTTCGACATAGACGGAACTCTCTGGGACTACACGAGCGTGATCCCGGAGTCGACTGTAACTGCGATCAAACTCCTTAAAGCCAACGGCCACAAGGCCTATATATGCACGGGAAGGACCAGGGGCTATATAACCAAGCCTGATCTTCTTGATCTCGGGTTTGACGGTATTGTTGCAGGTTTGGGCACGCGTGTTGAAGCAGGCGGGGAAGTTCTGTTCGAGCATATCATCCCGCGGGACCTTGCTGTGTTTACCGTAGATACCGTGCGCCGCTACGGTTTCCGCGCTATCCTTGAAGGACCCGAGTACCTTTACATGGACTACGATGAATTCAAGGATGATCCTTACGGCATCAAGGTTATGAATGATATAGGGCAAAGGCGCAGGTCCATAAGCGGTGAATACGGGAAGTGGATCATATCCAAGCTCTCGTGCGATTCCACAGGATGCGACAAACTGTCGTGCTACAGGGAACTTCAGGATCACTACGACTTCATTGAGCATAACGATGTCGTTGTGGAGATGGTGCCGAAGGGCTTCTCGAAAGGCACGGGTATGCACAAGCTCTGCGAACTTAAGAATATAGACATAAAGGATACCGTGGCGATAGGGGACGGGGCTAACGATGTAGACATGTTCGGGGCTGCCGGATTCTCCGTAGCCATGGGCAACGGCGCCGAGCCTGCGAAAAGAGCAGCTGACCACGTCACCACAGCGCTTCACGAAGACGGCGTAATGAATGCGTTAAAACACCTTGGGCTTATCTGATCTTCTTGTAAGGATCAAGGAGCCTTCTTAAGACGTCGGAGCCGTCATTCACGACTCTTGTATAGACGTAGACGGTTGTCACTATCCTCGGATAACAAACGTGTACCGAGATATCATGTTTATTCAGAATACTCTGCTCGATCTTCGGAACAAATCCGTATCCGAATCCGTTGTTTATAAGTCCCGTCATTGTTTCCATGTTGTTGTATGTGTCGGCGTTGCGTATCATGCTTCTGTCACCGTACCATTCCGCGATGGCATCGGCGCATGTAAGTTCGACGGGAATCAGCAGCGGAAGGTCAGTAAGATCTTCGGGCTCCACATATTTCTTGTCGGATATGGGAACTCCGCAAGGCGCAGCCACGCCCCAGTCAAGATCGCTTATGGTCTCGATTATCCTGTATTCGCTGAGGCAGAGTTTATCGGGGAGAACGGCAAGATCGAGCTGCCCCTCCGAAAGAAGATATCTTAATCTGAACTTGTCTTCCTGATAAACGATGATCCTTATCCCGGGATTGGTCTGCTTGATCTTAAGTACGTAGGTCGCTATAAGATGCCACGAGACGGGAAATGCATAACCTATCCTTATCTGTTCGGAATTCTGTTCCTGTATAAACCTCGTAAGCTGCTGGGATATGCTCATTCCGCGGTCGATGCGGTCCTTTAGGAATGCGCCGCTTTTGGTGAGGGAGAAAGGCGTGGTGTCGCGGTTAAGAAGCTTGGTGTTGTACTTATTCTCGAGCCTGGTAATTGCCCTTGATACGCTTGACTGCGATATGTGGAGGATCCTCGCAGCTTCTGAGTTGCTTCCGCATTCGGCAACCAAACTGAATATTTCCCAACCCTCTTCCGTCATCCTCCGTCCTCCGGAACATCGATCAAGGCCTGTTTATTGTAAAACTCTCCGCTTTTATCATTGTCAGTTCTTTTCTTCCGTGGAAGAACCTTATGGTCATTCCTCCTCCGGGCGCCGAATCTATCGATATGTCATCGAACATTACATCGGGGTCCGGGGTCCTGCTTATAAGCTCGGCATTATTTGCCGTTAATGTGATCGTATCCGTTAATGCACAACAGCAAAATTCTCTGTATGTAAGAAGCGTCAGGGCAGGTTCGTTCTCGACTCTGTTGGTCAGACGGTTTACGGTTATGCGGATCCTGTCGTTCTTCAGCTTCTTAAGTTCCAACTGATAGATCCCGTAAGGACGGTATGTCAGAAAATCCTTGAGAGGCCCGGGGTAGCCGCTCTTAAAGGATGTCTTGTATATCCTCATTCCGGCAATGAGTTCGCTGATAGTATTCTCGATCGTCTCCTTAAGTTTTCTGTCACCGGATGACAGACCGAACTGCGATCTTAACTGCAGTGCGAAGCTCGCCTGGAGGTAGAAGTCGAGAGCCTGTTCCTTCATGAATTCGAAGCTCTCGGGATTCTCTTTATATATTTTGTACTGAAGTTTGCCCATATACATGCAGGCTTCAGCGAAGGAGGTGTCGAAGTCTTCCTGTTCGAACCTTATCCTGGTGTCGATATAAACACGCTCGATGAGGGTCGCTGCCATTTCGAGGTTCTTGGCCACATATACCCCGTCCATGTACATTTCCGCGAGTTTGAAAGTGGACTCCGAAATACCGAATGAGTGTCCTATGGAGAAGTACCTGAATGCCTGCGCAAGATCCGGCCTGCCGTCAGTAAGGCGGCCTTCAAGGCACATGAAGCCTAAGGTGTTCGCGGCATAGCCGAAGCTTCCCTCGCGCCATAAGAGCTCCATGCATCTGGCAGCTTCCTTGTAGTCGCATTTAAACACGGAGTTTCCGCCGAGGCAGGCGAAGCCCTTGATCCTTAACGCATTGAAGTTGTTCTCGTCGCAAAGCTCGTTGACGTACCTTGCGAAAAGCTTCTTTGTGAATCTGTCGGCGTCCTTGAGGATAAGGTCGTTGTCGAGCTCGTGGATGAAGTCGTCTTTAAGCTCGCTTATGTAATGCCTGTCCTCGATGGGCAGCATATCCTCTTCGTTCTGAAGATCTATCATGCGCAGAAGCTCTTCCGCTCCGATGTATTCGGACACGGGCATGTGAACCTTGATAAGCGACATATCTCTGAAAAGCTTAAGTATATGGGCTATGATCCACTTAAGAAGATCGTCGTCCGTCTGAGGCATCATCGTGAGCCTGTAAGCGTCTATGGCGGCGGGGATGTCCCCGAACAAT
The DNA here is from genome assembly GCA_902791885.1 of Oscillospiraceae bacterium. The sequence goes on along the minus strand of CADAXO010000033.1, from coordinate 4,865 downwards.
TCGTTAAGCTTCAGAACATCGTAGAAATGAAGTATCAAAGGGTCAAACCAGGTAAAGAAAAAGACGGCCGCATCGGTCTTGTTGATGATGATCTTCTCTAATACAAGTGCCATGTCATCCAGTGTGAAACGTCTGTCTGCATCGCACTTTATGATGATATTATTTGTTGCAGCCAAAGGAAGGAGCGTTATGTCGTAAAAATCGTTGTCATATGTCGCGAATGCCTCGAGTGAGTTCTCGCTGACCTTGATTATGCGCAGTTTATCTTCCATAAAACTTCCTTTCTCTAATAAATTTTACCTTTTTAACTTTCTGTCGTGTAGTAAAATAGCTGTGTATTAAGTTAATTTTGTATTACATGTACTTCGGAGGTGGAACATGGGTCTTTGTTTCAGAAAGAGCATCACGATAGCGCCCGGCGTCAAGATCAACCTCAGCAAGAGCGGCCCCAGCATAAGCTTCGGCAAGAACGGTCTGCGTGAGACGATCAGCGCTACAGGAAAGTCCACAACCAGCGTCGGCATCCCCGGAACAGGCGTTTACTATAAGAAGAGCTACGATCTGAAGAAGCTCGGCAAGTCAGGAGACAAGGCTAAGTCGGCAGGAAAGGCCCAGACCAAGGCTTCTGAGGAGAAGGCTGCTGCAGCTGCTGCGAAAGAGCAGGAGAAGCAGGCTTTGCTTGAGGAGAATACCGCGAAGGTCGCCGAGTACGAGAACTATGTGAATTCCATTAAGTCAGTTCATAAGGCAACGGACGGTTCTATTGACTGGATCGGCCTTAACAAGGGCGAGATCCCCACAAATATTGTTAAGGGCAGTGAGACTTACAGGGAGTGGGAGGAATTAAAGCAGTTCTCCGACAGGATCGTGGCAGGCGATACCGATGCTTATCTGGAAGTCATAAGTGTCGTAAGACCTTACGATGATCTTCTTGAGTACGGTTCTTCTTTTGAAGTCGGCACCGACAATCCCGAGGTTCTCGAGGTTGAGTTTCATGTAAGATCCGAGGAAGTTGTGCCGAAGACTGAGTTATCGGTTAAGGCTAGCGGTGAGTTAAGCGAGAAAGAGATGAGCAAGACCAACTACTATGCTCTCATGCAGGATTATATCTGCAGTACCATGATAAGAGTTGCACGCGACTCTTTCGCACTCCTTCCTGTCGAGAAGGTCTATGTTCACGCTGTTGACGATGTTCTCAACACCGCTACCGGTCATATAGATGAAGTTACGCTTGTATCGGCTGAGTTCGAAAGGAACAAGCTGCAGGCTCTCAACATGCAGATGATCGATCCTTCCGATGCGCTTACGGGCTTTAATCACAACATGAAGTTCGCCAAGACAACGGGCTTTAAGGCTGTAGAGAGGATACTGCCCTGGTAAAAGGGAAAGGATGAAGTTCAGAAACAACGACGCCAAAGGCATAGCATGCATTCTTGTAGCTGCTTTGGGCTTTGCACTTATGACATTTTTCGTAAGACTGTCGGGCGATGTTCCGACAATGGAGAAGGCATTCTTCCGTAACGCTTTTGCTGCGGTCATTGCCTGCTTTACGCTTATACGTTCCGAGGATAAGTTCAAGATCAAGAAAGGGTGCTTCAGGTTTATCTTCCTTCGATGCCTTTTCGGCACGACGGGTCTTCTTTGTAATTTCTACGCGATCGACCACCTGCCTTTGGCTGACGCCAATATGCTTAACAAGCTGTCGCCTTTTTTCGCGATAATCGCTTCCATCCCCATACTTAAGGAGAAGCCCACAAAGATAGATATCATGACTACCGTTGTAGCTTTCATGGGAGTCATCCTTATCGCGCGTCCTTCGGGAGACATGAGCATGATCCCTGCGCTGTGCGGGATCTGGGGAGGAGCCGGAGCCGGTATCGCATATACTTTTATAAGGCTTCTGGGCAGGAAAGGAGAGAGGACGTCCATTATCGTTCTGTGCTTCTCCATATTCTCCTGTATGCTGTCGGCGCCTTTCATGATCTTCAACTTCAAGCCCATGGAGTGGTGGCAGCTCGCGTTCCTTATTATGGCCGGAGTATTTGCTGCCATAGCACAGTTCTCGATAACATCTGCGTATAAGTTCGCACCTGCGAGGAAGATCGGAGTCTTCGACAATACACAGGTGGTCTTCTCGGCCTTGCTCGGTATCGTTTTCCTCGCGGAAGTGCCGGAGCTTTTAAGCGTCGCGGGTTACATAATAATCATCGGAATGGCTGTCTTCAGATGGTATTGGAACCTGAAGCACGAAGACGATGCCGTCAGTGCAGCGACTTAAGCTTCACCTCGTAAGCGCCGTCATCTTTCAGGTTCATTATCATGTAGGTCTTCTCGCTTGATCCCCTTGGACGCGCTATGCTTCCGGGGTTCAATACATGTATCTTGGGACTTCCGAAAGCATTGTCCTCGAACCCGTCGAAAGGAACATGGGTGTGCCCGTAAAGCGCGATATCACAGTTGTTATCCAGGGCGGTGTATACGAGTCTGTCGAGTCCGTAATTGACGTTGACTATGTGCCCGTGTGTGCAGAAGAAGCGGTGCCCCTTGAGAGTGAAGACGGCCCAGTCCTGAAGCTCCCCCTGTGATCTGAAGTCGCAGTTGCCCCTTATGAACGTGCAGGGGATCTTAGGTGAACCCAGCTTGGAAGCGACCGAATCCACGGAGTCTTCAAGGTCGCCCAGATGAATGACCATATCGGGATTCTCAAGTAAGGATACTCTGTAAAGAAGATCCGATCTTCCGTGGGAGTCGCTTATTATCAGGATCTTCATGGGAAGTATCAGACTTTGAATGCACGGGGCATGACGATACCGTTCTCGCCGCCCTGTGTAAGCTTCTTCGCAACCTTAATCTTCTTCGTGGTGTCGTAATAGAACGAGACATCCGGACGCCTGTCGAGCGAATGAGGATCATGCGATTCATAGTTGTTCATGTGCTTTTTCTCCCATGAGAGTATCATCGGAGGAAAGACCAGGCCTCCCAGGTAGGAGAATCCCAGAAGGATCAGCAAAATGACAATGATCGTCATCGATGCCTCAAAGTCGAATGCTCTGGTTCTTACCATGGCAAGAAGCAGGAAGAATATAACTCCCGGAGTTACATATAAAACACTTCTTGTGAGTCTGCTCGCCGAATGTTTAAAGTTGTTGATCTTCTCTGCACCGGCTCTTATGCCTTCCCAAACCTTGCTGTAGGGAACTACTCCGCAGACTTCGCCCGTCTGTCCGTTAACGGCGAACTGATACCTTCTGTCATCGTAATTGATGTTCAGGAACCAGATCGGGAGGAGGCAGTAAAGGACTCTGTAGTTCTTGTACGAGATACCCGAATATGCAGAGTTGTAAGTGAAAGAATCACAGTCCTCGAACTCTACCTTCTCGGCAACTTCGTGACAGTATATGTCGAGTCTCTTTCTTATGCGTTCATACATATCCTTAGGCTGCGTGTCATACTTCTCCGCGAGCCATCCGGAAAGGTAAGATGCATTATAGGGTACGAGCTTCGTAAGATCGAAAGGTTCGCATGCTTCCATGAGTCTGTCCGATATCTTCCTCGAACCGTCGAAAGGCACATTCTGAAGTGAGAACTCGACAGTTCCGTCGACAGGGATATCGACAGAGTGTTTACGTGTCTTCTCCTGCTTCATGGGATCGTAGAACGAACTTCCGTCCATTATCGTATGGGTCCAGCCGCCGATGTCCATCTTAACGTCAGCCGATACGAGCCAGAACGGGACATAGATGCCGGTTATCTTATCGATCGTGGCCTGACTTGTGAAAGACTTCGGAACGTGCGCGACGGATGTCACATGATCGTGGTAAGCCTTCTTAGCCTGCTCCTTAGTGATCGTGAAGGGGATGAGGGCATCAGGTCTGAACTGTCTTGTGAGTCTTCTGGTAACGAGTGTAGGAGATCCGCAGAAAGGGCAGATGGTCGCTGCCGTATTGGCATCCGTTACGATCTGGGAACCGCATGAGTTACATACGATCTCCTTGTTGCCCTGATCCTGATAATCGATCTCATCGTTGATTCCGTATTCCTGTTCGGGAGTCTCAATTCCCAAAGATCCGTTCATCTCCATCGTTGTGGCATCGTAAAGATTGCCGCAGGTACGGCAGATAAGTGAGCCGATCTCTACGTCGAAGATGAGGTTGGAGCCGCAGCCCGGGCACTTCTTGGCATTGCCCGAGAAGGGATCTGATACGGTCTGATCCCAGGGATTGGGTGCAGCTGATTTAAATGGGCTCTTGGTGTCGAGATTTCCGAACGGAGTCTTCAGGTTATAAGGGTCGTTCTGATCATTTGGTTTGAAACCGTTGTTGTTTAAAAAGTCTTGCGGTGTGAAGTTTTTTTCTTCATTTTCTCCCATTTTTCTATCCTCCTAATATTCCATTGACAATTATACAACATCGGCCGTCTAAGTGCTATAATTGTTGAATCGAAAAGACTAATGTGAAAGAAGGTTTCTCATTATGGAAAAGAAGAATCTTGACTGGGCGAATCTGACATTCGGTTATACAAAGACCGATAAGCGTTTCGTAGCCAACTACACAAACGGCGCATGGGACGACGGAGCTCTTGTTGATGATGACATGATCGTCATGAGCGAGTGCGCAGGTGTCCTTCAGTATGCGCAGACAGTTTTCGAAGGCCTTAAGGCATATGAGACTAAGGACGGTAAGATCGTTACTTTCCGCCCCGACCTTAATGCTCAGAGACTTCACGATTCAGCTGTAAGACTTGAGATTCCTCCGATTACAGAGGAGATGTTCATAAGATCCGTTAAGGAGACAGTTGCAGCTAACGCAGCATGGGTACCTCCGTACGGAACAGGCGCTACACTTTACCTGAGACCTTACATCTTC
>CADAXO010000032.1 GCA_902791885.1 Oscillospiraceae bacterium | reverse complement strand
ACAGGACTTCATTTCTATACACTGACGTGCGGTCTCTTCAACGATACCGTGAGGAAGATCTTTAACGGAATGCAGTATACCGGCGCAAGAGTTATACGACTGTTCTTCATGCTTAGAGGACTTAAGCATTGTAATCATACGAGAATCAGATAAAATCTAATAATATGAAAAGAAAGACAAGGAAAAGATGATGCTTATAAATCCCAATGATTTCAACAGATTACTCCAACAACGATAACAAGTTATCATACGATAATACTGATTATAATCACCGATATTTAATCAAACTTAATCTCTTCATAAGCAGCAGATATTCCCTATCTGACATAGCCCCATTTTGCGCTTTAATTTGCGCTTTATAATACACATCTATCAATATACTTGCATTGCAAACCACATTAATATAATTCTTCAATAGAATCATCAAACGGAAACCCCAAGGCTTCACAAAATTCTTGATACAAAACCACACTATTAATAGAGTTCTCATTTGTTAGAGAACAATAAAAAACACAGTTTCCAAAATAGTATGCCGCTTTATAGAGCCCCAATGAGTCATTATAAGAATAGCAATACCCATTTGAACTCGTACTATCAGATGATTCACTATATAGACCATTGTCTTCTATTATTCGTCTGAACGCTGATTCTGTCCATGATTCATCTTCATATTCACAGATGGTAATATCATCTACTTGTAGCATTCTAACTACATGATCATCTGATCTCGGTGATATCCCATCTGAGATTATTTCTCCATTTAATCCATATACCGTTCCCGCTGACTCAAGCAGACCATTAAAACTATCCATGTATGATGCGTAATCCCCATAATATATAATATGTCTATTCTCATAACTGAAAGTGAAATTATCCCACTCACTCTCTCCATAAGCCAGAATATCCACGTGCAAACAATCGCTACATATACTAACAACATCATCAAAAGATAAATCTATATCCATAGCTGCAATATTAATATCTGCACAATTTCCGTTGCTTGAATCGAAAGAAGAAATACTTGTCTCTTCTGTATACCCTCTAACGCAAGAACACAAGACCAAACTAAAAAACAATATTACAACTATTATTCTCTTCATATTGAACCCCTTAATAACCTAGTACAGGGTCATTAAATCTATCCCCTAATTGATCAACGACATCGTAATCAAATAAAAGTATTCCTTACCATTAGTGTCAGGATTATTAGGACTTGTGCCGATATTGATTTCATCCCCATCCAGCAAACCATCTCCGTCAGTATCAGGATTATCAATGTCAGTCCCGTATATTTCTTCCAGATAATCAAGCAAACCATCACTATCACTATCTCTCAGTCCATAATACGGATCTTCCGTTTCTGTAGGTGTCGATTCTGATGTAGGAGAGGGAGTTGCCGAAGGTGCTACCGTCGGATTTCCTGTAGGTTCTTCGGTAGGAGTTATCGTTGGTGTTTCTGTCGGAACAGGTGTAGGAGTGGGGCCGACTACGCTTCCTTCCCCTATAAAGTCAAGATAATCGGGTGTTCCGCTACCATCTGCATCATCAGCGAGATGATAAGCAAGGTCAACGACGGTAAGTTCAACATTTGTAAACTCAAGAAGATTTTCAGAGCTAACGCCCTGTATTCCGAAGTTAAATGCATTGTTCGCATATAACCTCATATTATTCTCATCATGAGTTATTGCATAGTTGCTATCACCTTCGGGAATCAATACAGCTGAAGATGCTGCTGTTATCTCCCTATTAGAAGCAAATGACAATTCCCAGTGTTGACAGTCAACCTGCGGTGTCAATGTTAACTGTCCGGTAAAGCCAGTCTCCCAAGCAGAGTATTCTGTATACGCAAGAGTATATTGACTTGCATCAACTACAGTTGCCTGTGTGTTAAGAAGATACCATGTAGGATCTACAGACAATTCTGTTTCTGTATCAGAAGAGAATGTAATACCGACTGTAACGGATTCTCCTGTACGGATATCCTGATTCCAACCGTTACTTGTAATTGTATATGTACCATTACCATCGGTTTCATATATAGTACCGTTCCAGATATTTTCAATGTTATAGAGTGTATTGAATGTCAGATACCAGTTATGAATCGTATCGCTGCCAGTGTTGGTAAGAACAAGATCAATGCTTTCGTGATTGATCCAGCTAGATGTTATATTTGTCGTTATCTCATAATCAAGTTCGGACTGTACAGAATAATATGTAGGTGAATTGATCACATCCGCCAATACCATTGACGGAAGACCACTTATAGCGATAACTCCCGTGATAACAACACTTACCAACTTACTAAATCTACTTCTACTCATAACACCTCTCCATACTAACACAAACAAAAATACTTATATTGATTATCATGGGATTATGATACTTGTCAACAAGATTTAATACATTTGACGCGAGTTGTATCTTTTTTGTCGTGAGTTGTCAGATAGGGCGTATCTCAGAGCCCTACCTGATCATTCCTCTTTTAGGTTGCTTCTTGATCTGTAGATAACTTTAGAAGGCATGGCTATAAGGATCTTACAACTATCCAATACACAGGATCGGTACTTAAGATTACTTACTTCATCACAGCCGGTGGTTTCAACATGGTTATTGGATTTCCGAAAATGAATTGCCCAAATACATCACAATGCCAAGGTGGACTGCGGTGAAAAATGTATAGTCGGTTTTCCTTTCATTGGCATCTCTTAACATAGTATTTTCAGGCGGATAACTCCATCTACTTCGATCTGTATTCAAACTGGCTCATATAGCCTAGGTGTGAATGCATACGTTTTCTGTTATAGAACAGCTCGATATGTTCAAATACATCTCGCTGTACCTCTTCCATTGTATCGTACTTTCTCTTGTAGATTTACTCTTTCTTTAATGTCGCAAAGAAACTAAATATAAAGGGTTAGCAAGGACTGTCAATGATTTTTATCAATCTCGAATTAATAAAGAACGACCGGTTATGCCGGTCGTTCAATGAGTGCTTCTTTATACCTTGTCGTAAAATTGGTAAGTTTTTGGTAAATGGCCTTTGGGTTACACTTGATGGACTTGAAAAGTCCCGTAATCACAAGGTTCTACGACTTGTGTAAAATAATTGGTGGAGCATACGGGGCTCGAACCCGTGACCTCTACGCTGCCAGCGTAGCGCTCTCCCAGCTGAGCTAATGCCCCAAGAAAACCACCGCGGTGATTATATCATCACAGCGGTGAATTCAACAACCCATATTTTCGACGATGTGGCGTGCTACGTAGACACCGCTTGCAGAAGCGTGAGAAAGTGAGTGTGTTACGCCTGAGCCGTCACCTATGATGTAAAGACCCTTGTACCTTGTCTCGAGGTTATCGTCGATCGCAACTTCCATGTTATAGAACTTTACCTCAACGCCGTAAAGCAAAGTATCGTCGTTCGCGGTACCGGGAGCAATCTTATCAAGAACATGGATCATCTCGATAATTCCGTCCAGGATCCTCTTGGGAAGAACAAGCGACAAGTCGCCCGGAGTAGCCTGTAAAGTCGGGCGTACCGTCGACTCTGCGATACGGGCCTCATTAGAGCGTCTGCCCCTCATGAGGTCACCTAATCTTTGAACTATTACACCGCCGCCGAGCATATTGGAAAGGCGTGCGATAGACTCGCCATATCCGTTACTGTCCTTAAAGGGTTCAGAGAAATGCTTGGCAACAAGCAATGCAAAGTTTGTGTTATCAGACTGAAGTTCAGGCGAATCGAAGCTGTGGCCGTTAACCGTAACGATACCGTTCGTATTCTCGTTTACAACGTATCCGTTCGGGTTCATGCAGAAGGTTCTGACGCGGTCCTCGAACTTCTCTGTTCTGTAGACTATCTTCGACTCGTAAAGCTCAGAAGTAAGATGTGAGAACACCACAGCGGGGAGCTCGACACGGACACCGATATCTACACGGTTGGAGAATGTCTCGATATTAAGATCCTTGCAGACTTGTTCGATCCACTTGCTTCCGGAGCGGCCTACAGAAACGATAACCTTGCCGGAAGTATAATCACGGTCGGCAGTCTTAACCGTATAAGTGCCGTCCTCATTTACGATAAGCGAATCAGCATGACAGTTGAATCTTATATCGATCTTATCTTTCAGGATCTCATAAATGTGACCTAATACCTGATAGTTCTTGTCCGTACCCAAGTGGCGTACGGAAGCATCAAGGAGATGAAGTTCGTTCTCAAGGCAGATCTTCTTGAAGGAAGAACCTGCTGTCGAATAAAGCTTGGTACCTTCTCCCCCGTTTCTTAAATTGATGCCGTCAACATACTCCATAAGCTCCAGCGCAGTTTCCTTGCCAATGTGCTCGTACAAGGTTCCGCCGAAGTCGTTTGTGATGTTGTATTTCCCGTCGGAGAAAGCACCCGCACCGCCGAAGCCGCGCATAATAGCACAGGTCTTACAGTTGATACAGGACTTAACCTTCTTGCCGTCGATAGGACACTTTCTTTCCTCGAGACACTTACCGGACTCGAGAAGGAGCACCTTAAGCTCCGGAGCCTTCTCACTTAACTCGAAAGCCGAGAAGATTCCTCCGGGACCGGCACCGATGATGATTACGTCGTAATCCATTAATCCTGTTCCTCAAGAACGTTCTTGGACATAACAGTTACAGGCTTCTCGTAGCTTGAGAAAGCTTCGTTGATCAAAGAATCAGAAGGCTTCTTGGAGATCATGCTTACTACGGGAACGATGATAAAACCTGCAAGCATTGCGAAAGCACCGCAGTTGATGGGTGACTTAAGAACGTCAGGGAAGCTCGATCTGAAGAGCATGTTGGCTACCATGAGAACGGAACCGAAGATGAAGCATACCCAGCATGAAGCTTTCGTTGTTCTCTTCCAGTAAAGGCTGAAGAGGAACGGAGCGAGGAATGCACCTGCAAGAGCACCCCATGAAACACCCATGAGCTGAGCTATGAATGTTACGTTGCTGCTGTACTGGATCAAAGCGATGATGGAAGAGATAACAATGAATACAACAACGAGAACTCGAAGGCAGATCATCTTGGACTTCTCACCCATCTTCTTAACTACTGTTCCGGAGATGAAATCGAGTGTGAGCGTGGAGCTTGATGTGAGTACAAGTGAAGAGAGTGTAGACATCGAAGCAGAAAGAACCAGGATGACTACGACTGCGATAAGGAACTCGGGGAGGTTCGCAAGCATCGCGGGAACGATAGCATCAAAGCCCATAGCGTCAACCTCATCCTGTGTAAGGAAAAGACGGCCGAAGCCTCCGAGGAAGTAACATCCGCCTGCTACAACGATAGCGAAGAAAGTCGAGATGATAGTACCCTTTCTGATAGCATCCTCATGCTTGATGGCATAGAACTTCTGTACCATCTGGGGAAGTCCCCATGTACCGAGTGAAGTAAGGATGACTACACCGAGAAGATCGAAAGGCAGAGGTCCTACGAAAGACGTATAAGCGCCGTTATAGTCAGGGAAGTCACCCTGCACTTTGGCAAGTTCCATCATGGAACCCATGAAGCCGCCGTTGATGTTAAGAACTGCTGCAATTACTGCAACGATACCTACGAGCATGATAATGCCCTGGATAAAGTCGTTGATCGCGGTCGCCATGTAACCTCCGACGATTACATAGATACCCGTGAGCACTGCCATCGCGATGATGCAGTACTTGTAGTCAACGTTAAACGCCATCTCGAAAAGTCTTGAAAGACCATTGTACAACGAAGCTGTATAAGGGATCAGGAACACGAATATGATGATCGAAGATCCGATACGAAGACTCTTGGAGTCGTATCTTTTGGAGAAGAACTCAGGCATTGTGGAAGAGTTGAGCTTATGTGTCATAAGTCTTGTTCTTCTGCCCAAGATTACCCATGCAAGAAGGGAACCGATAACTGCATTTCCGATGCCTATCCAGGTGGAAGCAACACCGAATTTCCAACCGAACTGACCGGCGTATCCGATGAAGATAACAGCCGAGAAATAACTCGTACCATAAGCAAAAGCTGTAAGCCAGGGGCCGACGGATCTTCCTCCGAGAACGAAGCCGTCAACGTTCTTTGCGCTTTTTCTGCTCAACACGCCGACTGCGATAAGAACAGCGAAGAATACAACAAGCATCAGGATCTTGATTAACATAACTACCTCCATAAAAAAGGCTGTCCCTGCAAGGACAGCCCCCACGGCTTTTATTTATAATACGCGGTACGCGCGTGTGTCAAGTATATATATCCAGAAGCGATATAACTACTGTGATTGCCGTCAATACCGTAAGCAAACCCAAGATAAGATTCTCTTTACGTCTGCTTCGTATTATCATGATCTTTGATGACGTCATTTCCGTTAACCTTCCTTCCGACTTTTGTTAGATTAATTGAAATCTAAAGCCGGAGAAGATTAAATGATCAATCACGCCGCAATCTGTTGTTAAAGCAACAAACAGACCTGAATGTGTCGCTTAAGTCAGGATCAGCCGTTCTTTACCAAAGACTCAAGGATCTCGACACACTTGTCGATTCCGATCGCTGCGCTGTTAAGACAGATATCGTAGTTAGGTGCATAGCCCCACTCAAGATCCGTAAAATGCTTATGGTTCGCAGCTCTCTTCTTATCCTTCTCTTCGATCCTCTTCTCAGGTTTCTTATCGGTCTCTCCGTAGAGCTTAACGATACGTTCCTTCCTGAATTCCTTATCGGCACAGATGTAGACATTGAGAACGCTGTCATAATCCTTGAGGATATAATCAGCGGATCTTCCGACGATAACGCAGGGCTTGCCGCCGTCAGCTATATCCATAATGACCTTTCTCTGAACAGTCCAGATATAGTCGTTCATCGTCATACCGTTCATGATACCCGGAGTAGGCTGAGCTTCGAAGCCGTAAGAGAAGATGCTCTTACCGGGTGCTTCCTCGCCCCTTCTCGCGATAAGTTCCTTGGAGAATCCGGTCTTCTCGGCGACATCCTCGATAATCTCCTTATCGTAGTACTCGTAGCCGAGCTTCTGGGCAAGTGCCTTGGCGATAGTTCTTCCGCCGCTTCCAAACTGCCTGCTAATAGTGATTATCTTAACTGCCATGATGATCACCTCACTTTCTCAAGTTACCTATATTTTAATATTTTTTATTGAAGAAAAGGTTTATAAACTGTTAACTCTGTTTTATAATCTGTTAGAAATTTAAGCCTATGGAGGCAAGTATTATGGCAATAAGAATCGGAATCATCGGATACGGTAACCTCGCAAGAGGTGTTGAGAGCGAGATCACACGCTGCCCTGATATGGAGCTTGCAGGTGTTTTCACAAGACGTGACCCCGCTTCAGTCAAGATCAAGACAGAGGGTGTTCCCGTATATTCTGTAAGCGAACTTAAGGATAAGGCCGGCGACTTCGACGTTCTCGTTAACTGCGGCGGATCCGCTACTGACCTTCCCATCACAACTCCCGAGTATGCATCACTTTGCAACATAATCGACAGCTTCGATACACATGCGAAGATCCCTGAGCACTTCAAGACAGTCGATGAAGCTTCAAAGAAGGCAAACAAGGTATCCCTTATCTCAGCAGGATGGGATCCCGGATTGTTCTCACTGATGAGACTATATTCAAACTCCGTTCTTCCCGAAGGCAACGACTACACATTCTGGGGCAAAGGCGTTTCACAAGGTCACTCTGATGCTATCAGAAGAATCGAAGGCGTTAAGAACGGCAAGCAGTATACAATTCCGGTACCTGAGGCTCTCGAAGCTGTAAGATCCGGCAGCAACCCCACTCTTACAACAAGACAGAAGCACACAAGAGAGTGCTTCGTAGTTGCTGAAGAAGGCGCTGACAAGGCTTTGATCGAGAAGACTATCAAGGAGATGCCTAACTACTTCGCTGATTACGATACGACAGTACACTTCATCTCTGAAGAAGAATTCCAGGCTAACCACAGCGGTCTTAACCACGGCGGCTTCGTATTCAGATCCGGTGTTACGGGATTAAACAGTGAGCACAAGCACGTTATCGAGTACAGCCTGAAGCTTGATTCCAACCCTGAGTTCACAGCATCGGTTATCCTTGCATATACAAGAGCTGTCTTCAGACTCTATGAGAAGGGTGATTACGGCTGCAAGACAGTATTCGATATTGCACCTGCTCTCCTCTCACCCATGTCCGGTGATGAATTAAGAGCAAAGATGCTTTGATCAGGAACAAAGATAATCTGCTAATGATGCGGGGTCGGAGAATATAATTCCGGCCCCGTTTTCTATGAGGAAATCACGGGTACGGAAGCCCCAGTCAACGCTTATGTGATCAATTCCTGCATTTATTCCGGTCCTGATATCGACATCTGAATCACCGATATAAACCGACTCGGAAGGCTTCACATCAAGAAGCTCCATGGTCTTATATACGAAGGTCGGATCGGGCTTTACAGGGACATCGGGAACATTGCCGTAAGTCACTTTGATTAGATCTCCGAAATGCTCATCTATAAGTTTCTTCGCAGGCTCATCGGGCTTGTTCGTAACCACTGCACACTTGATACCCGAATCGTTTAACCTTTGAAGCATATCGGCAATTCCGTCGTAAGGATATGTGTCGTAATAGCAGTTCTCTGAATAGAATTTCTTGTAATCGGCAAAGACCTTTTCGAGCATGCCCGCAGCGGAAGGCACCTCGGATATCGCTCTCTCGATGAGCTTTCGTGTGCCGTTTCCAACCATCGCCTGCACTTCATCGCGCGTCTTACCGGGGATGCCGTTCATGGAAAGCGCCGCGTTCACCGCATATGTAAGTCCGCCTATTGTGTTAAGCACGGTGCCGTCGAGGTCGAAGATCGCAAGCTTGTATCTCATATCAGTATTCTCTTAAAGTCTTCCTTCTTATCTTATAGTCGGGCATGATGTCTTCCACGTGCGCCCAGAACTTCGCCGAGTGATTCGCCTCAAGAAAGTGTGCGAGCTCATGCACTACAACATACGCTATAAGCTCCTCCGGCGTCTCGAAAAGATTATAGTTGAAAGTAAGCTTTCCTGTCGACGGAGTGCATACTCCCCACCTTGAGGACATCGTTCGGAAGCAAACCTTCTTGGGAGGCTCCACGCCTTTTACGGCGAACATGGGATAGTAGTACTCAAGCATCTCCATAATCTTCGCACTAAGCTTCTTCCGTCTCCATTTCTGGTATATCTTCTCGGTCTGCTCCGGGGTATCTGAATTGATATAAATGTCGGGATAGACAAAGCGCAAGCCCTTAAAAGGGAACTCAGTACTTACATGCATAGTGCAAAGTTCTCCGAATACTTTGACCTGCTCGCCGTCTTCGTACGTTACCGGGCGGGCCGCATTATCGATCCTGTCGTTTATCTTGGAAAGACTTCTTGCAATGAAATCGGACTCGGCTCTTAAGAAACTTTCGACTTCTCCTATCGAAGTTCTGTTCGGACACGACACCTTGATCTGTCCGTCAACACCTATCCTGAGATTGATATTCTTTACACGCTTTCTGGACAGATCGTAAACCAGGATCTGCCCGTTGATAACTATCTGTCTTAACATCGGAAAATTCAGTACGAGTTATAGATCTCGCTTACCTGTCCTATGATACCCGCAGCCGTCATGGGGCATCCGCCGTAAACTGTATGCTTACCGTTCTTGTCGATCGAACAAAGCTTGTAATTCATATGACCTATGAACTCATCCGACTCTACGGTAAAGAACATGAGTGTCTTAAGGTCGGGACTGAAGATATAGACTATGTGTGCGCACAGCATAACAGACTCGGGCTTGGGAAGCGTAACAAAGCATCCGAAAGCTCCGTCATCGAATCTGAAGCACCTGGTGGTGAAGTCCTCTTCCTTATACGGGAACTGCTCCCCCGTCCTCTCGATAAGCACTCTGAAAAGCTTATAAAATGTATTCGTACCGGGATCAAGAATACTCGCAATAACATCCTTCGGCGTCTCAAAGAAACGCTGAGGAAGGCTCTGCTGCTCTATCTCATAGCGAGTATTGTAGATATTCCGATTAAATGCCATGATTACATTATATAGTAATCGCGGGATGTGATTCTTTACTGTTGTTTGACAATACTGTGCGTCCGAAGCGATGCCGATGCAGCTGCTATGAGCTTAACAAGATCAGGGATCAGGAACGGGTACACACACATCGAAAGTACTGCGGCAAGACCGATGTCCCCCGTGTTTCTCGTGTAAACGACCATGAACCAGATCACACCGAATACATAAAGCACAACCTCAAGGATCACGCCTTCTATTATGCAGAATGCGAGCCTTCTTGCAGAGCTCTTCTTAAGCTTCTTAAAGCACAGTTCATCAAGAAGCCAGTAGCAAAGTCCCACGAAGATGAATCCGATTATGAATCCCCCCGTAGGTCCTATGAGCGCTGCAGGTCCTGACTTGATCCCCCTCTTGCCTCCGATGGTAAAGAGAACAAGGAAGATTCCGAAGGTCTGAAGTGTGAACGGGATATCCATAATCTGCAGGGATATCCATGAGCAAACAGTGATCAGTGCGGCGCAGATTGCCTCAAGCACAATGTTGTATGTCTTATTCATGGACTGAATTATAGTTCAGTCCCTATTGTAAATCAAGATTGAATTTAGGTTTACAATTAAATTGTCTTTCTGAGCTGCCTGAAATCCTTGACCGCCTGAACACCGATCTTGAAGATCCTCTTCATATTGATGGAGTTCTTTCCTCCCTGTCTCGGGCGGAACGTTATGGGTACGAACTTTACGTTGTCCTTGTTCTTAACAAGAAGAACCGAGAGCATGACATTCGAAAGGTTGAAATCCTTGGGGATCTTAGGAAGATACGTCTCCAATGTCTTTCTCGGCATAAGTCTGAAAGGCGTGTTGGCATCAGTAACGGTAACGCCGAAAGTAAGTCTTATAACAAGCTTAAGGACCTTGGTAACGATGATTCTGGAGAAACCGTCTTCCCTGTGATTTCTGTGTCCGATGATTGCATCGTAGATCTTCCTGTCATCCCAGAAGGGCCAGAATTCGGAAGGAAGCGTCTGTCCATCGGAATCTGTCTGGAAAATGTAATCTGCCTTATGCTCAACCGCATAGTTATATGCAAAAAGAAGCGTCGCGCCGTGACCCGAATTCTCCTTAGTTACAGGAGTTAACTGAGGATACTTCTCTGCCAATTCAAGAAGCTTGCCGTAAGTATTATCCTTACTTCCGTCGTTTACGACCACGAGCTTTGACTCAGGTCCGATCTTCTCAACTACTTCATGCCATTCCTTAACAACCGACTCGATATTTGCCTCTTCGTTATACGCGGGCATTACAATATAAAGACTATCTTCCATTAACTGCTTCCTTTTTGATTATTTCATGTATAATTTTTCTGTAAATATATTACCACACATTATTTTACATCAATAAGGACGGAATAATCAGTATTAATGCTATCTGAAGAGACAAGACGCAAGTTTGAGATAATCGTACGCAATATGACCGCTGATCAGCGTGCATATCTTCAGGATCACCTGGCAGGCGTACCCGACGAACAGAAATACGCACTCATTGAGAAGCTCGTTGCAGCATACGATGCGAAAACCGCACGTACGGCAGCACCGGCACAACCAAATCCTTCCGCTTCGGAACCCAATCCTTTCCTGGAACAGGAAGCTGATTATATTTCAGATAAACCTTTCGAGAATGAAGAAGACGAAGAAGAATACCGTACAGGAAGAACACCAAACAGAAAGCTTAAAAAGAGCGTTAAGAATACGATAACCGGAATTATCGTCGCAGTTCTGGGCATTGCTATCGGAGCACTTCTTTTCGTTTATAAAGATAAGCTTTTCGGCGGCAGCGCACAGGAAACGGTTGCTGTGCAGACAGTCGCTACAGAAACCACTTCCGAGCCTACTCCCTCTCCGACGCCTACCATAACCCCCACTCCCGAACCTACGAGAGTTCCGATTGCGGACAACCATCCCGACCTTACGAATCTTACAGTCGTGATCGATCCGGGACACCAGGAGACGACGGACAGCGAGCAGGAGCTTTATGCTTCATGGCTTTCCGCTACAAAGCCCAGATGTACCAGCGGAGCAACGGGTATCGTAACGGGCATAAATGAGTATGAACTCACGCTTGATTATTCGCTTATCATCGCTGATTACCTTGAGCAGTGCGGAGCGAATGTAATACTTACAAGAGACACAAATGATGTCAACATCTCCAACCAGGAAAGAGCAGCGATCGCGAACTCCAATTCCGCAGACGTATTCCTGAGGATCCATGCTGATGCAGCCGGCGATTCGATGGCATCCGGCGTACGCGTCTACACTCCCGATTCGGGAAGCTACACAGATACATCTCCCGAGTACGCAGAGCAGCTTGCCGAGCTCGTTGCAAATGCAGAAGGACTTGAAGTCAACGCAGTAAGAGCCACAAGCCTTTACACCGGACTTAATTATGCGAATACATTAAGGTCTTTCCAGATCAGCCTCGGCTTCCTTTCCAACAGCGATGATGAAGCTGTTCTGACAAATGAAGCGAATATTGCGGCAGTTGCTGAAGCAATATCGATTTTCTGCGAAGAATTTGTATAATGGTATTTGAATAAGGAGGAATCAGACTATGTACAATGACTCGAACGAGTATGAGAGCGTATTCAGCGAGAATACCATAAGCTACGACAGCACGGGAAACGAGCTTCAAAGACTTAATACTCTTCTCCACGCATTCTGGATCATGTTCAAGAATAACGGATATACCAACGAGATGCTCGATGAAGCCATTGATGAAGCACTCGCTATCGAATCCGAAGGTGCCAAGACTTTGAAGGGTATGGTCTGCCCTAACTGCGGACGCAAGGCTCAGTTCTCAGGTCACTTCAAGATCAAGTGTATCTACTGCGGTTCAGAGTCTGTTCTTAATCCTTATGAGGCAAGAGATATCGCCATTGAGATGGAAAACGTCATGGCTGAACAGCAGGCTGCCGAAGATCAGAAGGACCGCTGGGAGAAGGCTGTTGAGAACGATCCTTACACACCTTACGATGTATCCAAGGATCTTAACTTCGAAGACGAATACAACCATTTTGACGACGATTCAGGTCTGTAATATAATCTAATTCCCTTATATGGGGGTGTACCGTGGTGGATTCTCGTTGGCCACCTTAAAAAACGGGAAACGCAAGTAATTGCAAACGACACACAGCTCGTAGCTGCTTAATCTAGCTACCGTCTTCTTCGGCCTTCTGCCACCAAAGAAAGACGTTGCCGGCAGACCTTACCCGGGAGAGGTTAAACGGGACCACCTCATTGGCAAAGCTTTGAGCCTTTGTTGTATCCATGAAGCTACCGGCGGGCATACCTGACAGCGGGTTCTGTCCAAAGGGAAATCCTCAATCACTGTCTGCACCCGGAGACGTCCCAGAGGATATGGTTTCGGACAGGGGTTCAACTCCCCTCATCTCCACCAGAGAACCAAAAGAGCACCAGGATTAGCCTGATGCTCTTTTTTACCGCAATGACGGCCTCGCGAAGCGACCTCCGCACAAGCGCAGCGCGGAGGACCCAAGCGAGCAAGCCGTCATTGAGGCTCCCAACTGCCCTGTTGTCTTATCCCTGTAGCAGCAGCTTCTTTTGTAAGCATATCCACCTCATCAGACGTTAACTCCACATCTATCGCTGCGGCAAGTTTCTTGGCATGCGACGGCTTCGTGATACCAACGATAGGATTAGCACCCTTAGCTATTACCCACAGGATCGGCACCTGCGAAGGATCAATGTTATATTTCGACGCGATCTCACGCATAGCAGCCAGAAGACTCTCTATCTTTTTGAAGTTTTTTCGAGGGAACAGAAAGCTTCTTAAGGAGAACGCCGGGAACGGATTCTCGTAACTGTAGTGTCCCGCGAGCGCGCCCTGCTCGAGCACCATGTACGCGTAGTACTTGATCCCGTTTTGATTACAGTAATCGATTATCGGCTGCTGGTCATCGCGGATAAGACTGAAGTGATTCTGCACCGCGCCGAGCTTCAGTCCTTCCTTCGCAAGCAGCTCCTGCGCGAGCTTAATGTGAACCAAAGAGACATTTGACACACCGAGAGACTTGATCCTGCCGTCCTTCATGAGCGGCACAGCCTCAGCAATATTCTTCTCAAGATTATGCGGCACATGTATCCAGAACAGATCTGCACATTCCCTTCCGAGGCGCGACATACTTTCCCCGAACGACTTTACAAGAGCACCCGCCTTATACCTTTTCGATGGCATAAACTTAGTTGAAATGAAGACCTCAGGGTGACCTTCTATAAGTCCTCCCAGGAACTTCTCACACGAGCCCATGCCGTACACGGCCGCCGTATCCCAGTTAAGAAAGCCGAGCTTAAGAGCTTCGTCGAATGACTCTTTAAGAGCCTGCGGATCCTGCTTGTTTCCGAACACCATCTTGGTTCCGTTCATTCCGGGTCCCCACGCCCACGTTCCGATCAAAACATCTTTCATATCTGCCTCCTTATGCCTCTTCTTTAAGTGAATTCTTTATCCTGCTGAGCGACTCCGGCTTAATACCCAGATACGTCGCGATATACTGCTGCGGCACCCTCCCTATAAGCTTCGGAAAATGCTTACGGAAGCTTAAGTATCTCTCTGTGGCATTCTCCACCAGGAACCCGTTCTCCCTGTAAAGCTTGTAGCGCATCCCGCTCTCGAGCAGTTCTATCCAGATGGTCTTCATCCGCTCCGACGACATGATCAGCTCCTTCATACGCTTCGCCTCGAAAAGCATCACCGTTGACTCCTCCAAAGCCTCCCACATGGCAGCATACGAATCGCTGCCTATAAGACCGTCATCCATGCACGAGTTGCCTTCAGCTGCAAAGAACCGGGTCACGTCATTACCTTCGCTGTCCACATAGAAACACCTGACCACACCGTTCATAACGATACCGGCATAGGTCGAAGGCTCGCCGATACGGGCCAGAACATCGCCTTTGTTATATACCTTGAACTTCGAGATGCTGATGACCTGATCCAGGATCTGCTCGGATACATCAAGTTCATATGCCGAAGCAAGGTCCGCGAGTTGTTTTATAAGATACGCTTTATCCATACGAGCCTCCGTTGATCTTATGATGTAAATATAACAGATGTAAAAGCGTCATCGCATTGACCTATGTTAATTATGCGTTAAACATTCACACGTTCAAAATGGCTGATCTACGATGTAAACTTAAAGTAGAGTGAGCCCTGAAACGCCCTGATTACGGGACTCTACCAAGGGTCGATTGTTTATACACGAACAGGTTGATAGAGTGAGATCAGAAATCCTCAGGGAGGTACGCTATGATTCCGTTAACCATCATCAGCCTGTCGGCACAACCCCAGACATCATTCTTCAAATCATTTACAACATTTGAATTTCCGATGTGGATCATCCTCGTTATTCTGGCAGCCGTTCTTCTTATCGGTGCCAAGGTATCGAAGCTTCATCAGTGGCAGGAAGATCCTCTGGGACTTGATGTATCTAAGAAAGTCCAGGGCTTCGCTGCTGTTGCTATAATCATCCACCACCTTACACAGGCATTGGAGGAAAGATCCGGCATACTCGCACCGTTCTCAGAATTCGGAGTACTCTTTGTCGGAATATTCTTTTTCTTCTCAGGATACGGCTTGTACACAAGCCTTAAAACTAAGGAGAATTATCTTAAAGGATTCCTTAAGAAGCGTCTCACGGCCATTCTCGTGCCTTTTTACATGTGTATCCTGGTATTCGTTATCGCAGCCTGTATCTGCGGAGCAAAATTCGAACCATTGGAGCTTCTTTCCGTTCTTTCCGGATGGACTCTAATTAATTCACACATGTGGTACATAGTCGAGATCGCTATCCTGTATCTTGCTTTCTACTTTATATACCGCTTTATAAAGAACCGTACCGTCGCAACAGCAGTAATGAGCATTTTCGTTGTGCTGATGATAGCGGGAAGCCTTATGCTGTGTCACGGAGAAGACTTCTCATGCAGGTTCTGGTTCATGGGAGAGTGGTGGTATAACTCTTCGTTCCTTTTCGTTGTCGGCATACTGTTCGCGAAGCATACCGAAGCTCTCCGCAAGGTTGCATGTAAAACTTACGCTCTGCTCCTACCTGTCTTCGCCGCTCTTATGGTCCTCTTCGGATTACAGACATCATACGCACTCGAGACCTGGTCTTACTGGAGCGAGGAACCCGGTGTGGACCCCGCTTACTTCGATAAGATCCGCTGCCTGACATTTCAGCTTTCAGGAATAATCGCCTTCATATGCTTCCTTGTTCTTATCATGATGAAAGTAAAGTTCGGAAACCGCGTACTTAAGTTCCTGGGTTCCATCTCACTCGAACTGTACCTCATCCACAACCTTATACTTACCGGACTTAGTGAAGGATTCGTATTCAGAGTTCCGAGCGCAAGCATGTATATAACGCTCACTATCCTTCTTTCCATAGGTCTTGCTGCCGTAATTCACGGCATAGATAAATACCTCATCTGTCTTATCAACGGCAAAAGAACCTTGGCAGGAACAGCTTCCCGCATACATTCAATCGATGTCATGAGAATTGTGATGGCGTTTCTTGTCGTAGCTATTCACTTTCCTTTCGACGGCAAAGCCGGAGACATCTTCATAACTTACGGCAAGACTGCAGTTCCGTTCTTCCTCGTAGTGTGCGGATACTTTCTCTACCGAGATGACACTGCACAGATGATGAAGCGCCTTCTGAAGCAGGCGAAAAGAATGTTTATCTTATTTATCGGTGCCAACGTATTCTACATGGCGGGATATGCAGTATACGAGAAAGTCGTTAACGGATCTTACGCAGGTATACGCGAATGCTTCACTTCTAAGGCATTGACCGATTTCCTGCTGTATAACTTATCCCCCTTCTCAGAGCACCTGTGGTTCCTGGGTTCACTTCTCTATGCGCTCCTTATAATGCTTCTTCTTAACAAGCTTAAGGTTCTTAAATATGCGATGTTTATGGGACCGTTTCTTATCGCAGCTTATTGCATAATGTCCCATATGGGCATCGGTGAGGCATACCAGTTAAGAAATGCATTACTCGTAGGTATCTCATACACAATGACAGGCATGCTTATAAGACGTTACGAGAAGAAGATATTAAGCTTCAGGTACATCTCCCCTGTACTTACCGTACTATTTATCGTCTGCTGTATAACGGCTGTCATCGAATTAAACACATACAAACAGAGTGTCGGCGTTCCGTTCATCAGCTGTGAGATACTCACCTTCGTGATCGTTCTTCTGTGCCTTAAATATCCCGACTTCGGTGCAGGTACATTCGCAGAGAAACTCGGCAGAGAATGCTCGCTTCCAATCTACATCATGCACATCTTCACCATGGCCTTACTCGAGATGACAAACAACAGCGGTTTCTTCGGTGCTTTCGGAGCTGTAACGGTATTTGTCATTACTGCGGCATATACATCAGTTTATGTAAAGATCAAGCACGCTGTAACCTCAAAAAAGTGCCCTCTTCCAAAGCCTGTAATTGATTTATCCTCCCTTAAGACGCATACTCCTTAATAAGGTATGTATTGATGGACAAGGAAAAAACAGGACAACTTATAGCAGAACTGCGCAAGGAAAAGGGGCTTACCCAGAAGCAACTTGCCGATGCTTTGAATGTCACTGATAAAGCCGTGTCCAAATGGGAGCGCGGATTAAGCTTCCCCGACATCTCGATGCTCGAACCGATAGCTGAGATACTGGATATCTCGATCATGGAGATCCTTGCGGGAGCAAGGCAGGATAAGAATGAGACTATGACCCGCGAGGATGCTTCGAAGATCATTAAAGAATCTGTCGAACTCGGAGATGAAGAGATCAGGCACAAGAAACAGATGAGCAGATTTATCATAATCTTTCTCATCGTATTGTCCCTGCTTCTCATATCGATAACATTGAATGTTATCAGTTTTGTAAGGTAGAAAAGGAGAAGATCAGGTGGAATCTGTGATCGTATTAATAGCATCTTTAGTTGTTCTCGGAGTGATACTTCTCGCAGGATCATCCCGCAGAGATGCTGTGCAGGGATCCTTTTTCGACAGAGTGTCGACAAAGGAGATCCAAGGATTTCTTGCTGTGTTTATCGTGTTCCATCAGACTATTGTCCTGCTTTTAAACTTCGACATCAATGTCGGCAAGATGATCTTCTTCTACCCTTACGGAATACTTGCAGTCGCTTTCTTCTTCTTCTGTTCCGGCTTCGGTCTTATAAGAAGATGGATGACAGACACGAACTACATCAAAGGTTTCATGAGACGAAGGATCTTTACGGTTCTTGTTCCGTTCTTCATCTGCAATTACATCTACCTTACGGATGCATTGGTAAGCAACATCAGGATAGGCAGCCACTTCGGCTTCGGTGAAGTAATCTGCAGTTTCTTCGGATTATTCCTCGTAAACTCACAGATGTGGTTCGCCGTTGAGATAATGATCCTTTATGCGGCATTCAGGATAGTCTTCGCGAGAGTAAAAAAGCCTCTTACGGGAATACTCATTATGACAGTAATCGTACTTATCATGATGGCAATAGGACTAGTTTCCGGTCATTCCGATTCACCGATAATGTCATACTGGTTCAAGGGCGAATGGTGGTATAACACTATCCTCATGTTCCCCGCCGGCATGTTCTATGCATATTACGAAGACAGCATCAACAAAGTCATCAGAAAAGGATTTGTTGCTGTGATAATAATCTCTTCCTTGCTGTTCATCGCCATGGATTACGTTCACAAGAGACTTCTGGACATCAACGTCTACTGGCGCGAATACTTTGCCGACAGCAATCATTTCCTTTACAAGCTTGCAGGATTGGGTCAGGAGACCGTATTCGAGCTTTTGTTCCTGATAATCATCATCGCCGTTATGTCGAAGATCAAGTTCGGCAACCCGGTATTACGGTATCTGGGGAAGATCTCGCTTGAGATAATTATGATCAATTACCTTATGATCGGTTCATTGTATTTCGTTTATGAAAGATTCGGAATGGGCGTTTACCTCATACTCGTACTGATAAGCACACTGGTATGCGCATCGCTGATCTACATAATAAAGAATCTGGTCCTCGAGAGAAGATCCGGCCTGTTCGACGGAAAGATACAATAAAATTATCAATGCATTAGATCGCCTGTTTCAAGGCGAGTCCATGCCAAAGGAAGAAGCTCACGAATATCAGTCTTGATGATATTGCTGTTCTCGTCTGCAAGAATTACCTTGATATCAGGACAATACTCCATCAGCATCTGGCGGCAGTTTCCGCAGGGAGCGAATAATCCTGCAGGGCCGTCCGGGTGAACTGAGACAATGGTATCGAAGTCATGACAACCGTTGCTTATGGCGTTTCCTACGGCCACAAATTCGGCGCAGGAGCCGTGTATACAGTCACAGTTAACTCCGTGGTATAACGTGCCGTCCTTGGCCTTCAGACAGCATCCTACGGTATGGAAAAAGTTACCGGGCACACGAGCCTTCTCTAAGGTTGCATATGCTTCCTTGATAAGGTTTCTGTCTTCATCGGTAACTTCGTAGGTTCGCATAAGAATTATTAATCAGTTAATAAACAAAATTTGCCGCAAGTCTCAGCTACATTCTCATAAGCATCAAAAAGATTCTTGAAAACGTTATATACGGCAGTCCATCTCATAGCCTCAAGAGGATCAGCACCATCGGCAAAAAGCTTCTTCATATTGCTGTCATAGATCCTCTTATACTCAACGCTGTAATGATCAAGCTCAATTATATCCTTAACGTGAGAATCTATCTTATTCATATGACGTATGGAATTGATCACTTCGGTCATCTTAACAGCGCCGGTACCCGCACTTATAAAACTCGAAACAATATTATCTTTGATCTTATTAATATTATGTCTTGTAAAAGTCTCTGAGATATCAAGTATGATATCGGTGCACTGCTCAATCGAGAGCAGAACATCATAGAGCATCATAGCCTCGGGATCCCTGAAAAGCTTGTTATCCTGATAAAAATACTGCACATCATGCTTAACATTATCAGCATCATCTTCAAGAGAAGATATATGTCTTGATACGGAATCGAAATCACCGTCATCAATAAGTTCACAAAGAACCTCAGCCTCTGATATAAGCGACTGGCATATCCTGTTAATAGATGAGAACACAAACTCGCGATCTGATTCTTTCATCATAATCCCCTATAACTGGTTAATTAAATATATTATACATAAAAAAGCCGGGATTGTATTCCCGGCTTTTCAAAACTCAAACTGTTTACAGGATCTTAAGATTCAGATCAAAGTGCAGAAACCTTAGATGTGCTCTCCTCAGCTGCCTGATTGTCAACGATGAGCTCAACTGCCTTAGGTGTGCAGACGAATGTTGTCTTTACAGGTGTAGGCTCGATCTTACCGTCGAGAGAATAAACAGCACCGGAGATGTAGTCTACAACACGCTGATTGTTAGCGTT
Organism: Oscillospiraceae bacterium; assembly: GCA_902791885.1. Next base: position 5,748 of record CADAXO010000032.1, on the reverse strand, counting down.
AGGTGTAAGGTTGCAGATTACGATATGTCCTTCACGGATGTGATCGCAAACGATCTGGGAAGTTCTGATGTCGTAAGGTGAAAGCATTACAACTGTTGCTGTTGAAGCTGATCTTACAGGAGTAGTTGTAGCTACAGGCTGCTGGATATATGTCTGTGTCTCAGGCTGTGTGTAAGGAATCTCTTCCTGGAAAGAATCATAGGATGTCTCGTACTCAGACTCGCCTGCGTCATCATACTCTTCCATGCCGTACTCGTTGTACTCGCCCTCTTCTACGTCCTCATAATCATAAAGCTTCTTCATGAAATCAGAAAACTTGCCCATACCTTTTCGTTCCTCCTAATGAATGTATTATTACCACAAAACCCGCGTGGTTCTTAAAAAGTATGGCTCGATAATACTAATCGAAAATCACCGTTTCAAGTAATTTTGAGGAGTTGTAAAAGAACGGAAAAGATAAGAAATTTTACTGTAACATTCACCCGAGAATCCTGTTACATAAGACACATAATCAGCTTTGTAAGGCTTTTCTGTCACCAAAAATCGCGGTTCCGACCCTTATGCAGGTACTTCCTTCAAGTATTGCTTCCCTGTAATCTCCGCTCATGCCCATTGAGAGCACATCCCAGCAGGAAGGATCCTTGACTTCGTTTTTAAGCATATCGAAAAGCTCGTGTGTCTTGGCAAATACAGGCCTTGCTTCACCCGGCTTTGTCTCGATAGGAGCCATTGTCATAAGGCCTCTCATGCGTACGCCTTCCATAGCAGACACAGCATCTGCTGCTGCCTTAAGCTCTTCTGAAGAGAAACCGTGCTTGCTTTCTTCCCCGGAGATATTACCCTGTAAAAGAATGTCTGTAACGATACCTGCTGCAGCGGATCTCTTGGATATCTCTTCGGCAAGTTCAAGCGTATTTACGGAATGAATAAGATAAGTCTTCCCAATAATATACTTAACTTTATTACGCTGCAGGGTGCCTATGAGATGCCAGTTCGGGTGAAGACCCAGCTCATCAAGCCTCTCTATCTTGGGAACGAGTTCCTGCACGCGGTTCTCCGCAAGATCCTTCAGACCGCCCGCGAATGCCGCCTCGGCATATTCCACGGGGAAAACCTTGGACACTCCTATAAGCGTAACTTCAGACGCATCTCTGCCAGCCTCGGCACATGCCTGTTCAATATTACGTCTTACCGCATCCGCGTTGTTCTTAAGTCTCTCGAGAAGTTCGGTAGTATAATCCATCAGCTTACCTGATCCCCCGGACTGACAGAATCCGGATTCGTAATATATACAGTCTGAAGATTGGGAACGCTGCCGTCACCCATAGGCTTAATGATGGCAAACTCTCTGTCATAGTCCTCGATGAGAACACCGAGCTCCGTACAGAATCCCTGATCATTGATATACAGTGTTGCAACGCCTCTGCCGTAATCAGGACTTACAAGGCTCGATACGGGAACTCTCATTCCCCTTGTCTCAGTAATAACCACCTCGATATCCGCGGATCTTACATCGAGCAGATCCTCAACGTATCTTGTTGTTGAGAACACGACGAGATAATCACCATTGGATGTGGGAGTCATTCTCTCGACTATGCACTTGCCGATACTTAAGCCCTCGGAACCTACAATGACAGTATGCTGCGACCCTATCTCGAACGCCGCAGAAGGCGCATCTGACTCGTTAAGGAAGCAAGCGATGTACTGTTGCTGGTTGCTGGCTATTCTAGCCACATTATCGCCCGCTTCAACCGTAAGATCGGATGTGATGATGCCGACTGCATTATCGATGTAATCACCGATCGTACCTGCATCGGCATTGAGAAGGACCTCGTAATTAAGAACTGTCTCCAGTCCGTCCAGCTTGAATGAGATGATTCCGGGTTCCGGTGCATTGATGACTGAAGCCCTGTTCTCGAGCTGGGACTCATATCCCCTCTCATCAGATCTAAGGACACGGAGACGCTCGTCGTCAAAATCAAGGTCCGACAGCTCCATCTCCCTCTGGTTAAGAAGAACTGAGATGGATGAAGCATATGATGACAGTTCCGAGAGGTTACCCTCATTGGAATCAAGTCTTAACATGTTGATGATCGGCGTCAGAGACTGATCGATGTCGTTGTAGATAACATCCGCGCCCTCAGCAGCACCTTCAGCTATGAGTTCCTGCTGAACATCAGATATCTGTGACTGGGTATTACGGAGATTCTCGACTACCGTCTGCATATCGGCAGGCACGACCATGGCGATGGACTGTCCCGCTGCGACTCTTGAACCCTCAGCCGCTTCGGTAACGAAGTCTCCGCTGTGGTCAGAGACAACAACACTCTCATCTCTTACGATGATCGCCCTCGAACCGATGGTGTGCTCGATGGAACCGTTAGTTACGAATTCAAGATTCGGCTTAACTGCAAAATAGTCAAAAAGGTGATGTACAACAAACATCAGGACGACTATGCCTGCGAGGACCAGTGCCACGGCAACGGCCGAATTGACCAGAGCCTTACGCCTCGATGACTTCTTCCTTATCTCAGTAGGAGTAGGACTGCCGGCCTTCCTGTCGGCGGACTTCTTAGGCTCCTCCTCACCCTTCATGGGAATCGCAGGCTGAGGAACAGGCTCCTTCTTAGACTCCTTCACTTTCCCGGGAACGGGATTCTTCTTCTGGACAGGATTTCTGCCGGGATGATTCTTATTAGGCTGCGCCTTGTCAGGGCGCCCCTTATTCGGAGCAGTCTTACCCTGAGGTCTGCCGTTTCCCTGATTATTAGAACCCTTGCCCTTAGGAGCATTCGGACCCTTGGACTTCGGGGGAACCGCGGGCGCATTCTTGCTTCCCGGATTCTGATTCGGCCTCGGCGGCTGTTTGCCGGCAGGAACAGAACTCCTCTTCGCCTTCCTTCTTCTTCTCGAAGGATCTGCGGGAGCCTTAGGTTCAGCGGATACGGGTTTCTTGCCCCCTACCCTCTTCTTCTTGGACTCATCGCCCTGCTCAAACCATTGTCTGTTCTCGTTATCCGACATATTAATTACCAAATTTCAGTTTATGACAAAGCCCTCATTACCGCAAGTTTAACCTGCTCATAAACAAGTCCTCCCTGCATGTAGGCTATATACGGAGGCTTAATCGGGCCGTCGCATGAGAATTCGGTGGTTGCACCTGATGTAAATGTACCTGCAGCCATGACGACCTTATCCTCGTATCCCGGCATATCCCAGGGCTCCGGCGTTACAAAAGAATCGACCGGCGAGCAGCTCTGAACCTTGCCGCAGAAATTAACGAGCTTATCCGGATCATTGAATATGATCGTCTGAACGATATCTCCTCTGTCCTCCTTATAGGATGGGGATGTCGTGATGCCTGCAAGCTCGAACGCCGCTGAAGCGAACACCGCGCCCTTAAGGCACTCGGCAACAACATGTGGAGCCATGAATATTCCCTGTGCAAGTTGTCTGTTAAATCCAAGCGAAGGACCTACTTCACTTCCTAATCCGGGCGCAGATATGTGACGTGCAACCTTCTCGACAAGATCAGCCCTGCCTGCGATATAACCGCCTGAAGGTGCGATTCCGCCGCCCGGGTTCTTGATCATGGAACCTGCGCAGATATCCGCCCCGTATGAACAGGGCTCAGCCGTCTCGGTGAATTCCCCGTAGCAGTTATCGACTGCGACTATGATGTCCTTACGGACGCCGTGGACCGTGTCGATGATATCCTTGATGTCATCCATTCTAAGAGCTCGTCTGCCCGTGTATCCTCTGGACTTCTGGATGAACACGACCTTGACCTTGTCATCTATCTTGGCAAGTGCCGCTTCCTTGTCAAAGGTACCGTCAGGCTTAAGCTCGACCTCATCGTAGCCTATTCCGTACTGGCGGAGCGAACCGTCATAAGTCTTCTCGGTAAGGCCCAGAGTAGAAGCGAGCGTATCATAAGGTCTGCCCGTTACAGACAGCATCGTGTCGCCGGGTCTCAGGATGCCGTAAAGCATCGCGGATATTGCCTGCGTACCTGAGCTTATCTGGATCCTGACATAAGCCTTCTCGGCTCCCATTATGTCTGCGAATATCTCTTCTATCTTCTCCCTGCCGATGTCGTCATAACCGTAGCCTGTAGTAAGGCCCATGTGTGGCTCTGAGAACTTATGCTCTCGAAAAGCCTCCATCACGCGCAGCTGATTCATCTCGCGCGTCTTCTCGATTTTGTCGAATACAGGAAGAACAGCTTCACCCGCCTTGAAGGCAAGTGAAGCCGCTTCGTCACTAACTCCGTAAATACTATAGGGATTCGACATCAGATGCCGTAAACCTCCTTGTCGTCGAGGACCCTGACTCCGTTCTGCTCAAAGATCTCAAGAGTCTTCGGCCTGTCATCAACTCTGAGAACAACTACAGCATCGTTGGAAGCACGTCCTACGAATGCGTAGAGATACTCAAGCTGGATATTGTTGCCGGACAGAAGTCCCAGGACCTTATCGAGAGTTCCGGGAACATCCTTAAGCTCAACGGCAATAACGTGTGAGACGCTTACCGTGAAGCCCTTGGTCTGAAGTTCGAGCTTGGCATCGTCGGGCTGGTTAACGATCATCCTGATGATACCGTACGAAGTGGAATCCGTTACATAAATGGCTCTGATATCAATCTTCGCCTCCGAGAGAACCTTGGTCATCTCGGCCAACCTGCCGGGCTCATTCTCAAGAAATACGTTTATCTGCTTTACTGACATATCAGGGCCTCCTTATCCGTTTTTATTATTATAACATTAAACAGCGTCAGAGTTTCATATCGCCGTCTTTGATCCAGCCAAGTTTACGCATGATCTCCGAGAACAGCAGTGACAGGACTGCAGGGGCAATTATGCAGACCACAGCCATTCCGATCCAAGCCTTCGCATCGAGCGTTCCTGAAGCGGACATATCGGAGAAGCATCCGATGGGACCTACCATACCGCATGTACCCATACCTGCTGATACCTTGGAGCACTCGAGCTTGAATACTATGGTAGCAAGAGGGCCTGTAATTGCACTTGTGATAATTGGTGGAAGCCAGGTTTTTGGATTTTTGATGATGTTAGGCATCTGCAGCATTGATGTACCAAGTCCCTGACTCAAGATTCCACCCCAGCGGTTTTCGCGGAAGCTGAGAACTGCAAAACCAACCATCTGAGCGCAGCAGCCTGCAACTGCGGCACCACCGGCAAGTCCTGTAAGACCGAAGGCGGCACAGATTGCGGCAGAGGAAATAGGCAGAGTCAAAGCAATACCTACAACGGCAGAAACAAGAATACCCATCCAGAAAGGATGAAGCTTAGTTGTCCATACAAGGAAGCGGCCAACAGAGCTTGCAGCAGCACCAATGTACTTAGCAGTCAAAACTGTCAAAAGGGCACCAACCAGAATTGTAACAGCAGGTGTTACGATAATATCAACCTTTGTCTTTTTGCTGACAAGGCAGCCGACTTCTGCAGCAATAATTGCAATCAAAAGAACAGCGAGAGGACCACCAGCACCACCAGTTACATTAGCGGCGCTTCCAACTGCTGCCAGTGAAAAGAGAACCAGGGCAGGAACTCCCATTGCAAAACCGATTCCAACAGCCATTGCGGCTCCAACTACATGAGAGTCTGTTGCAAAATTTCCGGCATTTACAAGAAACTGGAAAACTGCATTGTTGTTAAGACGGAGCAGCTGCTGTCCAAGAGTCTTAACGATTGTTCCAATAAGCAGGGAGCAGAAAAGTCCCTGAGCC
>CADAXO010000031.1 GCA_902791885.1 Oscillospiraceae bacterium | reverse complement strand
TCCTTGATCCTGTTGCGGCAGTCCTCGTCTTCGATCGGGAACATGAGCTCGACTCTTCTGTCGAGGTTTCTGGGCATCCAGTCAGCCGAAGCAAGATAGATATCTTCCTTGCCGCCGTTATGGAACATGAATATTCTTGAATGCTCGAGGAATCTTCCGGTAATGGATCTTACCGTAATGTTATCGGACAATCCCGGGACTCCCGCCTTAAGGCAGCAGATACCTCTGATGATGAGATCGATCTTTACTCCGGCAGATGAAGCTTTATAAAGCTCGTCGATAACTTTGCCGTCAACAAGCGAATTGATCTTGGCGACTATTCTTGCAGGCTTTCCTTCGGAAGCATTCTCAGCTTCACGGCGGATATTTCTGATGAAGTAATCCTTCATCCAGATAGGAGCTGCTACAAGCTTACGCCATGTACTCGGGATAGAATAACCCGACAGCATATTGAAGAACTCGGAAGCATCCTCGCCGAAGCTTTCCGATGCAGTAAACAGACCGATGTCAGTATAGATTTTCGCTGTGATGTCGTTATAGTTGCCGGTTGCAAGATGAAGGTAACGTCTGATGCCGTCCTCTTCCTTACGGACAACCAGTGTGATCTTACTGTGTGTCTTAAGTCCTACGAGACCGTATATTACATGGCATCCTGCATTCTCAAGCTTCTTGGCCCAGTTAATGTTGTTCTGCTCATCGAATCTCGCCTTGAGCTCAACCAATACCATTACCTGCTTGCCGTTATTCGCAGCCTCGAGAAGCGAAGCGATGATCGGAGACTCGTCAGAAACTCTGTAGAGAGTCTGCTTTATGGCGAGGACCTGCGGATCTCTTGCAGCCTGCTTTACGAACTCAAGCACGGGCTCGAAGCTCTCATAAGGATGATGAACAAGTCTGTCCTTCTTTCTGATCTGATCGAAGATATTATCAAGGTCCTCGTCAAACATGGCAGGTGCGGCAGGATCGTGTGCAGGATATCTCAATTCATTGAAACGTTCCTTACCTACAAGGCCGTTGACCTTGGAGAGGAATGTAAGATCGATAGGACCGCCGACACTGAAGATATCCTCCTTGGAGATCTTAAGCTCTGTGATAATGTAATCAAGGATATCGGGATCTATATCATCCTCAACTTCAAGTCTGATGATCTCACCGTAACGGCGCTTTCTGACCTGCTCCTCGATCTCCTTAAGAAGATCCTCTGCCTCATCCTCATCGATATCAAGGTCGGCATTACGCATAACTCTGTAGCAACCGCTTCCCAATACTTTCTGACTTGTGAAAAGAAGATCGAGATTGGCTCTGATTATGCTCTCGATAGGCACGAGGAATATCTCGCCGTTATCGCCCAACAGCTTAAACAATCTCGGTACTACATTAGGAACCTGCAAAGTCGCGTAAACAATATCGCTGTCATCGTATTTATGGGAATCAACTATACCCTTTCCGTCGAGCATAACGCACAGGTTAAGTCGTCTGTTATAGATAAGCGGGAACGGTCTGGACTGGTCGACTGCCATAGGAGTAAGGATCGGATAAAGCTCCGTCTTGAAGTATTCGTTGCAACGCTCCTTCATCCTCTGCTCGAGCTCGTTATAATCGCAGATATAGATATTCTCCTGCTTAAGAGAAGGTACCAAAGATCTGCCGTAAGTCGAATACATCAGTGTCATGAGCTTTCTTGTCTTCTCGTCAATGCTTGAAAGCTGCTCACTTACAGTAAGGCCCGCAATATCCTTCTCTTCGAAGTTAACGCTCGCCATATCCCTCAAAGAAGCGACACGGACAATATAGAACTCGTCAAGATTCGACGCTGTGATGGAAAGGAAGTTAAGCCTTTCGAGAAGCGGATTCTTCGTATCTCTAGCCTCATGCAGGATCCTGTTATTGAACTCAAGCCATGAAAGCTCTCTGTTACTGAACTTGTCGCAGGGGCGTGTCAATTCCTTGGCAGTAACGATCTTCCCTGAAGAAGCCGTCTTCTTGGCCGCAGTCTTCTTGGCGGTGGTCTTCTTAGCAGCAGTTTTCTTGGAAACCGGAGCCTTCTTTTTCGCCGTCTTTTTTGTATCTTTTGCCTTTGAAGCCATATTACAATGTCCTCCTTATACGAAGTTCCGGCTTAATGCCGATAACCTCTTCGAAAAGCCCGCTTCTGTGCTCGAATGACCACATCTCGAAAGACATATCGGCATCACTCTCGCACGATATGTGCAGGCTTTCAGGATTGAGCTGTACGGTAACTTTTTTGGATTTCTGCTTATGCGAAGAATCGAGAGCATCCGCGATACGCAGGATCGCAGTAAGCTTCGATACAAGCACCTTCTTATAAGGCGCAAGCTTCTGGTAATAATTATTCTCATACGGGTTCTGCTTGGGGTAAAGCCTTACTACAAGCGCGATTATATCAAGCTCTTCGGAATTAAGCCCGATAAGATCCGTATATTTGATTAGTGCATATGCAGCTTCGTTATGCGCTCTGGCATGCACATACTTGCCTGACTCATGAAGGATAGCCGAGATTCGAAGCAGGAGCTTATCCCTGCCGGTAAGACCCGTTATCTTAGCAGAAGCGTCGAAAAGATCCATCGCGGTCTTCTCCACAAACTCGATATGCTTCTTATGGGATCTGTATCTCTTGGCTACATTTCTTGCAGCTCTGATAAGATCGTCATCAGGGTTCATCGACAGCTTGTAGCCCGAGTACTTCGAGCAATGGTTATAGATGATGCCGTCCGAAAGCGAGGCTTGAGGCAGATATACAGAATCAACGCCCGTATACTCAAGCATATTTCTGATGATCATCGCAGACGGCAAAAGAAGCGGAGCGATATTCGTCGGGATATGGTCGTTAAGAGACAGATCCTGCGGAGTATTCTTGAAAAGATAATCGTAAACCTTCAGAAATTCAGCCTTGCTCAATACCGCATTCTCGTTAGGCGTGAGATTAAGAAGTCTCTTCATGAATCCCAATTCTCCGCCGAATGCCACAAGGCTTTTATAGACTATACCTTTGGGTTCAACTGCATGATAGTCATCTAAGTCCTGACCGATAAACTCCTGCAAAACATCCTCATAATGAGTAGTCTTTGACTGAAGGTCGGAAAGCATCTCATAGATCCTCAACGAACCCAGGACCATGTTCTGCGAGAATATGAAATCGGACTTATCGTAAACCGTCGCCTGCAAAGAACTCGCACCGATATCAAGGATCATGGTTCCTTCCTTGATGAGGTTCTTAAACTCGGGCATCTTCTCCCTTACAGCCATATTCTGATAGAATCTCTCGATCGAATTATCGATGACCTCTATCCTGTATCCTGTTCTGATACGGATCTGCTCGAGAATTACATCGCGGTTTCTCGCATCTCTTAATGCACTGGTCGCAACGCACAAAACCCTGTTGATCCTGTATTCTTTACACTTGATATCGAACGACCTTAAGCAGTCACAGATCTCATCAAGCTGTTCAGCTTCAACGACTCCCGACAGGTAACTTCTGGTTCCCAGAGACGTAAACATTCTTACGGTCTCTATCTCCTTCGGAACACCCTGAGCACCTATCTCATAGATCTTAAGTCTTGCGGTAAGCGATCCTATATCAATAACGCCGATAAGATTCTTAGCCATAACTTACTCCTACTCCAATATGATCCTTATGATGTCCGACGCGAACGCGAACAATACAAGGCATATCAGCAACACAAAACCTACAGTGTTAATTACGTTCTCGCTCCTCTTGGAGAGCTTATGTCCCATGATCATCTCAACGATGATCAGTATCAGCTGATTACCGTCAAGACCGGGTATTGGAAGAAGATTTGTAAACATAAGACCGATGGAGATAATACCCGCCATCTGAACTACATTTATGAATTTCTCAGTCCAAGAATCATCAACATCATCCACATATTCGGATACTACGGATGTCATTCCGATAGGACCGGATACCATGTTATAGACTTCCTCCTGCCCTTCGAAGACATCACCTATCGACTTGATACTCAGGTTGATTATCGTATAAGGCATCAGGCATGCAGTCTTAATGGCATTAAGGAAAGTGTGCATATCTTCGACGGTATATGAATAGAGGATCGGACCTCTGTCATTACCGTATATCATCATTGTCTTTACGCAGTCTTCCTCATATTCGACACCGTTTCTTATATATGTAAGACGCATAGTGTCGCCGCCCGTAAGGCTGTTAAGGTAATCAATGAAACCTTCTTCAGCAACGCTTACGCCGTCAACTGCGGTAAGATAATCGCCGACCTTCAGAATCGGGTCACCGTTATTCTGATAAGGTGATACTTCGACTATCTCCCAGCCGTTATACTTCTCATTGATCTCGGCTGAATGGGTAATACCGATCATCGGTCTCTCTTCCAGTGTCGGTACAAGTTCAATCTCATAAATATCACCCGTCTGGTGAGATCGCATAGTAAGGATCATGGGCTTCGTGGGAGAAACGCCTCTGTCAGCCTCATACATATAGTCGTAAGCCGTAAGCACACGGTTGCCGTTGACCTCTAAAATCTCATCACCTATCTCGAAAGGAGTATCTCCTGCAAGATATACTTCGGCAAGCTGTGATCCGGGTCTTATAGCTCCGACTTCCAATGTCGCATAGTTTACAAATGAGAACAGACAGGAGAAAATGACAACGCCGAGCAGAAGGTTCATAAAAGGCCCTGCAAGTGCTACTATTAATCTCTTCCATCTCGGCTGATTAATAAGCAGCGAAGGATCATCCGAAATGATCGTATTACCGTTCTCATCAAAATCCGTGAACCTTACATAAGCTCCGAATGGCAATGCTCTGATCGAATACTCGACATCTTTCCTGCGCCAGTCGATAAGCTTAGGTCCGACAAATATCGACACCTCAAATGCTTTGATCTTAAGAAGTCTTGCGACCCAAAAGTGACCCAGCTCGTGAATAGTCACGAGAAGGCCGAGCATTATTATCGCAACGATTATACTCCAGACGCTCATAGGCCCAGTTTTTCCTCTGCCTTGCGATATGCCTCATTACTGTATCCGAGGATATCATCAAGTGTATTGTCGAATCTGTTTACAGGCTCGAATTCGTTATAAACAGATCTGACTGTATTCTCAATATCAAGGAATCCGATCTTTCCCTTAAGGAAAGCTCCGACCGCTGCTTCATTTGCAGCATTCATAACAGCCGGAAGGATACCCTTTTTGCTTCCTGCCTCGTAAGCAAGATCCAGAAGTCCGAAGACTCTTGAATCACAAGGCTCGAATGTTAAGTTGCAGCACTTGGAGTCAAACGGGTCAAACTCCTCAAGAAGCCTCGGTCCTCTCTCCGGATAGTAAAGAGCGACCATAATCGGAAGGATCATCGAAGGCTTACCCATCTGTGCAAGAACAGAACCGTCTCTTAACCTTATCATCGAATGGATAACGCTTTGAGGATGAACGACGACATCCACCCTGTCAACATCAATGCCGAACAGATGCGATGCCTCGATAACTTCAAGACCCTTATTCATCATCGTGGAAGAATCTATAGTGATCTTACCGCCCATCTTCCATGTAGGATGGTTCAATGCCTTTTCGCAGGTTACGGTCTTAAGGCGCTCTCTTGAGTAGCCCCTGAACGGTCCGCCGGAAGCCGTAATGAGAATCCTGTCGAGGTTCTCTTTCTTCTCGCCCCACAGGCACTGCCAGATGGCACAGTGCTCGGAATCAACGGGCAAGAGCTCTACGCCCTTTTCCTTAACGAGCGGCATAACGAGGTCACCGCCTGCGACAAGCGTCTCCTTATTGGCAAGAGCGATGTCCTTACCCGCTTCTATAGCTTTATAAACAGGCTTAAGACCTGCGACACCTACGATGGCACCTAAGACAGTATCAGCTTCAGGCAAAGTGGCACAGACTATGTCGCCTTCTTCGCCATAGTAAACTTCCGTCTTGATCTCGGGATGGACCTTATTAAGTCTTGCCTTAAGTTCACTTGCTTTCTCCACATCAAATACGGAAACCGCAAGGGGCTTAAACTCAACGATCTGTTCATACAAAAGATCGATATTCGTGGCGCATGTAAGCGCAACTGCCTTGAAATCGGAAGGATTATTTCTGACAACTTCCAAAGTCTGGGTACCGATCGAACCGGTGGAACCTAATACAGATAAAACTCTCATAGTCTTATAATCCCCCAATCCTTGTAATAAATCACGTTAAAAGAACGGCAATCAACGCCAGAAGCACACCCATCGGAATGGTAAAAAACGCACTGTCGAATCTGTCCATCATGCCACCGTGGCCCGGGAACAGATTGCCGTAATCCTTAATGCCGCACATTCTCTTAACGAGAGAAGCGATCCAGTCGCCGAGCTGGCTCATAACGGACATAGCAAATCCCAAAAGGAATGCAAGTGCACAGAAGACTGCGGAATTAACCGTATACTCACCGAGATCGATAGAGTGAAGCACGCCGAAATAGATCATTACCAAAGTGGCACATCCTATCGCACCGCCGATGCATCCCTCCCAGGTCTTCTTGGGACTTAAACGCGGTACGATCTTATGCTTACCTAATGTAACACCTACAAAGTATGCGCATGTGTCAGAGATCCATGCAGCAAGCAATGCGGGAACCATATAGAACCAGCCGTTAGGGGCAAGCATTGATAATATCGCAAGACAGAACAACGGGAAGGTAACATACAGAACTATCATTCCCGTCACTACACCGTTTGCAAGATGATTCTCCTGATCGATAACCGAGGGCAGCACTATACATGCAAGGCAGTAAGGTATTACGATCAGAAGATAAAGCGACAGAGCAACCAATATGCCCGTTCCCTGGAAATAGGAAACCAAAGCGATAAGAATGGAGATCACTCCGCCGATCGCGATAAGAAAGCTGTTAGGTGCGAATCCGCCGGCCTTAAACGCATTGATCAGTTCATACATTGATACCGAACCGACTATAATGCCGAACAGAAGCATCAGAGGCGAAAACCAATATGAGGGAATAATGAAAGCCAAAACGGCTAAGATAAAGACAATTCCCGTTATAACTCTCTGCCTCAAGACTTAGCCTCCTTTGAAGATAAGCCGCCGAAGCGCCTGTCTCTTCCGGCAAAATCACGGAAAGCCTGAGTCAGTTCCTGATAACCGAAGTCCGGCCACAATACATCTGATATCCAGAATTCGGAATATGCACACTCCCACAAAAGGAAGTTCGATATTCTGTACTCGCCGCTCGGTCTGATAATAAGTTCGGGATCAGGTACATCCGGAAGATACATATTATCGGAGATCATCTGCTCCGTTATATCCTCCGGCTCTATCTCACCGTTCTTGACACGGGCGCCTATCTTACGCACGGCATTCTCGATCTCTCTTCTGCCGCCGTAATTGAAAGCAACAATAAGCTGCATCTTGGGTCTGTTCTTGGATCTTTCCTCACCCTCATAACAAACCTTGCGGATATGCTCGGGTAAAGATTCGATATCACCCGTAAACCTTACGCGGATACCTTCTTCCTCAAGCTCGGGATCATACTTCTCAAAGAACTCAACGAAAAGCTCCATGAGCTGGTGAACTTCGTCCTCGGGACGAGCCCAGTTCTCAGTAGAGAAAGCATAGACTGTAAGGTACTTAACGCCGTATCTTCCGCAGTTACGGCAAAGTTCCTTAAGATTCTCGGCACCGGCCCTGTGGCCTGCGCTTCTCGGCAGAAGTCTCTTCTTTGCCCATCTGCCGTTACCGTCCATTATGACGCCTAAAGAGACGGGAACTTTAAGTCCCGTCGTGTCATAAGTTTTCTTCTTATCCTTAAAAGCAGCCATCAGATCTCCATCAATTCCTTTTCCTTCTTGGCACAAAGATCGTCGACGTTCTTGATAAACTTATCAGTAATCTTCTGAACCTCGTCCTCGTACTCCTTGAGGGAATCTTCAGTGAGTTCCTTCTTCTTGTTGGCAGCTCTCATCTTATCGATAGAGTCTCTTCTTACGTTTCTGATAACTACCTTAGCCTCTTCGCCGTAAACCTTAACCTGCTTAACGAGATCCTTACGTCTGTCCTCTGTAAGCATAGGGAAAACGAGTCTCAGCATCTTACCGTCGTTAGTAGGATTGATTCCGAGATCTGAAGACTGGATAGCCTTCTCGATTGCCTTAAGGTTGGAAGGATCCCAAGGTGTAATAGTGATCATTCTTGCTTCAGGAACCTGAATATTAGCAACTGTGTTGATGGGAGAAGGAGTTCCGTAATAATCTACCGTGATCTTATCTAGTACGTGCGGATTAGCACGGCCTGCTCGGATCGCATTAAAGTTCTCCTGCAGATTATCGATAGACTTCTGCATCTTCTCCTCTACCTTCTCATAATCAGCCTTTGTAATCTCGATCATTGTTGTTCCCTCCGTTAAGAATTATTCTACAAGTGTTCCTATATTCTCGCCTTTAACGACTCTGACGATGTTATCAGGATCTTCCATGGAGAAAACATAGATCTTCGTGTGATTGTCTCTGCAAAGAGCAGCTGCGGTAGCATCCATAACTTTAAGGTTGGAGCTCAATACTTCATCATGAGTTACCTTCTCATATCTGACGGCATCAGGATACTTGTTGGGATCCTTATCGTATACACCGTCAACCATTGTAGCCTTGAGCATGATATCAGCACCGATCTCGGTAGCTCTTAATGCAGCACCTGTATCTGTTGAGAAATAAGGATTACCTGTACCGCATGCAAAGATTACGATTCTTCCCTTCTCAAGGTGACGTACGGCTCTCTTTCTGATATAAGGCTCAGCCATCTGTCTTACATCAACAGCTGACAATACTCTTGTAACTGCACCGTGCTGCTCAAGAGCATCGGATAATGCGAGTGAATTCATAAGTGTGGCAAGCATTCCCATGTGATCGGCAGTAACTCTGTCCATCTTCTCGGAAGATCTGCCTCTCCAGAAGTTGCCTCCGCCGACAACGATAGCGACTTCAACGCCTAAGTCGGAAACCTCTTTGATCTTACCTGTGATCTCGTTAACTACATCATCATCAATTCCGACTTTCTTCTCGCCTGCCAACGCTTCGCCGGAGAGCTTGAGCAGGATTCTTTTATATTTGATATCAGCCATATATACCTCCGTTAATCTTTATATATTTTATTTATTTTTCATGGAGTTGTAAACCAAACGACACATTAACAAACCCCTAATTTTGTAAAATCTTTTTATCAAATGAATATTTGGAGGTTGCTTATGAGTTTGTTATCCGAATTTAAAGATTTTGCTTTAAAAGGAAACGTTATGGATATGGCTGTCGGTGTTATCATCGGTGCTGCGTTCGGCAACATCGTTACTGCACTCACAGATAATTTTATCAACCCTTTGATCGCTGTAATTTTCGGCGGAAACAGTGAGGATGGTCTTCAGATCGGCGGACAGTTTGCAATTCGCGGAGTTGCATTCAACTATGGTGCTTTCCTGTCAGCTGTTGTTAACTTCCTGATCATCGCACTCGTTCTCTTCATCATTCTTAAGGCAATCAACACAGCTTCTGCAAAGGCTGCTGCTCTTGCTGCTGCAAAGCTTAAGAAAGAAAAAGAAGAAGAGGCTGAAAAGCCTGCTGAGCCTTCCGAAGAAGTTAAGCTCCTCACAGAGATCAAGGATATCCTCGCTAGTAAGTCATAATCAAACTTTCGGGCATTTGCAAGGAGAAAGGGCTGTCATTCGTGGCAGCCCTTTCTTTTTGCGTTCTTTAAAGAAAACTTGTTAATGAATCCGGAACGGTCTCACTCAAAACGTGTCTCACTTCACAGCTGATAACCCTCTTGGTCACCTAATCTTTTAAAACACACATTCCGTGACCAAAAACACATCAATATGGTCACGGAATTCAGCTATAGAAAAATCCGTGACCAAGTTTGCTTCATTCTGGTCACGGAATTCATATATACAAAATTAAGTTACCAAACGGAGCCAGTTTTGGTCACGGAATCCTCATAGATAAAATTACGTGACCAAGACGATTGAAATCAACTCTAAACTGCTCAAGGATTTGTGCAGACACCGCTAGAGTTAAAGTTATAACTCTTGCCGCCGATTCGCCTTGTAGTATTTGCCACCATAGCACCGCTGCTTTCGAAGTAATACCACTTACCGCCTGACTTAAGCCAACCGGTCTTCATTGCACCCGAGCTTTCGAAAAAGTACCACTTTCCGCTTATCTTCTGCCAGCCTGTCAGCATTGCTCCGGAACTGTTAAAGTAATACCATTTTCCGCTTACTTTGGTCCAACCTGTAGACATAGCACCGCTGCCTGTAAAGTAATACCATTTGCTGCCTATCTTCTGCCATCCGGTCTTCATTGCACCCGAGCCGTCTAAGTAGTACCACTTTCCGCCTACCTTCTGCCATCCGGTCTGCATAACGCCGTCAGTTCCGAGATAATAATATACGTTATCGAGTTTGACCCACCCCTTCTGCATGATTCCGTCAGAGTTCATATAGTATTTATTCTCACCTGATGTCACCCAGCCTGTACACATAACTCCGTCGCTTCCGAAGAAATATGTGTTTCCGTCATTTGCTGTGATCAATTCAGATCTTACGATCGATCCGTTGCGGACATAAAAATTATTGCCGTTTGATTCCATAAATCCGTCATCAGGCGTTTCTGTCAGAACAATAACGCCGGCATCGATAGTAAATTTGTGGGAACTTCCACGATACTTACCTCTGTAATAGAAAGGTGTGTTATTTGACACAAGATGAATTAATCCATAACCATAATCAGTTATTGCACCGTTCTGGTATGCATCTATTATTTTGGGGCAATTGGATATATCAATAAATTTAAGATATTTATTCTGTCCACATTCAAGATAAGACAGTTCCGGATTATGGCTTACATCGATACAAGAAAAATAATTATCCAAACAACAGAATTCAAAAAGATAGATATTATTACTCAGATCAATATCATACAATCTGCAGGAATCGATACTCAAATAAACAAGTTCAGTATTATTACTGACATCCAAAGACTCAAGATTAATACTGCCGGTAAGAGATAGTTCAGTTAAAGCCGTGTTATGGCTTAAATCAATATTCAGAAGTGCTTCACTTCCGCATCTCAAATATTCGAGGTTCAGACAATGTGTAACATCAATACTTGCCAATTTACCTGAGGTTCCCCATGCATCAACACTGATCAAAGCCGTATTGTTAGTCAAATCAAGATTAACAATAGGATTTTGACTGCAATCAAGAGTCTTGAGTCCGGTAAAGAATTCAATGCCCTCTAAGCTTGTAATTCTTTTACTGCTGACATTAAGCGATGTCACTCCCTGTATATACGCGGCACTGATAAGACCGTCTCCGTCAGAATCATAATGTTGAGATATATAATTTCTGAAATTCTGATCCGGGAAATTCTCTTCATTTACCTCGATGACCTCGACCGTATCATCGCAGGCTTCAAAGACGTCAGACTCCTCAACGATCTCGATCTGTTGTTCATCCTCATTATCTTCAATCACTGCGTCAATCTCGGATTCAGAATCAACATCAAAAGATACAGATTCTTCCTCAATTATTGTGTCATCCTCTTGTTCTGATTCATCAATAACCACAGGTTCCTCTTCATCAACCTGTTCAGCGGAATCAACCTGTTCAATCTCGTCTGCTGCGACCTGCAATGCCGTTAAAGGTACTGAAGTCAGGATCATTGACGCCGTCAGAATGCAACTTGCAAACTTAAGTCTCTTCATACATACCTCCTGTCAGAAAGTTGATAATAACATCATTAAGATTATATACCTGTGCAAGCGTTTCGCTTAGATTTTTGCAAATAAAAAAGCCGTCCGGACATTTCCGGACGGCTCATTGAGTTCAGTAAGAATTACTCCTCAGCGGGTGTCTCCTCAACAGGAGCCTCAGCCTCAGCACCCTCGCTTACTGCGTAGATATCGTCCTCTTCAGGATCGATAGGCTCTACTTCCTTGATGCTGATAGAGATCTTTCTCTCAGAAGCCTTGATATTAGTAACCTTAGCAGTTACTTCCTGGCCGATGGAAAGAACATCAGCGGGGCTCTTGAGTCTTACGTTAGAGATCTGTGATACGTGGCAAAGAGCATCAAGATCAGGCTCGAGCTGTACGAATGCACCGAAGTCAGTAAGTCTTACGACTGTACCCTTAACGATAGCACCTACAGGGATTCTCTCTTCGATGTTGTAGAAAGGATCATCCTCTTCCTTCTTGTAGCCAAGGGAGATCTTCTTTGTCTCCTGGTCAAAGCTCTTAACGTAAACATCAACTTCCTGACCGATTGTAAGAACATCGGAAGGCTTGCTGATTCTCTTCCATGAAAGCTCTGTGATGTGAACAAGTCCGTCAACACCGCCGATATCGATGAATGCACCGAATGCAGGGAGTGATCTTACAACACCCTTATAGTGCTTGCCGACTTCAATGTTGGACCAAACCTCATCTTCCTTAGCCTTTCTCTCCTGGATAAGGATCTGACGGTGTGAACCGGATACTCTGAGTCTGTGCTTCTCTGTATCGAACTTGGTGATGAGGATCTCGATGGTCTCGCCCTTAAGAGCGTCAAGGTCCTTAACCTCGCCCATCTTGATCTGTGTCTTATGAATGTAGATGTCGATTCCGCCGTAGTTGGCAATAACGCCATCCTTAACCGCACCTGTGATAACTGCTGTTACGGGAGTCTTATTCTCATATGCCTCCTGCAAAGCCTGCTTATTCTTCTCAAAATCAAGAGCTGACTTGGATAGAATGATCTCTTTACCCTGATCTGTGTTCTTAATGCTCTTGACTACAACAGTTACTTCCTGCTTCTCTTCGATCGCCTTGTTAAGATCGAAGTCGACGTCGCCAGCGAACTCGCGAAGGGCAATTTTTCCATCGGACTTATCATGGATATCGACATATACATAATCTTGGTCGTACTTTGTGATAACTCCCTTCACTACAGCGTTTCTTCTAAGCTGGGGAATACTATCAATATACTCCGCAAAATTTGTATCAGTCTGTTCCTGATCCGCCAGAATTTCCTTCTCGTTCTCGTCCATTGCCTGAACAACCTCCAAAATAATTGCT
>CADAXO010000030.1 GCA_902791885.1 Oscillospiraceae bacterium | reverse complement strand
GCCGGTGAAGCCCATCTTGACCAGGATCGTGGAGAACTGAGTTCTGTCGGCGCCCCTGTCAGCGCAGATGTCGTACAAAGAGCCCTTAAGAGAAGACGTATCCTGACCGACATACGAGATCTTGAGCCCCTTCGCGATGTGGATGTAGCCCTCCGCGGTTATCCCCTCTTCTTCAGAAACGCCCGCCAGATACTTGATCAGTGTGCTCTTGCCGCAGCCGTTTGCCCCCTGCAAGGAGATCTTCTTCCCCTGTTCGACCGTAAGATCGATGTCCGAAGCGATCACTTCGCCGTACCTTAAGACCGACACATCCTTAAGGATGACCGGAGTCTTGTCGTGGTGCGTGCTGCCCGTGATCTTAAGAGTCTGCTCGCGCTCGAAGTCTTTAAGAAGAGCCTGCTTCTCCGCAAGTTTCTTCTCGTTTCTGTTCTCGAGATTCTTCGAAAGGCTCATGAGCTTGCTTGCCTTCTTGGCCTCGAAAGCTCTTCTTAAATGATCTTCCTGGCCTTTTGGATTATTACGGCTCTTGCTCGCCTCAGCCTTTGACGACCACTGCGCATTCTTCTTCATGGCAGCCTCGATGGAGCCCATCTCCTTCTTGAGCTGATCGTTGCGGGCCTTCTCGGATTCCTGACGCTGCTCGTTATTCTCCCACCAGGTGGAGAACTTCGCGGAGACAAGTTCTACTCCGCTTCTCGTGATGACGAGAGTGTGATCGGTACACTGATCCAGAAACGCGCGGTCGTGCGAGATCAGTATGAAGCCTTCCTTCGAAGAAAGATAAGATGCAACGGCTTCACGGCCAATTCTGTCGAGATGGTTCGTGGGCTCGTCGATCAATGGGAACACACCATCGGAAGAGAACAGGTTAGCGAGCATGAGCTTGGTCCTCTCGCCTCCCGACAAAGTCTCCAACGGGCGCCACATTATATCGGGATCGGCACCCATGAGATTCAATTCCTTACGGACTTTCCACTCCTCGTTATCGGGCAGCTCATCCATAGGAAATTCGACGACAGGCGGAACTCCGGTTATAGAGCCCGAATACTGAAGCTCACCTTTAAGAATCTTGAAGAACGTACTCTTGCCGCGGCCGTTGCGGCCTGACAGCGCGAGTTTCCATGTTGTGTCTAAAGTGAGATTTACGTTATGAAACAGAAGTTCATCAGAACCGTCGTACCCGAACGTAAGATCTTTGATTGTTATCATCGGCATATAGATTCCTCCTCAAAATGAATCCTCCGCCGGATAAGATACTTTCCGGTAAAACAAATGCCGCGTACTGGCGCGGCAATCATTACAATTCAAAAATATAGTTCAAAAAGAACACGTAAAAAGACTTATCCGCGAAGAAGTATTAACATCAGCAGATTGTCTTTCTCATCGGTGTTCCTCCTGTTATGTTTTCTGACTGCGATACTACAGTATAGATCAGGTCAAGTCAACACTTTCATCCTGAAGGTTGAACAGAATCTCCGTTCTGAACAAGAAGCCCGTATTCATCTCATCGCATTCCATCGACAGCTCGCCGTTATACTTCACGGCAGCCTCGCGGATATTCTTCAATCCGAATCCGTGATTCTTCTTATCGGACTTCACTGTCTCGATCGTTCCGTCCCTGATCACGGGACAGACGGCACACGGATTAGACATCGAGATCATGAAGAAATTATCAGTCTTCTTAAAATCAAGATCGATGCATCTGTGTTCTTCATCAAGGCCTTCAAGTCTCTCGTCCGAAGCGGCCTCGATCGCATTATCGAGCATATTGCCTAATATCTTGCACATATCAACAGGCGCAAATTCCACACCGCTTATCTTGCCGCTGACCTTAAGCGTAATGCCCGACTCCGAGGCCTTGCGCATCTTCTCCGCGATGATAGCATCGGCGATCATGTCACCCGTATGCGCACTTATATCCGCACTCTCAAGGTTCGCTCCCATCTGCTCCAGATACTCCCTCATCTTGTCGTACTCGCCGCTTTCAAGAAGCAGTGTCAATACCTGGAGATTGTTCCGCATATCATGGCGCATCGCGCGGATCTTGTTATCTGCATCGACTGTCGCCTCGAAGTATTTTGCCTGTGATTCGACGAGCTCCTCATTAGAAGTGTTGAGCACACGAAGGTCGTCTCTCTCCTTCCTCGTAACACGAAGATAGAAGAAAAGGAACACAAGGAAAAGGCCTATCGTGAGTATAAAAAGAGTTACTAGTCGCCTGACGTTATCCGTGTAATAGAAGCCGTCGTCATCCGTCGCGAAGACAGATATCAGACTCGTGATAATACCCAGGAACATCCATACTGCGGTAATGATAGGCAGAGGCAACGGTCCGCTGTCCGACTTACGTCTTAAGCGGTCAAGGGCAACAAGAAAGAAAAATTCGAGTACTATCAAAAATAATTCCGAGAACTTCAAAAGCGCCATCACCGCAGGATTGGAAGACCATGATCCCGATACGAACAGCATCTCACGGGTATCAACGAATATAACATTCAGCTCGGACATTATGTCAAAGGCCAGAAAGGCAACTGCAAACCGTCTCCACCCCTTCACCTGAAGCAATGAGACGACCGTAATGTACATAAGTACAGTCGCTGCAAGAACCACCGGATTATCAACACCGACAACAACTCCGTTAGTCATGACATCGACGCTGAGTGTCGCGACAAGTACTCCCATGATCAGCGATAACAAAGTCGTTATCCCGTATGCGGCTTTCCAGTTTTTGAACTTATACTTAAGCACTCCTTCAATGAAGTAACAGTTCAGCACTCCGTAGAAAAGAAGCGGCAAGACTATCAGGACAATATACAAAAGATTTATCATCTCGCCGTTCTCCTGATATAGTCAAAAAGGTTCTTCTTAACGGAAGCAGACGAACCCCTTGCGACCGGCAGCGTCTCTTTATTATCCATCAGGATCTCACCCGTTCCGAGCTTTAATACATGCGCAAGATTGATGTAGTATGAGCGGTGGATCTTAACAAAATCCCGGCTCTGTTCATCAATCAACTTAACGGCATCGGTGAACTTCATTCGCTGCTTAACGACTGAACCTTTAAACACGAATCTTACTTCGTTATTTGCCGCCTCTGCATATATAAGATCAGAGACAGACTTTACGACATCTTCGCCGTCTTCGCGAAGCACGATCTTGTTATCTACCTTCAAAAGATTCTCAAGGTCTATCAATGTCTGACGAAGCTTCGTCTCATCAACGGGTTTACTTAAGAATCTGAACGCATCGACCTCGTAACCTTCGATAGCCATCTCCGTATGGCTGGTGGTAAATACGATTGGGATCTCGCGGCTGAACTCACGGATCTTCCTCGCGGTGCTCATTCCGTCCAATTCCGTCATCTCAATATCAAGAAATACCGCATCGAGTTTGAAATCATTCTCGAACGATCTTATGACTTCCGATCCGTCGGCATAAAGAAAACAGCTGACGTCTTCCCTGCCGTAAACATTGGAGATCATCGAGGCGATCTTACGCCTTATCATCTCTTCATCATCTACCACGGCAATACGCACAGCTGTTCCCCTATCCGTCCTTATTATGAATTTAAGTCTATCACTTAACCTACGGTCTTTCCATTATCGAGCATAACGGTACGGGTGCCGTACGAAGCACATTCAGAGGAGTGTGTTACCTGCAGTATCGTCATGCCCTTTTCCTTGTTAAGCCTCGCGAAAAGCTCCATTATCTCTTTCGTAGACTTCGAGTCGAGGTTGCCCGTAGGCTCGTCTGCAAGGATGACCGAAGGGTTGCCGAGAAGCGCTCTTGCTATAGCAACTCGCTGCTGCTGTCCGCCGGAGAGTGTGGAAGGCATCGCCTTGCGCTTCCCGGTCAAACCCGTGATGGAAAGTATATCGTCAAGATCCTTCTTTAACTCGGATCTTTTTCTGCCGTTTATCGTCGCAGGGAGAAGGATGTTATCCTCGACATTAAGATTCATTACGAGGTTATAAAACTGGAACACGAATCCCATATTCTGAAGGCGGAGCTTAGAAAGCTCACGATCCTTCATAGATCCTATCTCCTTGCCGCACAGTGAGATCTTTCCGTCGAACTCTCTGTCCAATCCGCCGATAAGATAAAGAAGCGTCGACTTGCCTGAGCCTGATGCACCCATCAGCGAGACGAACTCGCCTTCACTTACGTACATACACGCATTGTCGAGGACCTGATTAAGGCTTGTATTCTTTCCGAATGTCTTGCTTACATTGTTGACTTCAATAATCGTATTCATTTTCTTAATCTCCTTATCTCTTACTCATACTTGATCTGTTCAGCTATCTTCATCTTGCGCAGGTTCTTAACCGGGAACAGTACCGTCAGTGCGAACAGGACTACCATCGCCGCCCACATGATCAGTATCGCAGGGATGTTGATCTCCAAAGGAAGAGAGATCGCATCAGTGTTATCTACAGCAGCCTTGACCACATAGATCAGTATCGTTCCGATGATCGCACCAGCCGTTCCGGACACCGCTGACGTAATGAACATCTCGCGGAAGAGAATGCCTGACAAAGTCCTCTTATCCATCGCCGTAGAGAGCATTACCGCACACTCTTTCTTACGGCCCTCGAAGCCTATCAACTGATTCGACACCATACCGATACAAGTCATAACCAAAGCTACCAGGATGACCGCAGAGAAGATCGTTATGACCTGTGATGAACTCGCCTCATCCTGCGCGATCAATTCGGCGCGTGTCTTAACATCCGCATAAGAACCTACTCCGTAAGTTCTGATGATATTCGCGACACCGTCAGGATCAGGAGTCCTGATGAGCAGATAATAAGGCTGATCATGATAGATACTAATGAACTCATCCTGACTTATTACGAAATTGTTGTTCATCGAATCGTAACTGTCGATATTGAAGTACGAGACGATCGTGAATGTCTTCTCAATCGGGAATACACCATTCGGATCGAATGTGATCGTTACCGTATCGCCGATGCCCAGGCCGTTCTTTATTCCCCATCTTCTCTCGATGCAGATCTCGCCCTCGTTCAAGGATTCGGGAAGATCATAGATGGAGGTGTAAAACTTGAATCCTCCGTCGGGGAGACCGTACACCTGAGAGATCTTTCTGACACCATTAATATCCATAGTGTCCAAATGGTTATAGACGTATTCATAATCATCAACTTCATCAAGATACTCTACATAAGAGAAGTTCTTGGGCGGGGCATATGTGGTGACCTGAACATCATAGTTATATCTGTCTGACGAGAACATTCCGATCATCGCCATAGCGATGGAGAATACGATGATGCACATCGCCGATGAAGTCGCACACAGCACGCCGCTTGTGACAGTGCTCTTCTTGGAGACCGTCTCGCGGGATGCCAGACCCCACCTCTCGTTATCCGACTTATGTGCTGTATTCGAGATAAGTTCCGAGAAGAACTTCAGTATCAGAGGGAACAGGAATGCAAGTGAGATAACACCGAAAAGAAGGCAGAAAGCTGCGAGGAAGATATTGTTCTTAAGAAAGAAGAATATGATCGAGAGCACGCCGCTTACGATGCCTATGATGCGGCCCGTCTTGCTGAACTTATACTCTGTGTCTCTGTTATCGAAGATGATGTCTCTGATCGAGATCTTAAGTGCCTTCATGATCGCACGAAGAGGAATGAAACACTCGATCGCGGCCGCACCGATAATCACGCCTGCAGGGAGCAGAAAAGACATCTCCGGAGCTGCGAAAGTAACGGTCGTACCGTCAGATGTTCTGCCTGTAAGCATCGTGGCATACATAGGAGTTCTGACGAGCGAATAAAGTATTACCGCAGGCGTACTTCCGAGGATCGCATAGAGCATATTCTCAAGAAGAAGGATGAGTCCCGTTCCCCTGCTGTCCATGCCTAAGCTTCTAAGCGTACCTACGAATGACATGCGCTCGCCGACGATCCTTTCGCAGATCGAAGCCGTGATGAACACTACAAGAAGGAATGTAACCGCGAATATCAGGAACATCATACCGAGAACCTGATCAAGCGCACCCCGGGTAGTCTCATCCATCGCGAAGCTCTCAACCCGGGCTGTAGGGAAAGCCTGCTCGAGCATGATCTGCGCGTCCTCAACAAGAGAGTCATCCGCGATATCAATTAAAGACACCAAAGAACCGGGCTTACCGCATGACATCATCGCGGCATCATTCTCAGTGATAAGAGCGCTGTCGCCTCGAAGCAGAAGATTCATTACATTGGACTCGACTATCTTGGACACGATGAATTCATGACCTTCTCCTCTGTTGTCGTGGAGGATGACCGTATCGCCTTCTTCAACGCCCATATCTTCCGCAGCCTGATCGGTGATTATCGTGTATCCGTCTTCAAGCTCATAATGGCCGATGACACCCATGCGCTCCACAGCCTCGAAGTCCAAGCCGTAGACCGACAGATCCTTCTGAGTCGCATACATGGGCTCGCCTTCGATATCGCAGTAGATCATGTCAGAGAATTGACTCAATATGACTTCGTTGTATTCCGGAAAATCCGCAGGGATCCTGCTCGTATCTTCTGCAGTAACTGTGAGCACGAGATCCGCGTCGCCTACCATCTTGCTGTAAATGTCCGTGATGAGGCTTTTCTCTGCGGCACCGAAGTCGAAACAGAACATCGCGGCAAAGCTGCACACGAAGATCGAGAAGAGCACAAGAAGCGTCCTGAAAGGCTTCCCGAAGATATTCTTTAATGTTGTTTTAAGCACTATATTCATTGCCTTTCACCTCCCGTCAATGCCATCTGCTGATACGGTTCTCAGGAGCGATATACATGCCGTCTCCCTCCTGCACGCCGTACGTCTCGTAGAAAGCGTCGAGCGTCGAAAGTATCGCGTTGACTCTGATGATCGTGGGGCTGTGCTCGTCCGTATCAAGCTGGTCTATAACAGCACTGTCGACTTCTTTTCCGCACCATATCACCGCGTAATTCTCGAAAAGCTTCTGAAGCTGTTCCTGAGTGTGTGCAAGAGATGTTATGCACTCCATGGAACCCAAGTCGGCGTAGTTCTCGCCCAATGTCTGCTCACCGTCAACATGGTATACGCCGAAGACCGTGAAGTTATCCTCGAAGTAGGAGATCGCCTGCTCATTACGGGCTTCCAAAGTCGCGATATCCTCTGCGCAGATCCACGAAGGGTTATAGTTGCCGTCCTGATCGAATACGATACAGTTGCTGTCGAACGCGTGACCCATCTCGTGACCGATTACCATTCCGAGTCCGCCCAGGTTCGAGTAGTAGTCCTGATCAGCGGAGAAGAACGGTTCGAGCGTGATCGCAGCCGTGATAGTGATGTTATTTAAAGACCGGTTGTAGCAGGCATTTAACATCTGCATCGGCATGCCTGCTTCTGTTTTGTCTACAGGCTTGGCAAGACTTGCGACCTTCTGCTCACGCTCATGAAGTCTGTACGAAAGATAGAATGAATAGTAATCGTCGTAGCAAAGATCCGACCAGTCATCGGGGTCTGCCCTGCCGACGCTGCTGCCGGTTACATAGGTAATGTTATTCAGTTTCTGCAGAATGCTCTGCCTCGTCTCTTCAGAAAGCCAGTCGGCATTCGTGATGAGGGTTCTGTATCCTTCCCTGATGTCATCACACATAGCGATCAGAGCTTCGTCAGTTTCCTCCGTATAATACTGCTCGAGATACAAAGGATCCGTCTGAACCCAACAGGTATTGCGGACATAGTCCAGAGCCTGCTCTTCAGGTGTTGCATAATCTATAGTTGCGTAGTCTTCCAGTATGTCATATCCCCTTACGACAAAGCTTGAATATTCCTGTCCAAACTGTGCCAACTTCCATGCTTTGAGGGCATCAAGATTCTCTTCCGTGAGTGCATCATTAAGTGCACCCAACTGTTCCAAGTCTATGCTTGCAAATTCGTCAAAGTATTCGGGATCATACCCCATCTCAGTGAGGTAAGACCTAAGATCAACATTAGTTAAGATCCCCTGTGCCTCATCGAAGTTCATAACCTGATAGTATTCCAAAGGAAAATAATCTCCGACGATCTCAAGATTGGTCGAATTATAGATATCCATCGCGATGTAACCGAGCCTTGTTCCTGCAAGATCCGATGAATCTTTATCGTGGCCCAATGCCTGATAGTAAAGGCTCGCATCCGTCTTAACCGTATCAAGCGGAGCGTATGTCTCCTCAAGGGATTTAAAGTCTGCTCCGAGGACACCGGTCAGCTGCTCGAATCCCAGGATATTGTGATCTGCATCAACGTAGTTATAATCGATCGACACAGCGAAGTACGGTGCCACCGCATAATCTCTTGCGATACGCGCATCGATCTGGAGGAATTCTTCGATCGAACTTACCTCATCGATCTCGTGCAAAAGTGCATCGAGATCATCGGGTATATCCGCATTATCCGAATCATATGCAAGTCTTAAATTATATGCCTGCTGAATGATATATTCCTCGGTTCCGTACTCATATCCCGAGCCCGCGGCTACATCGTTTATAATCCCCTCGACTCTTTCCTGTACAAGGTCATCGTCAAATGCGGCACCCGCCTGAACATCACCGTAGTCGAACATGGCATTCGCCAGTGCCTCCTCATTTACATACATGTAGTAATCATCCTGCGGTCTGTACGGTCCCTGCTGCACGATCTGTGTCTGTTCAGTTTCAGATACTGAAGGTTCGGTAACCGACACAGCACAGCCTGACACAGCACCTAACGCTGCCAAGGCCGCACACAAGACTGCCAATCCCTTGATTCTCCTCATAAAAAATCTCCTCATTCACTTGATGAGGAGATGTTAGCAATTCAGATTAAAGCTGTGCGGATTGTGTGGTCAAATGCTTTTCGCGCGTGGTGAGTTGCACAAGAAGATCACAAAACTTCCCTTAAAGCCTCTTTGATCTTGATGTTGTGGAGGTCCGAGATGCCGTAGTTAAGGCCCTTGTAGTTCCAGAGCGCGCTTCCTATTCCGTACTTGTGGAAAGCCGCATGAATGTCCTTGATCCAGCGGATCGCATCCTCACGGTCTGCAAGGTCGATTACGCCGTGCTCGCCGCAGTAAAGAGGCACGTTGTCCTGCTCTGCTTTTCGCAATGCGGGCGTGAAGATATCCTCGAAGAACTTGGGGCCGATCTCGCTTATCTTCTCATCAAAGATCGCACCCGCAAGATCCTTTGTAAGCTCTGTGCTTGCTGCGCGGTATTCCTCCAAAGTCTTAGGGTAACCGATGCGGAAATCCAGGGGCATGAAGTCAACCCAGTGTGCGCCCTGATGTGTGAAGATCATGGGCTCATAGCAGTGGAAGTTATATACGATGTACTCATCGACGGGGATGTCGAGAAGGTGAACCGTTCCTACGCTGTTGTAGCATACGCCGCCGATCACAAGATAAGCCTTGGGTGCGATGGCGCGGATGCGTGAGATGTACTTACGGAGGATCTCGTTCCATGCATCAGCAACTTCATAAACTACTACCTCATTCAAGGGCTCGAAAGCAACACGGTCGGTGTAATCCTTGAAGCGCGTCGCAATCTTTTCCCACAGCGAGAAGAAGCGCTCCTGATGCTCTTCGTTATAGAAGAACTGTTTCTTGTCGTCCTTCTTCATGGGGTCGAAAGAGTAGCCGTGGCACTCGTGAAGATCGATGATCATGTTGAGGTTATACTTCTCGCACCACTCGCGGCAGTTATCAAGATAAGTATAACCCTCTTCCTTAACGTTGCCTTCCTCGTCCTCAAGAACGATGTAGTCAACGGGCACGCGCACGTGGTCGAATCCGAAGTCCGCTACGTCACGGATGTCGCTCTCGGTAATATAAGTATCAAAGTGTTCCTTGCCGTATTTGTCACCGAACTGTGAGATCCAGCCTCCGAGATTGACGCCCTTCTGAAATCCTTCGAACTTACGCATGTATTATCCTCCGCCTTTGTCAAATGTGAGGATAATATTAGCATAATTCACGCGCGCTTCTTATGCGTCAAAATCACGACAGTTAAGGGCACCATCAGACCTAATGTGAACAAAACGAACAAAACCGTGAGCACCGGGTGAACCATATTGAGAAGAACCGGCGTGAAACCGAAGTACAGATTCGACAGAGCGTGCAGCAACATGGCAGGCCAAAGCTTCCCCGTTTTCCACGTTACATACGCAAGCACAAGGCCCATGGCGAAAGTAAACGGCACCTGCGCGGGACCCTGCGAGAACAGGTGCGGCACAGCGAAAAGCGCGGACGACACGATTATCATCCCCTTGACCCCGAGGACCGACAGCCTGTCCATGATGAGCTTACGGAACAGCACTTCCTCCATGATCGGATTAAATATAAGAAGCAGTACCGCATAGAAGACGGGGTTCCCGAGAAGCTCATCAGCCGATAATCCGCCCTTATCAACTTTAAGAAGTGTAAGGATAATATTAATAACCATCATAAGCGGGAACGACAGGCCCGTCTGTACTACAAAAGCTTTCAGCATGAAGAACGCTGTGGGCTTAACTGTCGGCTCTGCTTTAAGAGAAGTTGCCGGCATGCCTATACATGGCAGCATAAAAAGTCCTAGTCCTATTGTGTACGGAATCACCATGGATATAAGGTACAGATTGTCTATGTACATTCTTAAGATCAATACGGATATGTACCATAAGGCAAGTCCCAGCGTTACCCTTATAACCGTAATTACATTATTCTTGTTCATCTCCCCAATGCTCCTTCCGGAAATCCGACAGAGCTTCATTCATCTCGTCGGTCTTAGCCTTGGCCCGGAAGTACATGACAGTCTGTATCACAATGAATACCGGAAGGAAGATACTGCCCAGTAAAAGCACAGTACCGAAGCTCCAGAATCCCAGGATCAGAGTCGCGAACCCCAAGCCGATAAGAAAATAGAAAGGAGCAGCAATTATGTTGCGTATGAATAAAGGCTTTGACTTTCCCCATTTGGTACGGCTGATATGAATCCTGCCGTAATTAAGAACGCCTATGACCACGAACATCAATGCGATCAGAAGAACGTCGCGGGGGGACATTACGGTTCCCAATATCACAGAAGCAACCGCATAGATTATCATGCTCAGCGAAAATGTTACTGCGGAAACTAATGCAGCTTTACGTATTGCGGACATGTTTTCCCTCCTTCATTCCGATAGCAGTCTTGAAGCCGTTTACGTACTTTCGGGAGACGACCAGATACTCCCCGTTAGTAAGAAGAAGCTTTACCCTTCTCGAGTCTTCGGGAGCGACGGATCTGACGGACTTGATGTTGACGAGTGAGCTTTTCGATATTCTTACGAAGTATCTTTCCTGAAGTTCCTCTTCGAGCTCATAAAGAGTCTTCCGGATCCTGTAAACACCATGCGCCTTATACGCGAAAACGTCGCGGTCCACCGCTTCGAAGTAAAGGATGTCGGTGATGTAGATAAGCTCCGTATCGCCGTTCTCCTTAATGCCCGTGACCGTGTCCGAGGACTGCCCTATCGCCTGAACGATGTTGTCGATCTCGCGGGTCCTCTCACGGTACCTCACTTCGACCTCTGTCTCGGTCAGATCCGGGCACTGACGTAGAAATAGCTTCATTGCTGCCTCCTTCAGAAGCATTGATAACATTTGCTTTATATCTTATCAACAAAATCGGGATAAGAGGTACAAAAGCCTGAACAAGATGACAGAAAATGAACTTTTTTCTGCATAAAGCGACACTTAATTGCTGTTGTGTTGAATAAGCGACATTCGTTGGTTTTATTGCTCATTGGACGGCATCTTCCGGCATGGTTTAATACGGCCATGATAAAGATCACGAAGGTGATTTGAGGAGGAAAACTAAAATGAAGAACACTAAGGTAATTACAAAGGTAACAGCACTCGCACTTACAGCCGCAGCAGCAATGCTCGTATTCTCATACGGTGTCAAGAAAGACGGATTCTCTTCTCTTGCATACGGACGTAAGGTATTCGCATCCGAGCTCGACGACAGAACACAGAAGGATTTTGAGAACTACTACGATTACTCAAGCGCATTCCTTTCAATGCACGGTTCTGAGCTCGCAGACGACGTAAGGATCTGCCTCGAGACAGCACGCAACAATGCTTACACAGCACTTCAGAACGATTCCGGTTCTTTTGTTGCAATGTCCAACCTGAGAGTACAGCTTTCAGTAGCACAGGCAATCTACGAGGGCCGTCAGCCTGATTCAAACTCTGCACCCGTTCCCGTAATCGGAACAGCAGGATATAACGAAGCAAACGGAATCACAATGAAATCTGCCGGTGTAGTAGCAAGCATCTATTCCACAAACCGCAATCTTCCCCCTGAGATGATCAGAACTCTCGTACTTAACAACTTCGTAGAGAGACTGTATTCCACTATCTTCGGAAGAACTTGCAGCATCCAGGAAAGAGACCGCTGGGTAACCGCTCTTGCAGCAGGCTCGATCAAGCCCGCAGACGTAGTAACCGGCATGCTTGCAACACCTGAATTCACAAACAGAAACTTCAGCAATGAGCAGTTCGTAACAATGCTCTATAACACAGCATTCGACAGAGATCCCGACACAGCAGGAATGACCAACTGGGTAACAGCACTCAACAACGGCACATCCAGAGATTCCGTAGTTCAGTCTTTCCTTACAGCTGACGGATTCACAAAGCTCTGTGCAGTTTACGGACTTTAATCAGCCAACTTCTTACTTTCATAACATACTTCTCTTTGGTGGAAGCCCCGGTCAGTCCTATCGGCCGGGGCTTTTGCTGTGTGGGGGCTTTATGTCTGCCCCACCGATTTTCCTCCGTCTTTGGACTAACCTTCTATCCCCACGGGACAGAAACCTGGACTGAAATCAATCTCTGTCCCACTTTGTGTCCAGAAAGGCCTTCTGTGGACAAAAAACTGGACAGATTCATTTTCTGTCCAGCTTTGAGTCCAGCTATAAAGAGTAATTACTCTGATTTTGGTTAAGGATTCAGGCAAACTCCGTTAGCGTCGAATCTGTATGTCTTGCTGCCGATCTTACGAGAGCAGTTGGCAAGCATCGCACCGCTCGATTCGAAGTAATACCACTTGCTACCAGACTTCATCCAGCCGGTCTTCATAGCACCTGAGCTTGCGAAATAGTACCACTTATTACTGATCTTCTGCCATCCCGTAGCCATTGCTCCGCTCGGCTTGAAGTAATACCAGGAACTGCCGATCTTCTGCCATCC
>CADAXO010000029.1 GCA_902791885.1 Oscillospiraceae bacterium | reverse complement strand
ATTGTCTTAGGTCCGATGTCGAGACCCTCCCAGCCGTCAGGGATCTCCATTGTAGGAACTACCTTGGAGTTAGCATCGTTGGAGAAGTCATCAGCAACAACTGTGTCCTCAGGGAGGAGGAGCTTAACGCCCTTCTCTTCAGCCTTAGCCATGAGCTCCTTAGCAAGGTCAACCTTGTCAGCCTCGAAAAGGGAGTTACCGATCGTACCGCCCATAGCGCCGATGAATGTGTAAGCCATACCGCCGCCGATGATGATCGTATCAGCCTTGTCGAGGAGGTTTGTGATAACACCGATCTTGTCGGAAACCTTAGCTCCGCCGAGGATAGCTACGAAAGGTCTTGCAGGATTGTCGAGAGCGCCGCCGATAACGTCGATCTCCTTCTGGATCAGGTAACCGCAAGCGGAAGGAAGGAAGTTAGCAAGACCTGCTGTTGAAGCATGAGCTCTGTGAGCTGTACCGAAAGCATCGTTTACATAGAGGTCAGCCATGGAAGCGAGCTCAGCAGCGAACTTAGGATCGTTCTTTGTCTCTTCCTTGTGGAATCTTACGTTCTCGAGCATGAGAACTTCGCCGTCCTTGAGTGCAGCAGCCTTAGCCTTTGCATCCTCGCCGATAACGTCAGAAGCGAGTGTGACGGGCTTTCCGAGAAGCTCTGCAAGTCTGTCTGCAGCAGGCTTCATTGAGAACTTGGGCTCAGGTCCGTTCTTCGGACGACCAAGGTGTGATACGAGAATAACCTTCGCATTATTGTCTACGAGATACTTGATTGTAGGAAGAGCAGCTGTGATACGCTTGTCGTCTGTGATAGCGCCTGTCTCCTTATCGAGCGGTACGTTAAAGTCAACTCTTACGATGACTCTCTTTCCGCTGACATCCAAGTCTTCTACATTCTTCTTAAGATACTGTGCCATAATGTCACACTCCCATTATTTATTTTGTAGCGTTAACCGCTTCATTACCGCGTAATATTATATATGCTTTTGCGGGGATTATAAAGGCTTTATTGTCCCCATTTTTTCTTCCAAACCTCAAGGATCTCGTCATCATGCTTCTTATTAATAAGAATAAGGGCAATAACGGCACCCACTGCCGAGGCTGCGACCGTTATCCAGTCGCCGACACCGAGACCTGTCATGGAACCGCCGCTTTCCACAAGATCGCCGCGCATAAACTCCATAAAATCAACACTTGCGTGAGCTATGATGGTGGGCAGGAGATTGCCGCTTCTTAAGTAAACCGCGCAGAAGATCATACCGACGCCTATCGCATAGACAGACTGAACGGCACTGGCAAAAGGATCTCCGCCCGAGAAGATATTCATAATATGCGTAATGCCGAATACCACTGAAGAGATCCAGAAAATGAGCTTAATGTCCTTGCCGGACTTCGCAACTCTCATGAAGTTGGCGACGCCGAGACCTCTGAACGCCATCTCTTCTCCGAATCCCGGCGAAAGAGAAGCAAGAAGCATAAGCACTACAGAGCCTGTTCTTCCGAACTCATGCCAGCTTACGATACTTCCCGCATAGTGAATGGCAAGGAAGGGCAGCATCACCAGGAAACACCAAAGGATCTTTTGTCCCTTAAGTATTCCCTTGTAACCTTCCTTGCGGAAATAGAGCCAGAATATAACGGCCATGGCAACAGATGCTCCTGCTACACCGATTCCGTTGGCAGGCCTTCCGGCAAGTGCAGGAAAAAGTATTTTGGCAAAAGCCGCTGCAAAGACCCCGCACATGGATGATGCCATCAATGTACATAAGCCTATAACGAAATAGCTGATTAACCCGTGGTCAAAGAACGGATGCTTACTGTTGGAACTCATGTATTACCGCCTTCTCTCCTCTTTCCGAGAAGCTCTACGATCAGGTGGATCTTATAAACCTTCTGTCCGTCGACATAGAATCTGAACAGTTCTCCGTCCTTACTGTAGATCTCGAATCTTTTGCCGTAGCTTGTAACAAGACCTCTCATGGTCGCGATCTCGAACACCTGGGTAACGGGCTTGCTTACGCCCTCAAGCGACCTGTTCTTGTACTTCGGGTCAGGCTTGCCGCCCTTCTTATAAGGGATTCCGAGCGTAGCGTCGCAGTCGGTTCCCTCATAGGTGATCTCCTCAGATGTGATCGTCACCTTGCCGTTACCGGTCTTGGCAAAAGTCAGCTCATCGAACTTCTTGTGAAGCTCGGCATCAAGTTCCATACTGAAGCCGCCACGCTCAATTTCTTCAGAAACTTTTTCCCTCTCCCACTCGGTCCACTTATGAAGATCCTCGAAGCTCTTATCGCTTTCTGTCGCAGGCTCAAGAAGACCTGAAGGAAGATATCTTACAGTGTTGCCGCAGGAAGTGCAGCGGATCTTGTCGCCTTCCTTCTTGCCTGCCCACTTCATGGTGAATTCCTTTTCGCACTTGGGGCAGATATAACCGATGTTCTGCAAGCCCTTGGCGAGGTTCTTTCCCTTATGTACCGGGTGGTTCGCGCGGGCATAGTCGTTCTCGTCGTACTTTATGCCGTCGAGGATGTACTGCTGGATCTCCTCCGCAGTCATCTCCTTGACCTTGGAGCCCGGAAGCTTGTATGCGAACTCGGATGTGATCTTGCCCTTGCGGATCGAGAGTCCTTCGCCCCATCTCGGCATCGTAAGGTAAGCTCCGTGTATGTGCTGGATATAGATAGCAGCTCCGGCCTTCTTAGCCATCTTCGCTACGCCGTCATCGAAAG
Source organism: Oscillospiraceae bacterium (assembly GCA_902791885.1). Next base: position 10,612 of record CADAXO010000029.1, on the reverse strand, counting down.
TGATCGTGCTGCCGTCAACGGAACGCGTCGCCTCAGGGTAAATGAAGAGAACGCCCTTTCTCTTCATGACCTTCATCATGGCCTTAACGGCGATGGTATCAACTACGAACTGCTTCTTCGGGATAGCACCTCCGAGCTTGAACCAGTGTCCCCAGGGCTCCTTTCTGAATACGAACTCGCCTGTGACGAAGTTGCCCGGCCTGCCGCGCGTAAGCTTGCTTGTGACCATCGGGTCGAGATATGCCTGGTGGTTTGCTATTACGATGATCGGGCCCTCCTCCTTGAGATAGTCCTGATCGGGCTTAACTTTGATGTTGGTAAAAAGTGAGATAAGCGATACTAAGATATTCTCTCCGACACAGTGATACCACCAGTTGCTCGGCACGCATCCGATATCGTATTCAACAGGCTTTTTTGCCATCTATAGGCCTCCGTTAACAATAATTTTTCAATATTATAGCAAAGCAATTCTTGCATTTCCGTTTATAATGTCCGTATTATTATATTTGTAAATTTAATTTGCTAAAATTGTCGGGAGGGACAATCTTATGTTCATAATCTCAGGCGCCGAGACATCGACCGCTGTAAATATTACAACCAACGGAATCGAGTCGATAATTCTGTTTATATTCTCAGGTCTGTTCTACATTCCTTTCTTTAAGAAGTGCGGTCTTGAGTGGTGGAAGTCCTTTGTTCCGGGCTACCGTATGTACTGCCGCGGTCTTTGTGCACGCAGAGAAAGCGAAGGCCGCACACTTGCATTTATCGAGATCCTTACCCTCGTTTTATCCATAATAATGCTGATCGACAGTATTCCGATTCCTATCCTTCTCTTAGCCACCCTCATACAACTGGTTTGCTTGATCATCAACTTCGTTCAGGCTATCAAACTGAACGTAGGTACATGCGATGTTTTCAACCGCAAAAGAACATGGATTCTTCTCTGGATGCTCTTCGCCAATGTAGTCGCACTGTACTGGGGTGTTTCCAAGAAGTTCCAGCCCACCAGACTGGCTACCGATAAAGACACGGAAGCCGAGCTTTCAGGCATCACCGCAGATGAGAAGGCAGAGGGTCTTTCCGTTAATATCAATGCAAGAACAGCACGTACGGCATTCCAGACCAACGTACTTCTTAAGGATATCCACCTTGTCATCCCCAAGGGTCACATGGTCCTCCTTCTCGGCGGCTCCGGTGCCGGCAAGACGACATTCCTGAACGCCGTAACAGGATACGAGAAGGCTGATGCGTCCATCACACTCAACGATATCAACATCTACCGTGATTATAAGGACATCAAATACAATCTCGGTTTTGTTCCCCAGCAGGAACTGATGCGCGGCAACGACACCGTATTAAAGACTCTCGAAGATGCTGCAAACATCCGTCTTCCTTCATCAATGTCGGTCAAGGATAAGAAGCAGCGCGTACAGGATATGCTCGAGTCATTCGGCCTGTCCATGCTTCAGAACACCATGGTAGAGAAGCTCTCGGGCGGACAGAAGAAACGCCTTTCCATCGCCATCGAGTTTATCTCAGACCCCGCTCTGTTCATCCTCGACGAGCCTGACTCAGGTCTCGACGGCGTTGTCGCCAGGGGCCTGTTCGAAAAGCTCCGCGACATCGCAGACCAGGGCAAGATCGTAATAGTAATCACGCACACGCCTGACCGAGTCATCGACCTTTTCGATGATGTCATAGTACTTGCCAAAGACGCCACACGCACAGGAAGGCTTGCTTTCTACGGCCCCGTTGACGTCGCAAAGGACTTTTTCGCACGCGGCACGATGGAAGCGGTACTTCGCACCATCAACCAGAAGGAAGAAGGCGGCGAAGGCCGTGCAGAAGAATTCGTGGCAATGTATTCCCGCATAGCAAGGCTTATGGATGAGGGCAAAACATGTAAAGAAGCCGCGGATATGATCATCGCAGAGAAGTACGAGGGGGCAACAGCATGAACAGGGAAATAAAAGATGTAAAGCATCAGGGACGCATATATCAGACCGGGATCTACCTCGGCAAATTCTTCCGAATGTTCGTCTTCCAGAATGACTGGAAAGTAATGCCCATGGCTGCCATCATCGCAGGTCTCGTAGCGATGGTAATGGGAGCTTCTCTTTTTAATAACATGGAAGGTCATCTCATGGGATCCTTCGCGGTCTCATGCGTCTGTGTCTGGAACGGATTCTTTAATTCGATCCAGGTAGTATGCCGTGAACGTGCGATCGTAAAAAGAGAGCACAGAAGCGGAGTTCATATCAGTTCCTACATAACTGCACACACGATCTACCAGGCTTTTCTGTGTCTGCTTCAGACCATCATCACGCTGTTTGTATTTAACCAGATGAATGTCAAATTCCCGGAGACAGGTATTTTCTTCAGTAACATCTTTATCGATCTCGGCGTCACGGTTTTCCTGTCGATCTTCGCAGCTGACATGTTAAGCCTTCTTGTCTCCTGCCTCGTACGCAATACGACGACGGCCATGACGGTAATGCCGTTCCTTCTTATCTTCCAGCTTGTATTCTCAAGCGGCTTCTTCTCGCTTCCCGATTCAGTTAAGTGGATGAGCAACCTCACCATCACTAAGTGGAGTCTCACAGCGACATGCGCACAGGGCGAGTATAATTCCCTCCCCATGGTCTCCGTATGGAAGAGCATGAAGAAGATGTCAAATGCCAGCGTAACCGTTGATCAGATAGAAGAATTCATATCGTCATCTCAGGAGCTGTCTTCCGATCCCGATTCATTAATGATCCTTTCAGCTTTAGAATCTCTGCCCGACGATCAGGAGATAAGCTTCAGCGAGATCATCGGCATTATCGAGCAGCAGCCGAACGGCGTCTATAACTTCGAGATAAAGTGCGGTGAACTTAATCAGGAGGCTAAGTACGCATCCACAAGAGAGAACGTCGGCAAATGCTGGGAATGCCTCGCGATCAACATTCTCGTCTACATCTCACTGGCAACCATCGCGCTCGAATTCATCGACAAGGACAAGCGTTAATCGTTAGAAAACAGTAACACTCCTGTTAATTGCAAATCACAGAGAAATTATATATTATTACGTGATTGCAATTTAAAGGAGGCTCCTTATGAGCGAAAACAAATGGATACGCGCTGCTATCCCTGCTCTTCTTCTGCACTGCAGTATCGGTACGGTTTACTGCTGGGGCACATTCTCGAAGGAGATTGCAGAGTACATCGGCGCAGATAACGGCGATGTGCAGTGGGCATTCTCACTCGCTATCTTCTTCCTCGGTATGTCTGCCGCATTCTTAGGCGACGTAGTTGAGAAGGACATTAAGAAATCATCCCTCATCGCGACTATCTGTTTCACAACAGGTATGCTCGGAACGGGTGCGGCTATCTTACTCAAGTCTCTCCCGCTTATCTTCCTGTGCTACGGATGCATAATGGGTATCGGTCTGGGAACAGGTTACCTTTCACCCGTTAAGACACTCATGCTGTGGTTCAAGGACCGTAAGGGTCTTGCTACAGGACTTGCAGTTGCAGGCTTCGGTCTCGCAAAGGCTATCGCAACTCCCGTAATGCAGTTCTTCCTTAACAAGTTCGACAACAACCCTGCTTACATGTTCTTCATCATGGGCGGTATCTACTGCGTAATGATGTTCGTAGGACACCTGCTTCTCAAGAAGCCTGCAGACTGGGTCGAGGCTCACGAGGAAGGCGGAATCAAGGAGTTCTTCGCAACACTCGGAAAGAACTTCAAGTTCTCTTTCACAAACAAGACATTCATCGGAATCTGGATCATGTTCTACATCAACATCCACTGCGGTCTCGCTCTTATCTCTCAGGAGAAGGCTATATTCACTGCAGTCGGACTTACAGCAGGCATCGCTGCTACATTAGGTTCCGTAACAGCCATCGCGAATGCAGCAGGCCGCTTGGGCTTCTCCGCATGGGCTGACACATTCAAGGACAGAAACACGATCTACAAGATCATCTTCATTCTCTCCATCGGTCTTACAGGTGCAACCATCTTCACACACGGCATCGAAAATAAGATCGTTGTCCTCTGCGTAGCACTTCTCATCATGGTTAACGCAGGATACGGCGGAGGCTTCTCCAATGTACCTACTCTCCTGTCCGACCACTTCGGTATGAAGTCCATCTCCGCAGTACACGGCATGTGCCTCTCTGCATGGGCTATCGCAGGTCTTACAGGTAACCAGATGGCTACAAAGATCCTCGAGATGAGCGGCGACAAGGATCCTGCCACAGGCTTCTATCCCGCAACTTGCTATCAGAATGTTCTGTACGCAACAGGAGCTTTATACGTTATCGCTCTTATCGTCTGCTTCGTGCTTGTAAAACCTTCCAAGAAGAAGGAAGCAGAGGCCTGATCTAATCTGGGTTAAATTAAAGCAAACCTCCCGGCGATGAACCGGGAGGTTTTTTGTTTGCTTTTCGGTGTTCCGCGAAGATAGAGTATTGGAAAAGCTTACTGGTCACGTAATTCTTTATTTGAGAATTTAGTGACCAAAATAGGCCTCATTTGGTAACTTATTTTTGTATTTAAGAATTCCGTGACCAGTTTAAGAGAGATTTGGTCACGGATTTTTCTATTGCTGAATTCCGTGACCATATTGAGGTATTTTTGGTCACGGAATACTTGTTTTGAGAAATTAGGTGACCAAACGGCTTTCTACTATGCTCTTCGAGCCTACGGCCGATAATCTTACTCTGATTTATAGAACTTCCCGAGTGCCAGGAAGCATATGCCTGACAGCAGCAGCGCCGCGCATACATCGATAACTGAATGCTGCTTTACGAACATCGTCGAAAGTGTAATAAGGCCCGCCATTACATATGATGAAACAGCTAAAACCTTGTGGCTGTTCTTCCACAGGACACGGCCCAGGGAGATTCCGCAGGCGAGTGAATTATAAACATGGATACTCGGCAGAACGTTCGTGGGCGTATCGATCTTGTGAAGATACTCGACCATCCAAATGAAGATGTTGTCCCTCGGCATCGTACCGGGTCTTAACTCAAGACCGTTCGGGAAGACAAAGCTTACAACGATGAAAAGGGACATTCCGATAATGAGATTCCAGGCCATGGCGAAGAATTCTCTCTTGTCCTTGAAGAAGACATAGATGATCGCCACGAGCATGAACGGGAACCATAACATATAGGGCACAATAAATTCCTCGACGAAGGGAATGCAGTCGTCGAACGGAATATTGATTATCGTTACGTCGCTTACATTCCTCTCCGCGAGGAAAAAGAATACCAGATAAATCGGCAGATAGAATACGAACTGCCAGTACTTGAACTTATCCTTCAGATTTTGCTGCATCAACTACCTCGGCTACTATGGGACCTGCATCCGTGATCTTGATCTCGTCGCCGTCTGCATCGACAAGTGCGACGTTACCGGCTTTGATAATACCATCAAGAAGCGCTTCCGAGAAGTTGTCTTCTACCATTGACTGAATAACTCTCTTGAGAGGTCTTGCTCCGTACTGCGGATCGTAACCCTTCTTCGCGAGGAGTTCTTTTGCCGCATCGGTGAGCTTGATCTCGATTCCGATGTCGCTGATCCTCTTGCCGACCTGGGCAACAAGGATATCGACGATCTTGATGAGAGACTCCCTGCCGAGCATCCTGAAGAAGATGATCTCGTCGACACGGTTGATGAACTCGGGCGAGAATGCCTTCTTGAGTTCATCGAGAACGGTAGCCTTGGCATCGTCGTATGTCTTGCCGCCGTAAAGTCTCTCTCTTGAAGCCTCATCCTCATCAGAAGAATCTGACGCCATATCGAAACCGATACGTCTTCCTGCAGCTGTCGTCAGCATCCTTGCACCGATGTTGCTCGTCATGATGATGATCGTGTTCTTGAAGTCTACGACTCTTCCCTTACCGTCGGTAAGTCTGCCGTCATCAAGAACCTGCAGCATCGAGTTGAATACCTCGGGGTGTGCCTTCTCGATCTCATCAAAGAGGACTACGGAGTACGGATGTCTTCTTACCTTCTCGGTGAGCTGACCGCCCTCATCGTAACCTACATATCCCGGAGGAGAACCGATGAGCTTAGATACATCGTGCTTCTCCATGTACTCGGACATATCGATACGTACAAGTGCGTTCTCGTTGCCGAACATTACCTCGGCGAGAGCCTTGGCAAGCTCAGTCTTACCTACACCGGTAGTACCCAGGAAGATGAATGATCCGGACGGCTTCGTAGGATCCTTGAGACCTAAGCGGGATCTTCTTATAGCCTTAGCAACAGCCGTGACTGCCTCGTCCTGACCGATGACTCTCTTCTTCAACTCCTCTTCGAGGTTCTTGAGCTTCTCGGCATCTGTCTCAGTGATCTTCGATACGGGGATACCGGACCACTGTGAGAGTACGTCAGCTACTTCGTCGACTGTCAAAGTTCCCGTGAATCCGTCTTCGTCAGCCTTCATTCTTGCGTCTACGGACTCGAGGTTGGCCTTGATCTTGGCCTCCTCATCACGGAGTGTTGCAGCCTTCTCGAATTCCATATTATCAACCGCGGTCTTCTTCTCGATCTCGATCTCTTCAAGTCTTCTGTTAAGGTTCGCCTTCTCGTCGGCTACGGCAAAGTTGATCCTCTTTCTTGCGGCAGCCTCATCGATAAGATCGATTGCCTTATCAGGGAGGAATCTGTCGGATACATATCTTGCAGAAAGGATTACTGCCTGCTCGATAGCATCATCAGGGATATGGATCTTGTGGTGCTCCTCGTACTTGGGACGGAGGCCCTTCAGGATCTGGATAGCTTCACTCTGGGAAGGCTCGTCTACGAGGACCTTCTGGAAACGGCGCTCCAGGGCGGAATCCTTTTCGATGTACTTGCTGTACTCGTCGAGTGTTGTGGCGCCCACGATCTGAAGCTCGTTTCTTGTGAGCATAGGCTTCATGATGTTGGCCGCATCGAGTGAGCCGGATTCGCCTCCGCCGCCTGCTCCGATAAGGGTGTGGATCTCATCTATAAAGAGGATGATGTTGGGGTCTGAGGAAGCCTCCTCGAGAACGTTCTTGATCCTCTCCTCGAAGTCGCCTCTGTACTTGGAGCCTGCAACGAGCGAGCCCATGTCGATGCTGTAGACCGTCTTGCCCTTGATGATGTCGGGGACATTGCCCTTGGAGATAGCAAGTGCGAGTCCTTCTGCGATGGCCGTCTTACCGACACCGGGGTCACCTACGAGGCAGGGGTTGTTCTTAGTCCTTCTCGCGAGGATCTGCATAACGCGGTTGATCTCAAGCTCTCTTCCGATAACGGGATCGATCTTGCCCTGTGCCGCCATCTGCGTCAGGTTCTTACCGAACTTCTCGAGAGTTTTACGTCCGCCCTTGCCGCCCTTCTTGGCGCCTCTCGGAGCTCTGGGGGAAGGTCCGTCCATAGGGCCGGGGCCTTCATCGTCGAAAGGAGACTCGTCGGGACCTTCGGAACCCGGGCCGTCCATCTCGTCCATGGCACCCGAGAGTTCGTCTGTAATGGCATTAAGGTCTGCACCTGCCTTCACAAGAACCTGGTTGCCCGTAAGAGCCCTGTTAGTAGCAATAACGAAAAGCAGATGCTCCGGCTTAATAATGCCGCTGTCGCCCACTCTTCTGCTGACTTCCATAGCGTCGTTAAAAAGTCTCTTGGATTCAAGCCTCAAAAGTCTCAGACCTTCCTCAACTTCGTAGTTATCCTTCTCTTCATCTGCGAGGGACTCGTCGAAGTTCAGCATAGTAGCCAACACCTGAAGTCCGGCGCCGTTATTCTCGAGTGCATCGGCAGCAGGACCGTCGACCGCAGCCACGCCTGCGAGCAGATGCTCGGTCGAGATCATACGGTTACCGGACGAATCCGCGAACCTTTTCGCGTATACGATTACGCGTGTAGTTTCTTCTGTTAATTTAAGATTCATTTGTCCTGACCTCCTGTTATGATCTCACGGATAAGTGCTGCTCTTTTCGATGCCCTGTCCTTGGGTCTCGTACCCTTGGCAGCCGTATCCTGATAGTTACGTCTTACTCTCTGTGTAAGTTTATTGATCTTTGCCCAGTCGATGTCCGCCTCCGATGTATCGAAGCGGTCCTGTCCCAGCCTGATCCAGTTGATGAGCGTCAATGCCTCAGCTGTCTCGATCCTTCTGCAGTAACGAAGTATCGCATAGGATCTGTAGTACTGGTCTTCGACTATCGCTTTCTTCTTAGAGCAGATATTCTTTCTGCACTGACTCTCGAGCTTAACGATGTCGGCCTCGACCTTCTGTGCACGGTCGATGATCTCCTGCTCGGTGATACCCAATGTCGCTATGCTCGTTAAGATATAGATACCGTTCTCTCTTATGCCGTCGTGATGAGTCATCGGGATAAGCTGCCAGTCGTACTTCTCGGTCCTTCTGGAGAGGATCTGAACTGCGCCTTCCGTCTTCTCGATACCCGGGATCGCAAGTGTTCTTATGATCTGCATTCCGGTACCGACGTACTTGATCTGCGAAGTCAAAAATCCGAACTTATCCGTATAAGCGATATCCATTGTCTGCTCGAACTTCGAAGCAAGTTCATCGGCTCTCTTATATGCCGTTACCACGTCGGATCCCGGGACCATCGATACGATGCTTATGTGATCGGTGGAGTTGACGATCACTCCGAGTCCTTCGGTCTTGCTTATAAGATATCCCGTCTTCGCATCCGAGTTCAGGAATGCAAGTCCGGCGAAGAACTGATCGTAAAGATCCGCCTTGGCAGCTTCATCAAGTTCGTCTGTCCTTACGAAGTTGAGTCCCATAGAACCTGCGGCCTGCCTCACCATTCCGAGGACATTCTCCTTGTCCGCATCGCTCATCTTGGGAGGGAACGGGAAACCCTTGATATTACGGTTGATGATGACTTTGGTCGAGAGGACCGTGTCCATATTCATGCCTTCATTCTCATACCACATATCAGTTATCTCCCTTCCTTGACTTAAGCTCATCTCGAAGTCTTACTGCGAGGTCGTAATCCTCAACTTCCGCTGCCTTCTTCATGCCCTGCTCGAGCATCTCATCAGACACAGTACCTAAGTCTGCATTTCTAAGCTTCGCTAAGATATCCTTATCTTCCTTAGCCTTCGAAGGCTCTGCCACAGGTTTAACCTCTGCGTCTTTCTTAGCTTCCTTATTATCCGCGGGGATATTCATGTCGGTCGTCGCGATCTCGATATCCGCAGTAACGCCGGGCTTTCTTCCCATGTATTCGCTCGAGCCCTGAAGTTTCAGGATGTTCTTCAGAATGCTCTCGTTAAATGTGTTGTAGCACTCGATACATCCGAGCTGGCTTCCGGATTCTACATCCCTTAAAGTCGTTCCGCACTTGGGGCACTTGATCTTCGTGTTGGAAAAATCAAGGTCGCTTCCCAAGGAGAAAACATTAGGGAAAACATCGAGCGACGGGAATGCCTGATTGAAGATATCAGTCTGGCGTCTGAACACCTCGTCGATCTTAAGATCTCTCGCACAATTATCACAAAGCAGCATACCGTTGACCTTCACGAATGAATTGCCGATAGTTGCACCGCATTTTGAACATCTCATAAAAATAACCCCCTCTTATATCAGTAGCCCCGCAAGTGCATTTCTGAATATATCGGCACGCACCTGCGATCTTATATCCGTATCCACTTTGGCAAGCGACCTGTCCGATACCGCCGCCATTATCGAAGTCGCTTCTCTTTCCTTGATCGCTCCGGTCTCCACCGCGTTGACCAGGAAGATCTTCGCCTCCTGTTGCGTCAGGCTGTCACCCACCGCCTGAATGATCGACCTTATATAGTCTTCGGTTCCGGCGGGCTTGATCTGTGTGATCGTTATCTGACCACCGCCACCTCGCCTGCTCTCGACTATATAACCGCTTCCGGTCGAGAATCTCGTCGAGAGGACATATGTGACCTGCGACGGTACGCAGTTTGCCCGTTCGGCAAGTACGCTTCTGCTGATGGTGGCACTGCCGTTATTCTCTTCGATCATCTGTTTGATCATGGCTTCGATAACATCTACGAGCCTTGCCATCTCTATATCCTCCTTTTGACTTTGACTTTCTTTGATATTACTATTATCACCTTAAGGTCAAAGAATGTCAAGAGATTTTTGACAAAAAGAATACCCGGCTTTGAGGCCGGGCATCTGACAAGTACTTAATATATGTATTTGTATCACTTATGATACAGCTTCTTAGTCGCGTAAACAGGCTCGCAGGTGATATTAACTCCGAGCTTTCTGAATACGTTCTCATCGACTGAAGACAGCATCGTTGTCGAATGAGCATCGGCATTCTTAAGGTTATTCAGCTGCTGCATCGCAAGTTCAGCGACCGGATTGGTCGTAGCGGACATAGACAGGGCAATCAGTGTCTCATCCATATGAAGTCTCGGATTGTGGTTGCCCATGTGATTGATCTTAAGATCCTGGATAGGCTCGATTACATTGGGTGAGATAAGAGGCATGTTATGGTCTATGCCCGCGAGCACCTTCAATGCATTGAGCAAAGCTGCAGAAGAAGGTCCCATCAGGTCAGTCGTCTTACCCGTAACCATACGTCCGTCAGCAAGCTCGATGGCAACTGCAGCGCCTTCTGTCTGATCGGC
>CADAXO010000028.1 GCA_902791885.1 Oscillospiraceae bacterium | reverse complement strand
GTCCTTAATCTGTAATTATCTGCCCTGGCTTCAGTGTAGATATAGTTTAATTCCCATGAATCATAAAGACCCGAAGTATCCCCGCTTCTGTCGGGAAGGTCGAAGTTCTCGTCAAGATAATCGCCCAGGACAGAAGTAAACTTCCTGTTTCCGCTGTAATTAAGGTGACCGATATCACCGAAGTCACAAGAGAAATCAAGATCCATCTCATCGTAATACTCATTGAAATCAACAAAATCCACGCCGTACTCTTCAGCTACTTCAGCAGCATAGCGGTAATACGCTCTGGCGTCTGTGTTGTATCCGCCGTCAGGAGATACGATAACAAGAAGCGGGATACCTGCTTCCTCACAGAACTCGATTATCTTTCTGTAATAGTATTCCTGCTTATTAGTGATCGGCACTGGATCTACATCCTCATCGAAAATGGGCTCATTAATAGGATCGATACGGAAATAATCGTAAAAGCCCTTCCAGTTCTCGGTTCTGACAGTATCACCGAGTTCTTCCGCTATATCCGTAATATTAAGCTCGCTGTATCTCTCGTGATACTCTTCGAAAAGAAGAGTGTAGTCGATTACGCCGTCAGTATCGCATACACTTGCTCTAATAGCTTCAAGTTTATTCATACTCCAGCGCATTCCGGACACGTTGTTGACGATCATTCCGTGATCGCTGTAGTCATCGGGCATATTGCATGCCAGAGCTTCCAGGATAACGAGACTCGGTGTCTGTGTCTTAACGGCTTCCTTAAGATAGTAGTAGGAATTCCAGAACGGCTGCATGGAGCCGCCTAAGACATAAGAAGCTATTCCCTGCTCATTCCAAAGAACACCGGTATTGATATCAACAAAGGTGTGGGAACTTCCGATACAAAGCACATCAATGCTGTTCTCAGGCTGCTCATAGAAAGTCTCCATCATAAGGCCGCCGTCGTAGTTCTTGGGTCTGAACCATGAATGCCAGATTCCAAGCAAAAATACGACAACAAGAAGGAATGCCGCAACTCGTACGGTATTAAGAAGAGTCTTAAGTACTTTCTTTGTATACTCCTTAACTTTCTCCTTCACTTCCGAACCCCCTAGAACTGCAGGTAGATAAAGTCACTCGCATCAAACGAAGGACCGTAAATACCGAACGTCAGCACTGCAAAGAACAGCATGATTATCGCAGCCCATCTGAACCACCAGGGCTGCTCGACCATAATATCACCAAGTGACTTATCTTTCTTCTTTCTTGCAATATCCATCACAACAAGAACGATCAAAGCAATGAACAGAATATTGAATTCCTTGCGGTTCAAGCCGAGGTTATAAATTCCGTCATTGAACAATACCCAAAGGTCGGGCTTCATGAACATTCTCTTTATAAGCGTTATAGCCATATCGAAGTCAGTTACACGGAAGAACACCCACGCAAGATCCACGAGGATAAACGTAACAAGGCCCTGACCGAATCTGTGGCCGAAGCTGTCTGTTTTCGAATGTGTTAGCTCATTTATCTTACGGCGAAGCGGAAGTGTCAGGTCGTCAAGCACCTGAATAACACCGTGTATCGCACCCCAGATGATGAAGTTGATGCCGGCACCGTGCCAGAATCCGCTTACAAGGAACGTAATGAGAACATTAAGGTACTTTCTGATCTTGGAGCAGCGGCTTCCTCCTAAAGGAATGTAAACGTAATCACGGAGCCAGGAACTTAAGGAGATATGCCATCTTCTCCAGAACTCCTTGATGCTTAAGGACAGATAAGGAGCAGCGAAGTTATCGAATACATCGATACCCATAAGCTTGGCGCAACCCAGTGCGATAGCGGAATAACTCATGAAGTCGCAGTAGATCTGTATCGAGTAGCATATCGAAGCGAATATGATCTCGACAGAGCCGTAAAGATAATACTGTCCGTAAACGTTATCTACGATCATTGCGATTCTGTCTGCAATTACCATCTTCGCGAACAGACCCCATATGAGCATAAAGAAGCCGTTGGCGAATCTGTCGACATCGAATACCTTAACCTTATGAAGTTCCTTAAGCTGCGGTATAAGGTGGTCTGCCCTCTCGATAGGGCCCGAGAGAATGCAGGGGAAAAAGCATGTGAAAAGTGCATAATAGAAAGGATTTCTCTCAGCCTTGGTCTTCTTCTTAAACACATCAATGAGGTAACCCGTTGATGTAAAGATGAAGAAAGAGATACCCAGAGGCATGATGAGATTAAAATCCGTAGATATAGCAACCCCGCCATTTGCAACAATGCGGGGGTTGATAAGTTCAATGAAGAATTTCGTATACTTAAAGTAGATCAGCATTCCGAAGTCGGCAATAAGGCCTTCGGCAAGAAGGATCCCCCTTAATATCTTAAGCCTTCCTTCGGCAGGTATCAGATCCATGATAACTGCACTTACATAAGAAACTCCAATGGCAATAAAAAGATAAATTGACTGCTCATTAATGGGGTTCTCTTTACTCTCGTAGCAATAGAAGAACAAGCTGGCGACAAGAAGCCACCACACGCGGACACGCGGCGGCAAAACGTAGAACACCAGAAGTACTACGGCGAAGAATAAAGCGAACTGTATGGAATTAAAAAGCAACCTTACTTATCCCCCAAGCCTTACAGCACACTCTTAAGATCATCAAGCCACAAAGCTGATACCGCATCCGAAGGCATTCTCCAGTCGCCTCTCGGAGAAAGCGTTACCGTACCGACCTTAGGACCGTCCGGCAGACATGAACGCTTAAACTGCTGGTTGAAGAACCTTCTGATGAAAGTCTCTTCCCACTTATAGATAACTTCCGGATCGAACTTACCGTCAAATGCCATGAGCGCAAGCCTATAGATCTTGGAAGGCTTAAATCCCCATCTCAGGAAATAGTAAAGGAAGAAATCATGAAGATCATAAGGACCTACGAGGTCTTCGGTCTTCTGACTGATCTCACCGTTATCATCAGGAGGCAAAAGCTCGGGAGATACAGGTGTGTCAACGATATCCTTCAATACATCGGAAAGCACACCTTCTGTCCTTGTCGACTCGAAGGAAACAATGTGCCTTACAAGAGTCTTAGGGATTGATGTATTAACTCCGTACATAGACATGTGGTCACCGTTATAAGTAGCCCAGCCCAATGCCAGCTCGGAAAGATCTCCCGTACCTATAACGATACCGCCGTGCTTATTAGCAACATCCATAAGGATCTGAGTACGCTCACGGGCCTGTGAATTCTCATAAGTTACATCGTGAACAGCCTCATCGTGTCCGATATCCTCGAAATGCTGTCTTACGGCAAGCTTGATATCAACAGTCTTAAGGGTTACACCGTATGCCTCGGCAAGCTTCTCGGAATTGCCTTTAGTTCTGGAAGTCGTACCGAATCCCGGCATTGTAACGGCGATAATGCCCTTGCGGTCGAGGCCCAGCATATCGAAAGCATGAACCGTAACGATCAACGCAAGCGTGGAATCAAGTCCGCCGGAAAGACCGACTACAGCACACTTACCGTGAATATGCTTCAGTCTCGTTGCAAGACCTGCTGCCTGCATAGTGAGGATCTCGTCACATCTTGAAGCAAGATCTGTCGTATCTGAAGGAACGAAAGGATAAGCCGGGATCACACGCTCGACATTAAGATCCGTAGCGGGTTCGGTATCGAAGTATACGATACTTAAAGGCTCGGCATCCCTCTCGAAAGTATTTCTTATTCTGTCGTGGGCGAGTCTTTGGAGGTCGATATCAGCATAGATAACACCGGCATCACCGAAGCAGGATGATTCATTAAGAACGGATCCGTTCTCGCATATCATCCTGTGGCCCGCGAACACCATATCCTGCGTTGATTCACCAAATCCGCAGTCGGAATAAATGTATCCGCTTATAAGTCTTCCGGAAGTTAATGAGACCAGTTTCTTTCTGTAGTCCCTCTTCCCGATAACTTCATCGGAAGCGGAAAGATTACAGATAATCGTGGCTCCTGACATTGAAGCCTTAACAGAAGGAGGATTCGGAACCCAGAGATCCTCGCAGATCTCTACGCCGAACGTAAAGTCATCATATGTCTCATTTCTGAACACGAAGTTACCGAACGGTATTCCGTCCTCTGTCTCCTCTTCGCCCTCATAAGGCACGAAGTAACGCTTCTCGTAGAACTCGGAATAATTGGGAATGAACCTCTTAGGAACATAACCTATAACCTCGCCCTTGGCAACAACTGCAGCAACGTTATAAAGCTTGCCTTCAAGCTTCAAAGGAAGGCCTACGACGATCGCAAGATTCAAGTCGGATGAAGCTTCTACAATATCGTAAAGTCCTCTTAAAGCAGACTCGATGAGCTCATCCTGGAGGAAAAGATCGCCGCATGTGTAGCCTGTTATTGACAGTTCGGGGAAAACGATCAGAGAGCACTTCTTAAGATCAGCTTCTGAACAAAGCCTGATTATCTGCGCAACGTTATAATCCACATCTGCGACCCTGATCTCAGGCGCAGCTGATCCTACTCTGACAAAACCGTCCTTCATATTCTCCCCCCAACAATATGTTTAAGTTCTGTAACTACCGTTTATCTTAACGTAATCATACGTAAAATCACATGTAAACATGCGGTCGTAAGCGTCTCCCTCGCTTAATTTGATCTGGATAAAGATATCATGCTCAGCAAGGATCTTTGCAGCTTCATCTTCATCAAAATCAACGCATATGCCGTCATGGAAGAACAGCATACCGCCTACAAGTATATCAATCTTTTCGGGATTGAACTTAGCTCCTGAATATCCTACTGCCGTAAGAACTCTTCCGATGTTGGCATCCTCGCCGAACATTGCCGTCTTAACAAGAGGTGATCTTGCTACGGAAGTTACGATAAGCTTCGCATCGTACTCATCCTTGGCACCTGTTACTTCGATCTCAATAAACTTGGAAGCACCCTCTCCGTCGGAAGCAAGCATTCTTGCAAGATCGTCGGAAAGCTTGGTAAGAGCCTGCTCGAAAAGCTCATAGTCTTCGCTTCCTTCTGTGATCTCGGAAGCACCGGAAGCGCCGTTAGCCATAACGATAACGGAATCGCATACCGAAGTATCGCCGTCTACGCTTACACGGTTGAATGTGTACTTTACTGCTTTTCGGAGAGCTTTATCGATAAGAGCGCTGCTTATGTTGGCGTCAGTTGTAAAGACGCTGATCATGGTGGCGAGGTTCGGATGGATCATACCGGAGCCTTTAGCCTGAGCAGCTATAGTTACTTCCTTGCCGTCACCCATTGTGATGACAGCTGCGACTTCCTTGGGAACAGTATCCGTAGTCATCATCGCATACTCGGAGTTATGTGCACTCTCTTCCTCAGCTGAAAGAGAATCAACAAGTCCCGGAACAGCCGCAGTCATCTTATCAAGAGGAAGTCTCGACCCGATAACACCTGTGGAAGCAGTCATGATCTGCTTGCTGTCGCAGCCTAATCTCTCAGCGATCTTACCTGCTACTTCTTCAGCATCAGCAACGCCTGCAGGGCCTACGCCCGCATTGGCAACCTTACTGTTGATGACGATACCTCTTACCTTGCTGCCGCTGTTTATAATTTCGATAGTTCTTGTAAGTGAATGTCCCTTAACAAGATTGGATGTATAAACACCTGCAACTTCAGCCGGAACATCGGAAACGATCAGAGCCATATCAAGATAAGATGACTTGGGATCATCCTTATTGATATTAGCAGGATCGCTGCACTTCATTCCTGCAGATACACCCGAGGCCCTAAAGCCCTTAGGCAAAGTAATATAAGCTTCTTCAATAGATTCCATTACTTCAATATTCCGCCTTTATTAATGATGGAAGAGTCTGATGCCGGTGAAGGCCATAGCCATATCGTACTTATTGCAAGTCATGATGACATGGTCGTCTCTTATGGAACCGCCGGGCTCAGCTATGTACTTAACACCGCTCTTATAAGCTCTCTCGATGTTATCACCGAACGGGAAGAAAGCGTCGGAACCCAAAGCAACGTCAGTATTCTTGGCAAGCCACTCCTTCTTCTCTTCTTCTGTGAGAACTTCCGGCTTCTCCTTGAACAGAGTCTGCCATGTGCCGTCTCTTAATACATCATCGTGCTCATCAGAGATATAAACGTCGATAGTGTTGTCTCTGTCAGGTCTTCTGATGCCGTCAACGAACTTAAGCCCCATAACCTTCGGGTGCTGGCGGAGCCACCAGATATCAGCCTTGTTGCCTGCAAGACGTGTGCAGTGGATTCTTGACTGCTGTCCTGCACCGATACCGATTGCCTGACCGTCCTTAACGTAGCATACGGAATTACTCTGTGTGTACTTCAATGTGATGAGTGAGATAAGAAGATCGATCTTCTTGTCATCAGGGATAACCTTATTGTCGGTTACGAGGTTGTTGAGAAGTTCCTCGTTGATGTCGAGCTCGTTTCTTCCCTGCTCGAATGTAACACCGAAGACCTGCTTCTTCTCGATAGGATCGGGCTTATACTCGGGATCGATCTTGATTACGTTGTATGTGCCCTTTCTCTTTGTCTTAAGGATCTCAAGAGCCTCATCAGTATAGTCAGGAGCGATGATACCGTCAGAAACTTCTCTTGCGAGCATTGTAGCCGTGATGGCATCGCATGTATCGGAAAGTGCAACGAAATCGCCGTAAGAACTCATTCTGTCAGCGCCTCTTGCTCTTGCATAAGCGCAAGCGATCGGAGAAAGCTCGCCCAGATCATCTACGAAGTAGATCTTAGCTTCAGTCTCTGAAAGGGGCTTGCCTACTGCAGCACCTGCAGGTGAAACGTGCTTGAAAGAAGTTGCGGAAGGAAGTCCCGTAGCCTTCTTAAGTTCTCTTACAAGCTGCCAGCCGTTGAAGGCATCGAGAAGGTTGATATAACCGGGCTTGCCGTTCAACACTTCAATGGGAAGATCAGAGCCATTCTCCATGAAGATCCTGGAAGGCTTCTGATTGGGATTACAACCGTACTTAAGCTGCATTTCGTTAGACATTTCTTTATTACTCCTTGATGTTCTTATTTACGATTCTTGTCTCTGCTTCGCCTGTAGCGATATCGATGAACTTTACATAGAGAGATACTTTATTCTCTTCGTTAAGGCTTGTCCAGAGCATATCAGTGAAGGAATCGATATCACCCTCGATACCGATCTTCTCAGGCTCTCCCTCGAAGCTCGGGAGCGGATTGCCGTCACCCATATATGTGTGGATGAATCTTCCGTCACCTGCGATGGGGTTTGTATAAGAGAATGTGTGTCTCTCGCATGACTCGGGATTGCCGTCAGCTGACTTTAAGATAGACATAGCATAGTTGAAAGTTCCGTTCTCTACATGAAGGATACCGGAGATACGGGGTGTGTAGTTCGGAGCATCATCCTCGAACTCTCTTCCTCTGAGACTCATCTCGAATGTCTGCTGCTTATCCATATTCTCATAGATAGTATCGGTCTGGTCACCGTTGGTAACGATAGTCTTGTTACCGAGAACTCTTACGGGAGAATAGATGATGAGGTGCGGATCGGAAAGCTTGGAAGGATCGAATGCCTCTGTCTTGATGCCGTCCTCTGTAGCAGTGAATACACGGTTTCTGGAGTTAACGCTTCTTCCCATGATGAAGTAAGCTGTTACAGCCTTCTTGCCGTCTGCGGACTTACCGATAACGATACCTCTTCCGGGATAAGCGTTTGCCTTCAGGATCTCTGAGATGTTCTTCTTTTCCATAAATACTTCATTCCTTTACATATGCAATATTATTTTTGATCTCTACTTTACCCTCTGCGAAAAGGCTTATCGCCTTAGGCAGAATAACCTGCTCGCACTCTTTCATGATACGCTTCTGGAGCACTTCCGGAGTGTCGTCAGGCAGGATATCAACACATTTTTGAAGAAGGATCGGGCCCTCGTCATAGTTCTCGTTAACAAGGTGAACCGTAGCGCCTGATACCTTTACTCCTCTTGCAAGTGCAGCCTCATGAGGCTTGATACCGTACATACCCTTGCCGCAGAAAGACGGGATCAGTGCAGGATGGATATTGATGATCCTGTTGCTGAAAGCCTTTACCGTCTTTGCTCCGAGAAGTGACAGGTAACCTGCAAGAACTATAAGTTCTGCACCGACTTCATTTAGCTTATTAACTACCGCATCGTCCCACTCTTCTCTTGAAGGATAAGACTTAGCTGACATTACTGCCGACGGAATACCGTTTTCGGAAGCTCTTGTAAGTGCATAAGCGCTGTCGTTAGATGCAATGACAAGTGCAATCTCAACGTTCTTCAACTCTCCTGAGTTGATGCGGTCGATTATTGCCTGAAGATTGGTGCCGCCGCCTGAAACAAATACTGCTATCTTCATAGATTTGTCACCTGATGAACGCTCTTCTCGAACTCTTCAGACTTGCCGGCAACATAATTTCCGTCAAAGCATGCTGAACAAGTATCACAGATAAGACCGCCCAAAGCTTCCTTGAGGCACTCAAGGCTGATATAACCCAGAGAATCTGCGCCGATCATCTCACCGATCTCATCAACAGTCATTCTTGTTGCAGGAAGATCCTTGTCTGAAGAAGCATTAACGCCGTAGCAGCAAGGGAACTTAACCTCAGGAGATGCAAGTCTTACGTGGACCTCAGAGGCACCGTTATCCTTTAAGAATCTGATGATGTGCTTTGTAGTTGTACCTCTTACAAGAGAGTCATCTACGATAGCAATCCTCTTACCTTTGATAGCTTCCTTAAGAACAGCGAACTTCATTCTTACCGCAAGTTCTCTTTGCTCCTGTGTGCTCTTGATGAATGTTCTTCCAACGTAACGGTTCTTAAGAAGTCCCATTCCGAATGTAACTCCGAGTCCGTCTGCAAAGCCCAAAGCAGCTGCATTACCGGAATCAGGAGCACCGATTACGAGGTCGCAGTCACAGGGATGAAGCTTAGCAAGAGCCTTACCGGCCTCATATCTGGACTTAAATACGTTAGTACCGTCAATAACGGAGTCAGGTCTTGCAACATATACATACTCGAATATGCAGACCTTACCGTTCTTGATTCTCTCTTCGCTTGAGATGCTGTCATCGAAGAATACGCTGGAGACTTCATCATTGGAGATTGAAAGGATCTCACCGGGCTCGAGGTTTCTTACATATTCCGCATCGAGAGCATCGAAAGAGCAGTTCTCGGAAGCGAGCATCCACTCATTTCCCTTCTTACCGAGAGACAAAGGTCTGATTCCGTAAGGATCTCTTACACCGATGAGCTTGTTCTCGGTCATGATGATAAGTGCATAAACGCCCTTAAGCTCCTTCATTGTCTTAAGAAGAGCTTCTTCTGTAGTCTCGGTAACAACACGGTTTCTTGAGAATAGTGAGAGGATAAGTTCTGTATCAGTGGATGTCTGGAATATAGCACCCTGATTTTTAAGTTCTTCCCTGATCTGCTCAGCATTAAGGATTACTGAATCACAGCTTAAAGCGATATTTCCGACTCTGGACTTAATTACTACGGGCTGAATTCCGTCGGGGCCGATGATACCGTCAGCGCCTCTGGCATGAGCGATCGCACAGTTTCCGCTTAAAGCATTAAGTGTGATCTCATCGAAGATATCAGCGACCATTCCGTCTCTTTTATGAACAAGGAAAGATCCGTTATTGTTGATAGCGATACCTGCTGCTTCCTGTCCTCTGTGCTGCAATGAGAAGATACCGTAATATGCGGTATTGGCTGTTCCCTCATCTTTTCCTGCTCTGTTGATTACTCCGAATAAACCGCTCATTAAAGTCCTGCCTCCTTAAGTTTTTCCTGAAGCTTTGCTTCTTTTGTATCTACTGATGAAGCTAATTCCTTCTTGTACTCGATAAGCTTTGCAGATAATTCATTATCGGAAACAGCGATGATCTGAGCTGCTAAGATCGCAGCATTGGAACCGCCGTCGATGGCAACTGTAGCTACGGGGATACCCGTGGGCATCTGTACAGTCGCGTAAAGAGCATCAACTCCGTTAAGAGCGCCGCCCTTACAAGGTACTCCGATTACGGGAAGGATCGTATTAGATGCAAGAACACCTGCCAGATGGGCTGCAAGGCCTGCAGCAGCGATTATTACGGAGAAGCCGTTTTCCTTAGCTTCGGAAGAAAGCTTCTCTGCCTTTGCAGGGCTTCTGTGAGCAGAAGCGATATGAACCTCATATTCAATTCCGAATTTCTTTAAGATCTTGAAGCATCCCTCCATAATGGGGAAATCAGAATCAGATCCCATGATTACCAATACTTTACCAGCTGCCATGCTCATACCTTCCTTAAAGATTACTCGTCAGCACCGTTCCAATTGAGTCTGTCCATTACGCGGTAATAATCATCGGATTCCCATTCATAAGGCCTGGGACAATAATCATTAGACGCGAAACTGGTCTGACTGTAAGGAACGACAGTTAGATTATATTCTTCAACATGCGAATTAGTCTCATCCATGACAAATTCACATCTGACTATGCATGTATCGGGATCTGACAATCCCGTATTACCGCCGAAACAGAAATTCGAAAGACTGTAGAGTATGTATCTTCCGTTATAGAGCTCTATGGGCTCAAGTCTGTGAGGATGAGCGCCGATAACAATATCTACGCCGTGATCTATAAGATCATGACCGACATAGACCTGTTCTCCGGTAGGCTCATAATAACGCTCAACTCCCCAATGGCATGAAGCCATGATTATCTGGCATCCTGCTTCTCTTAATTCATCTATAAGCGGATAAGCCGTAGCGGCAGTATCACCGTTACCGATCATATCGATACCGAACATACCGATCTTTATGCCTCTCACCTCATAAATCGCCACCTGATGCTGGTTGCTCCAAAGAATACCGGCTTCTTCAAGTGTCTGCTGGGTTATGGCAAGACCGTCATCCCAGTAATCGTAACTGTGGTTATTGGAAAGATTAACAGCTTCGATACTGCCGTTAATAAGCATCTGTACACTCTCGGGAACATTTGCGAAAACAAACTCCTTGGTCATATGCGGAGCTGTTTCATCTCCGTAAGTTCCTTCGAAATTCGCATAAGTCAGATCATCAGTAGCAAGATAATCGGCACAGTTTTGGAAACAATATGTCCAGTCACCGTCTACGACCGCATCAAAGCTTCCGGCTGCACCGCTCCATGCAAGAGCATCGGCAAGTGTAAGGTCACCTAAGAAGCTGACAACAATATGCTCCGGTGCTGGCGTGGGTGTCGGCGTCGGAGTATTTGTAGGTGTAGGAGTATTGGTAGGTGTAGGTGCAGCGGTAACAGAAGTTTCAACCGAAGCTTCTGTCTGTGCGGGAATTTGTAAGAAAGAACATGCGCCAAATACGACTGATATCATCAGCATCATAAGAACTGAAGTCAGAACGCGTACAGAGGTTTCTTTATTCACGTTTAAGTGCTGTAACCTCCCTCGGGAATCTCAAAATCCGTTCCCAGAATCAAGGACCTTACAAACAATCCGGATTCAGACAGCATCTCATCAGGCCAATGACCCTGAATCTTCTGCTCTACCGTAAAATGATTGGAATAAAGTCTTAAAGCATTCGAACTTTCAAGTATCGCGGTACCGATGGACCAGTTACACCATGAGATATTGTACTCATTAAGAAGATCCATCCACTCGAGCGTCTCTGTATAGAAAACGCCGCTGTTACCGGAATCGAGAGATACACCCCACTCAGTACAGAAGATCGGAAGTCCGTTATCTACAGCGGTTCTGACCTTATCCATGTGGTCTTCACCGTGTGAACCTGCGTAGAAATGAAGCGTATACATGATATTATCGCCGTCAATTGGATTCAGTGAAGCAACATCAACATCCTGGCTCCAAGTAGGAGTTCCGACGATAATGATGTTATCGGGATCATTCTCTCTTATAGCTGCAATTACAGTCTCGGCATAAGGCTTGATAACGTTATCCCAGTCTACGGGAGCCTCGGGATCATCGTATCTCATGCCGTTCGGCTCATTACATACTTCATATATGATATTGGGATTATCGCCGTACAAAGCTGAGATTCTGGAGAAGAAATCCACTGCATCTTCCTGGTATTCGGTAGGATCGCCGTCAAACAAGATATGCCAGTCGACAATAATATATACACCATGTTCAAGAAGTGTATCGATATATCCGCATACTTCATTGAAATATCTGTCAGGGAAATATGTATATCCGTTATCAAGACCGTGGGAAGTCATTGCAAGTCTTATGACAGTACATCCCCAGTCCTGGATCAAAGTGTCACAAACGTCATCATTAAAGAACTGGAAGCAGGACTGAAGGCCGCCGCTGCTCATTCCTCTTAACTGAACAGGCTCTCCGGATTCACTTACAAGGTTAGTTCCCTCTACTCTAAGCTGTCCGTAAAGCTCTACAGGAACATCGAGTACCTGAGGCGTACTTAAAGGTCCGAATTCGGCTTCCGTCTCAAGAGTGGTCTCTACAGGCTCTGTCTCCGTCGCAAGAACAGTCTCCGCCGTAGTCTGAACAGGTGCAGGTAAAGTCTCGGGAGGAAGTTTTGAAGAGCAAGCACTTGAAACAAGCGAAAAACAGATTGCCATTGAAACAACTGCAGGCAAAACTCTAGATTTCATAACCACTCCTAATATAAAAAAGGATGAAATCAGTATATAATTTTAAGGTCACTAATTCAACAAGCTAATTATGGACGAAATTTGACGCTGATTTATTTTTTTGTCATACTTTATTAACAAATAAAAATAGTGTTAGATATATAATTAATTTAGCAAGTAAAACAGAGGGAGATAGATTGGATGTCACGAGTAGATAGTCTACGTGGAAAGATTATGAAGCTGGCCGCGAAGGGCAAGCTTGATGGTCTTGTCAAACTTTCCGGTGATTCCGATGAATCTGTTCGCACAGAAGTTGCTATTGCAATGGGACAGATTAGAACTTATGAGTCCGGTATGGCTCTGATTCCCCTTCTTCGTGATTCTTCACCTTCAGTAAGAGCAGCAGCAGCTACATCTGCAGCTGATATAGGAGCAAAGCATTGTGAAGAATACGTTAAGAAGCTGGCTTTCGCCGATTCAGATCCTAACGTAAGGCAGATTGCAAAGAATGCCTTTGACAGACTTAAGGACAGGTTAGTTTAATTACAATACAATTGATATCAGAAAGGTCCGTCGGAAGACGGACCTTTTAATTGGTTTATTACGCTAAAGAATATTTTAATTTCTGACGATATACCAGTAATATGAAGCTATCTGCTCCGGTGTATACGAACCTCTGATCTGAAGCTTATCGGATCCGATACGTTATCGTAAAACCTTACTGCCCTCTTGTTATCAGGGCTTACACACCAGTAAACATACTGAAGTCCGTACTCGTCATGTGCGATCCTTATGATCTCTTTCATAGCGAATATCGAATATCCTTTTCCCATCGCGGCAGTTCTGACAGTTATAGCAAATTCCGCAGATATACCATCGATATGCTTAAGACTTACGGTTCCCATATACTCGTCATCGTCATTAACTATGGCAAGATTAAGATTCTCTTTATCTGTCAAACTTTTATTAATGAACGACAAAGCGTCATCCATTGTCTTAGACGCGAAGTCGGTCTGAAGATCGTGGGTAACTCTTTCATCATGCATCCACTCAAGCATGAGCGGTGCATCTTCCGGTTTTAACTTTCGAAGTTCCAATTAAACTCAGTCTGCGGCAGCAACTACCTTATCAGAGATAGCTGCCTCATCACCG
>CADAXO010000027.1 GCA_902791885.1 Oscillospiraceae bacterium | reverse complement strand
CATAGCCTGGACACCTGCAAGGTCGATGAACTCGTCATAGACCTTATTAACGGTTCCGGTTCCGATAATTATCTGAATCTGTCCTGCTGATTCAAATACTCCTTTAACACCATCAATATTCTCAACAGTGTCTTTGCTCATCTTACTATTATCGGCAATAACCAGTCGGAGTCGGGTCGCGCAGTGAGCCGCGCTTACAAGATTACTTTTTCCCCCGATGCCCGCCAGTATTTCCGAAGCGCATTTTCTGTAATCCATAAGCGTCACCTCGCAAATTAAATGGGCAGATCCGGATGGACCTGCCTCATTGTAAGCTAAATTAGATAAACGCTTCTTATTATTATCGTGAACAAACGGTTAATATTAGCTGCCCGTGATCCTGTTAAGTGTCTCGATATTCTCAGCTATCTGCGAAGGATCGATCTCAACACCTTCAACATCGTTTCTGATATCCGTAGCAACTTCGGTAACCGAATTACATATCGAATCAAAGCCTTCCGTGACCTTATCGAATTCACCGGATGCCGTATAGTTGGCGATAAATACGAAAACCGTTATTATTCCGAGTATGATCGAGATAACGAGCGATGCTATTCCTACGATAATAAGTCTTATTTCAGATTTCTTCATCTTCATTACCTCCCCTTAGATTCCGTTATGCCAGACATGCTGCATAGACTTGATATACCACTTCGTTCCGAATACGAAGTACTTTACGGAGAAGTAGCATAATGCGAATCCGAATATTGCCAGGAAGAGCAATGTGAGTCCTGCAAAAAGACCTGATGCGAGGAATGCTCCGTAGAACCAGCAGGAAGCAAGAAGCGATATTGCACCTGCGATCGCACCGATCTCGAGAAGGAGCATTATGAGAACCAGTCCGAACAGTACGAAGAATGCCGGGATAGCGAGCAGCACCGTAATTAAGATTACGAAAGATACTGTCTGAGCTGTTGGCTCCTGAGGCTTGGGCTTATTGACCTTCTCGATCTTCTTGGCAAGTATACCGGGAAGTGTCATTCCGTCTTTATAATCTGCTGCGAGCTCTGAAGGATCACCCAAATGTGCAGCGATCTCTTCCTCTGTCTTACCTGCTATTATGCCTTCATCAAAGTGATCCCCGATATCGGCTAATATCTCATTGACATCGTTGTAAGACATCGAGCCGAGCTCCTTGGTGAGCTTGTCAAGATATTCCTTCTTCGTCATTCTTCTCATCCTCCAATATTCCTTTTACCGCTTCAGTAAACTCATCCCATTCCTTCTTGTCGGCCTGAAGCTTCTTATCGCCCTCTTCCGTTAAATGGTAATACTTTCGCGGCGGTCCGTTCTGTGATTCCTTGAGATACGTGCTTACAAGTCCGTCCGAAGCAAGCTTCCTTAATATCGGATATACCGTTCCGTCTGACATCTGGATCTTCCTGGAAAGAGTGTCAGCTACGTCATAGCCGTAGCTGTCACCTTTCTTCAGGATGGTAAGCACACACAAATCAAGCACACCTTTTTTGAACTGACTGTTCATATCTATCCCCCTCTGCTTATTATTTGTGCGGGTCTAACCTCTCGAATTGAATATAGCACAGTATTATACATTGTGCAATACCTAACATAAAATAATACAAACAAGCATAAAGACGCCGTTTTAATTACTCTTAAGCTCCATAGAAATATTAAGAATGATACCGAACGATATGTAGTTAACCAGCATGGCGGTACCTCCGTAACTTACGAAAGGAAGCGGAATACCCGTGATCGGAAGAAGTCCTACGGCCATGCCCATATTCTCGATATAGTGGAATGCAAATGAAGCCGCAAGTCCTACTACCATGTACGAGTAAGCGGGACGTGAAGCTTTGGCTGCTACAAACAGGCAGCGGCACAGAAAGAAGAAAGCAAGGATGATAAGTGCTGTCGTTCCGATGAATCCCAGGTGCTCCGATGTCGCCGAGAAGATAAAGTCACTCTCCTTAACAGGAACCTTAACAAGGATACCGGTATGGTTGCCTGAAAGACCTCCTGATGCGATTGCTGCCTTGGACTGAACCAGGTTCCACTCTGCCTCGGGGTCGGTTCCCTCGAATACAAGAGACAAAATTCTCTTCTTCTGATAGTCCTTAAGATAGAAATTCCAGACAAAAGGCACACCGAGAACGATTACGCCGGAAGCCGCGAGAAGGAAGTATCTGTACTTAAGGCCCCATACGAACAATACACATACGAACGAAGCTACAATAACCATCGCAGTTCCGAAGTCCGGCTGCTTTAAGATAAGGAGCATCGGGGGGCCGTAAGTTAATGCAAGAAGTCCGAGGCCTTTAAGGATCGTTACCTGCTTACTCTGTATACGTTCGAATATATCGGCCGCCGCCATGGCAAGACCGATCTTCATCAGCTCCGACGGCTGGAAATTACCGATCAAAGGAAGATTAAGCCATGAATCGGCTCCCCACTTCCACGTAAGGTCGTAGCCGTCTATAGGGACCAACACAAGCAGGAACAGCGATACGCCGTAGATAACCCATCCGAATGCCCTTAATATCTGCGTATCCATGGCACAGAGAAAAGCAGTGATTACCATGCCGACAACAGCAGCGCCCACCTGTCTGTAGAAGTTGTTGGGGTACGCTTCAAAGCCGTCCTTAAGAACCTGGTTAAGAACATACAGTCCTATTACCGTTATAAGGAAAACAGGAACAATAAGGTAGTAGTCTACCTTTCGAAAATACTGCGTATTGCGTAATTTCTCTATACCAGATTTGCCGGGCATGATCAGGCTTTTTTCTTAAATACCTTCTCGGGAAGAGGAAGGCGCTCCCACTCCTTCAGGTGTGATACGAGTACAACGGCAAAGCCTGCAAAGACGAGTATCAAAGAAAGAAGCTGGGATGTTCTTATCCCCGTGCTGCCTATATAAAGTGAATCTGTGCGGAGTCCCTCGATGAAGAACCTTACGATTCCGTACAAGATCATGTAAACGCATGTTGTGTCCCATCTTCTTGTACTGGCCTCTCTTACGATGAGAAGCACAACGAAGAGCGTAAGTGTACAAAGCGACTCATAAAGGAATGTGGGATGAACTGGCATTGATGGATCCAAGTCCGGGCAGTTAGCTGCAAGATAACTTGAGATCTTGTCTGAAGTCATACCCCAGGGAAGTGTCGTAGTAGTGCCGAAGCACTCCTGATTGAAGAAGTTGCCCCAGCGTCCTATAGCCTGTCCGAGAGGGATATAGACTACACAGTAATCCGCAACAGTCGAGAAAGGGATCTTTCTGATCTTTGTCATTATGAATGTGCCGAGGAAAGCTCCGATGACGCCGCCGTAAACTGCAAGTCCGCCGGAACGTGTATCGAAGATGCGTGAAAGATCCTGAGAATAGTAGCTCCACTCACAGAAGACATAGTATAGTCTCGCACCGATGATCGCCGAAGGCAGTGAGACCAGAAGAACGTCATATACAAGATCTTCCGAGAACTTATTGGCCTTCGCCTGCTTTACTGCAAGAACGCCGCACAAAAGCATACCGAGTCCTATAAGAAGACCGTACCAGTATACTTCGAATGAACCGATGGAGAATGCTACCGGATCAACTTCTATCGTGATCCCGAGAAACGGGAAACGAATCACATCATTAGTCATATATTATCCTCTGTTATTTCCTCTCTAACGATTAAGGATTATACCCCTTTTTGAAAGCCATGTCTTTGCACTTTCTTTATCATCATTGACCTGCTCTGCAAGCTCTTCCACGGAACCGAACTTCTGCTCGGGTCTAATGAAGTTTAAAAGCTCCACTTTGATCCTTGCTCCGTACAGGTCTTCGTCAGTATCAAAGATATAAGTCTCAGCCACATCCGTCACTTCGGAAAGGTCATTTACGGTAGGCCTTAAGCCTACATTTGTCACTCCGTAAAGCTTACGGCTGCCGAGCATCACGCGCGACACATACACGCCTCTTTTTACCCTGATCTTATCTTCGGGGATATTTATATTAGCCGTAGGGAAACCGAGTTCTCTTCCAAGCTGTCTTCCGTGAACTACCATACCCGAGTAAGAGAAAGGAGTTCCGCCGCAAAGCTCTGCATATAGTTCCGCATTTCCTTCCGTCACAGCTTCGCGAAGCCATGTGGATGAGAGCCTTCTTCCCTCTTCTCCGTATAACTTATCTTCGAAAATATTAACTTCCATTCCGCGGCTTTCTCCGAACGAACGGAGAAACTCGGAATCACCCGATGCCTTCTGACCGAATCGGTAATCGTTGCCTGCGAACAAAGCAACAGAATTAAGCTTCATAAGGATGATCTCATAAAGAAAATCTTCAGCCTTCATATCCTTCACAGAATCAAAGTCCAGAACGAGAAGTTCATCTACGCCTAACCCTGAAAGGATTTCGCGCTTCTCTTCTATCGTCGTAAGAAGACCCTCGCCGCTTTTATCGAAATTGATAAACGTCATAACGGTCGAAGTCAGCCCGTTTAAAGCCGCGGTCTTTACGGTCTGTCTTATTATCTGCTTATGTCCCATGTGGATCCCATCGAAGAAACCCAATGCTACCGCTCTTCCCTTATGAAGATAGGGAAGCGTATCAAGATAGCAGACTGTCGTAAGAATTCCGGTCAAGTATAAAGCATCCTTTCTATTCTCATTACCGTGCCTTCTTTATACAGAACGGCAACCAGTTCCTCATTCCTGAAAGCGGCAACACGCTCGCCTTCCGAAGCGTCTGAGAAGCTGTCGGAAGATATTTTCTTTCCAAGCTTTACATCTTCGAACTGGGATAAGGAAAGTCCGATCCTCGGCATACCTGTAAGGCACTTCTCCCTCGGGATTACGAAAGAATAATCTTCTTTACTTACAAGTTCCGAGATCTGCTCCTCCGTATAAGCATCTTTAATATCAAAAGGTCCGGCCTTTGTCCTTCTTAAGTTAAGGGCATGTGCATGAAATCCAGTAAGTTCTCCAGCGTCGTCACATATGGATCTGATGTATGTGCCTTTCGAGCAGGCTACGCTTATGTCGGCATATATCTTCCCATCGTCAAACCTCATGTCATTTACGGTAAGAGAATGGATCTTAACGGGATGCGAAGGCATCTCTATCTCAACGCCTTTTCGCGCGAGGTCATAAGCCTTTCTGCCGTCGATCTTCTTTGCCGAGAACTTCGGGGGAACCTGTGATGTTATGTGTGAAAGCTTCTCGAAAGCATCCCTTATCGCATCAAATTCCTCAGGCGAACCCGTAAGTACAGAAGAAGCCGTTACCTCTCCCTCGGGATCCATCGTAGAAGTCCTGATGCCGAACACGGCAGTGCAGTCATAAGCCTTATCGTAATCATCGGTATAGCGCATGACCTTTAAAGCCTTGCCCGTGAAAACCGGAAGAAGTCCCGTGGCAAACGGATCAAGAGTTCCGCTGTGACCGACCTTACGCGTACCCATTGTCCTTTTGATGAAATTATCGGAGGCCATCGAAGTGATGCCCTCTTTCTTGTCGAGAAGTATGATACCTTCGGGGATCATAAAAGCTTGGAAGCCTCTCTTATTATCTCTTGGGCGAGATCATTGATATCCCTGTCCGTTACCGTGAAGCCCGCGGCTCTCTTATGACCGCCGCCTCCGTAAGCCTCTGCGAACAGCGAACAGTCGAAGCTGGTCTTAGATCTTAAATTGGCCCTTATGGTGTTATCGCCGGTCTCTCTTAATACGCAGGCGAATTCAACTCCGCCGACGTCGCGAAGTCTCGAGACGACATCAGATATCTCATCGTGTCCTGCCTGATACTTCCTGAACATCTCGGAAGTAACCGTTACTATCGCAAGCTTACCTTCGCAGTAAAACTTCGCTGAAGAACAGGCTGCGGAAGATATAGCGAACTCAGAAGGGGTCTTAAGATCGAAAAGATTGTAGCAGACCTCGGTAATATCGCCTCCCAGTTCCATAAGGATTCCGGCGCTTTCAAGTGTCTCGGGGCGCGTGTTGGAATAAGTAAATCTTCCTGTATCCGTAACAAGCCCGGCCATAAGGCACTTGGCAGTTCTTTGATCGATCATCTCATTAAGAGGATTGCCCGTAAGTTCAGCGACTTTACATGCCACATAGAAGACCATCTCGCATGCAGATGAGGAACCGGGATCGATCCACTTGGAATCAGTCTCAAGATGAGAAACCTCATGATGGTCGATATCCAGCGCATCTTCATACACTTCGAATATGCGGCAGTTATCCCCCATTCTGTGACCTTCCGAACAGTCAACAGAGAATGCGGTATCGTAATGCTTGCCGTTGACATACATATCGCCGTCGGCAAAGTCTGCTGACGGATAGAACAACAGATCCTCAACATTCAGAAAGCCCATATTCTCGGGTAATTCTTCAGGCATACAGACCCATGCATTACCTCCGAGCTTTCTTATCAGGGATGCAACGGAACAGGAAGAACCGATGCAGTCACCGTCTACGCTTTTATGAGGGAACACAAGAACAGCACCGTCACTGTCCTTAAGCTTGGAAGCTTCGGCAATGATGTGCTTAGCCATTCTTTCTGCGCCTTCGATATAACGATCCTTCATCTGTTTCAACCCTCTTCGGAACCGTCTTCTTCCTCTATGCCGAGTTCTTCACGCTTGGCCTTATCTTCAGCCTTGACCCTGTCGATTATGGCATCCATACGGGCAGCCTCATCGAGAGTGTTGTCTATCTTAAAGTGAAGCTCGGGGGCAAGACGGAGATTGATCCTCTTGCACATCTGGAAACGGATAAAGCCCGTGGCGCCGGAAATGGCGTCAAGGGCCTCCTTTTTGTCGTGTTCGTTTCCGAATACAGATACGAAGACAGTGGCATGAGACAGATCACGGGTCATCTTGACCTGAGTGACGGAAGTCAGCAGGGGAACCCTGGGGTCCTTCAGCTCATTGCTTATGATATCCTGCATGACCTTTCTCATCTCATCGCCGACAATCTCGGCCCTGTTCCTACGCATCTCTTTCTACCTCTTGGCTTGTGAACGCTTCGATAGTATCGCCGACTTTAATGTCGTTGTAGTTAGCGATAGAAAGACCGCACTCGAATCCGGAGTTGACCTCCTTTACGGAATCCTTGAGTCTCTGGAGTGAAGCAAGTTCACCTGTATGGATAACGATGTCGTTTCTAAGGATTCTGACACCGCAGTTTCTGATGATCTTACCGTCTGTTACATAACATCCGCCGATCGTACCTACGCCTGAGACCTTGAACAGCTCACGGATCTCAGCGTGTCCGAGAACAACCTCTTCGAATGTAGGCTCGAGCATACCCTTCATAGCCTTTTCGATGTCCTCGGTAGCCTTATAGATAACGTCGTAAAGCTTGATCTCAACGCCGGCTTCCTTAGCCTTATCTGTGATGATCGCATTAGGACGTACGTTAAATCCGATGATGATCGCGTTGGATACGTCAGCGAGAACGATATCGGACTCGTTGATAGCACCGACGGCACCGTGGATAACCTTAACACGTACTTCGTCGTTAGAAAGCTTCTCGAAGGACTGTGTAACAGCCTCGACGGAGCCCTGAATATCAGCCTTAACGATGAGGTTGAGATCCTTGATGTTACCCTCAGCCATCTGAGTTGCAAGATTCTCAAGACTCATTCTGGAGCTCTTTCTGATGTGCTCCTCACGCTGCTTGATCTTTCTCTTCTCAACAAGCTGTCTTGCCATCTTCTCGTCCTTAACCGCATAGAGAGTCTCGCCTGCGGAAGGAACTTCAGGAAGACCTAAGATCTCACAAGGGATCGAAGGACCGGCCCTCTTGATGGTCTCACCCTTATCGTCGTACATAGCTCTGATGTTACCGATCATAGCGCCGCAGACTACGGAATCACCCTGCTTCAATGTACCTCTCTGAACGAGAACGGTAGCAACAGGACCTCTGTTCTTATCAAGCTGAGCCTCGATAACCGTACCCTTTGCCTGTCTCTTGGGGTCTGCCTTAAGCTCAAGAACATCAGCTACAAGGAGAACATTCTCGAGGAGGTCATCGATACCTTCGCCCTTCTTAGCGGAAACGGGAACCATGATAGTGGAACCGCCCCACTCCTCAGGGATGAGCTCGTACTGAGTCAGTTCCTGCTTAACCTTATCGGGGTTGGCACCCGGCTTATCGATCTTGTTGATCGCTACGATAATTTCAGTACCCGCAGCCTTAGCGTGATTGATAGCCTCGATAGTCTGGGGCATGACACCGTCATCTGCAGCTACAACGAGAATAGCGATATCCGTTACCTGAGCACCTCTTGCTCTCATCGTGGTGAAAGCTTCGTGGCCCGGTGTATCGAGGAATGTGATCTGTCTTCCCTTAACTCTAACGGTGTAAGCACCGATCTTCTGTGTGATACCGCCGGCCTCGCCCGATGCAACGGATGAAGCACGGATCTTATCAAGCAATGAAGTCTTACCGTGGTCAACGTGACCCATAACTACAACTACGGGAGGTCTTGTCTCCATGTTCTCTGTGATGAGTGTATCGTCATCATCAAAGAGGATATCCTCCTCTGTCTTCTCCTCGAGCAACGTTGCATTGATACCGAAGCCGTCAGCGAGAAGACATGCAGTATCAAAGTCGAGCTCCTGGTTGATGGTAGCCATAACACCGAGCTTGATCATGAGTTCCTTGATAACATCAGAAGACTTCTTGCCGATACCTTCAGCGAAGTCCTTTACTGTGATGAAAGGAGGGATCTGGATATCAGTGATAGCCTGAATCTCAGCAACAGACTCCTCGTAAGAACTCTTCTTCTTTTTCTTTCTGCCGTATGAATAATCATCATACTCGTCGTCACCCGAAGACATACGGCCGTTATACTGACCGCCTCTGTTCTTCAGTCTCTTATCGTTATTGTTACCGGTTCTCTCGCGGTCTCTGTCGTCGTGCTTCTTATCGAAAGCGGACTTCTCTGCATATGAAGATCTGCTCTTCTTTACTTCTTCGATAGGCGCATCTGTCTTCGGCTTGGAAGGTCTTCTCTGAGCGGTATAGTTATTGCCGCCTTCCTCATCCTTGTCCTTGCCGAATCCGCCCTGAGGTCTTCCTGCACCGGGACCGCCGGATCTGTATCCGCCGCCCTGGCCCTGAGGTCTAGGACCTCTGTTCTGACCTGCGGCACCGCCTCTGTAATTATTGCCCTGGTATCCGCCGCCTCTGTTTCCGTATCTCTTCTCGGGAATGATCGTTGAAGTTCTTACGGTCTCAGGCATAGCTACAACTGCGGAAGATATCTTGGTTCTGTCAATTGAAGGAGCAGCCTCTTCCTTCTTCTCGGGAGCGGGCTTCTCTGTCTTCTCGGGAGCCTTAGCAGGAGCTTCCTCCTTCTTCTCCTCTTCCTTCTTCTCGGGAACCGCAGCAGCTGCAGGTTCGGAAGCCTTAGTCTCTTCTTCGGAAGTCTCCTTAGCAGCCTTTGCCTTTGAAGTCTTCTTGGGCTTTTCTTCCTTAGGCTCTTCAACCTGAACCTTAGGCTCTTCAGCTTTCTCTTCCTTAACTTCCTTCTTAGCCTCAGCCTTCTTAGCCGTTGTCTTTGAAGCCTTCTTCTCTTCAGTCTTTACAACAGCTTCAGCTGCAGGCTCGACCGCCTTGACGGGTTCAGCTTCAACAGCCTTTACGGCTGCCTTCTCAACAGGAGCCTTTACCTGCTCTTCAGCTGCAGGTTCGGACTTCTTCTTATGAACTCGTCTTACTTTAAGCTCTTTGGTACCCGAGACACCCTTGCTCGTTACCTGAGGCTTATTATCCTTATCGGAATTCTCACTCATTAATGAATATCCTCCTAATTAATCTACCTTAGACAGTTCTGCGGAAAGCTTATCCGCGAACCCCTGATCCGTAACAGCTACGATCGCTCTGTCCGGCTTGCCTATCGCCTTTCCCAAGTCGAACTTGGTGGAGAAACTGTAAGCATCCGGCATTGCTATATCTTCCTTGGCACCTATATCGAGCAGACGCGAGAGCGTGTTCTTCGATATATCCTTGGAGATTATAAGAAGCTTGACTGTTCCTTTACGGATGGAAGACTCTACCTGGTCGTAACCCGATATCACCTTCCCCGCTCTGGCCGCGAGGCCTAAGAACCTTAAGATGTTCAGTTCGTCTGACAAAGCTTCAAAATCTCCTCGGCTACCTTGTTAAGATCCTCATCGTTGTTACCTGTCTTTAAACCTTTGAAGATGCGGTGTGCCTTAAGTTCAGTCTTAATGCACTTCTCGTCCTTACAAAGATATGCGCCTCTGCCCGGAAGCTTTCCGGTAGGATCGTAAGTAAGTGATCCGTCTTCTGCAAGCGTAACGCGGATAAGATCCTTCTTGTCACGTCTGGTCCTGCAGCTGACGCACATTCTCTGGGGCTGCTTCTTCGGGGTAACTGCCATTACGCTTCCTCGTCTCCCTCTTCCTGCTCGGCAACAGTAAACTTGTCGATAACAGACTTTGTTGCCTCACTTGCATCCTCAGACTCTCTCTTGATGTCGATCTTGTATCCTGTAAGGTGAGCGGCAAGTCTTACGTTCTGTCCGGATCTTCCGATAGCAAGATTGAACTGCTGATCGGGAACGATAACCTTGGCATAACGCTCCTGATGGCCGTCTTCCTTAGTTGTGATCTCTGTATCGACTCTTACTGCCTTTGCGGGCTGTAAAGCTTCACTTATGAAGAGTGCGGGATCTTCGTTCCAATCGATGATGTCGATCTTCTCTCCTCCGAGCTCGTTCATGATAGTCTGTACTCTCTGACCTCTGGGACCTACACAGGAACCCTTAGCATCGATATTCTCGTCTCTTGAGTAAACAGCAACCTTGGATCTTGATCCGGGCTCTCTTGTTACGCCCTTGATAAGAACTTCGCCTGACTTTACTTCAGGTATCTCAAGCTCGAAAAGCTTCTCTACAAGCTTTGCATCCGTTCTGGATACTGTGATTGAAGGACGGTCATTGTGCTCCTCAACTCTTAATACGAGGAACTTCATTGTCCTGTTGGTCTCGTAAGTCTCGCCTCTCATCTGACCGTTTCTGGGAAGAACAGCCTCAGCATGTCCGATATCAACATAGACATTCTTGGCATCCTTACGGATGATTGTTCCCGTTGCAAGCTCTCCGATCTTTCCGGAGTACTCGTCATTGATCCTCTTATACTCAGCACTTCTTACCTTCTGGGAGATAGCACTCTTAGCGGCTGTAGCAGCAAGTCTTCCGAGGTCCTTAACATCAAGACCGTACTCGAGAGAGTCACCGAGCTCAACATCGGGATCTGCAGCCTGAGCTTCCTCAAGGGAAACCTCATTGGTAGGATCTTCAACCTCGTCAACAACTTCCTTCAACTGGTAAACATAGATCTCACCTGTCTCGCGGTCGATCTCAGCTTCTACTGTCTCGATGATACCGCCGCTGAACTCACGTCTGTATGCTGTAACGATACCGTCTTCAACAGCCTTAATGAGTTCTTCCTCATCTATGCCCCTTTCCTTCGCAAGCATCTTGATAGCGTCAAGAACGTTATCGCGAGGCTCCTCATTAACTTCCTTCTTCTTAGCCATTTATCTTACCTCCCAAATTTAAAAATCAATGTGTCTGACGGCTTTGCTGATATCCTCGATCTTAAGTTCCGATGAAGTGCCGTCTTCCTTCTCGAACACCACGCTGCCGTCTCCGGCAGAAATGATCTTTCCTGTAAAACTCTTAGCTCCCGACTCGTCAGCCTTAAAGAGATTAACGTCGATCTTCTCGCCTTCGTACCTTTGGTAATCTGATATATCGTCCAAAGGTCTTGTAAGTCCCGGAGAACTTACTTCGAAGTAATCGGCATCACAGTTAAGTCTCTCGTCGAAGATCGGATCGATAACCTTACTGAAAGCTTCGCAGTCGTCTATCGATATTCCGCCCTTCCTGTCGATAAAGAGGCGAAGGAACATGCTCTGGCCTTCCTTCTTATACTCGGCATCGACCAGGTCGTATCCCATCTTCTCCGCTTCGGGTTTTGCTATGTCATAAGCTTCCTGTGCGGTCTTGGATCTTTTTGCCATTTTTTACTCCTGCCCGTAGTTTTTGCTAAAAGAAAAACGAGCTTGAAACAAGCCCGTCCACTTAACAAAGTTATCTGAACGCATACATAATAGCACACGCTATTAATAAAGGCAAATAAAAACGGACTCCGGAGAGTCCGTTATGATCCGTAATCTGTTACCCTCAGACGTAAGCCTTAACTGATTCGGGAAGATCATCGATCTTTGCACTTAAGATGATCATCGCTGTAACGGGAGAATCCTTAAGAAATGCATCGAGCTTTGTGATGAAACCCTCAAGGGCATCCACGTTATTGTCATTAGCTACCTTAAAGATACTGTCGATGTAGATATGTGTCAGATCATAATCCTTAGAACAGATACCTCCGATAAATGCTAAAAGCTGGTCAAAACCGTCAACCGGGTATTCCTTCATATTTACGAGTCTTACATTGGGCTTAAGGAGCTGGTCGAGTCTGTTGCCTCTCTCGATACAAACGATATTGTTATCCTGTCTGGATGCTGTGTTGATCTCATCAACAAGCTTAGCTGTCTTTCCTGTTCCTTTTTCGCCCGCAATAATCTTGATCATATTGGTATCTCCTTGCAATGTTACTATTGTCCGTTGCCGGATAAATATATTTTAGAATAATTGCACTTTTTTTTGAATAGATAAAAGTTAATAATGTGCGAATAATACAAAAATGCCACATTGCTGTGGCATTCTTTTATTTTTTCTTCTTTTTATCTTTTTTCTTCTTTTTGTCCTTATCTTTATCCTTATCCTTCTTTTTATCGATCTTTTTGGGAGTTTTGGGAACTTCCCGGGTTACGGGTTTGCCGCCCGAGAGCATGTCGATGACTTCCTTAAGTTCCGATACCGCCTGATTATTGACGGAGTATCTCATGAACCTCCCCTGCTTGGACGCAGTTACGAGATCATTACTTATTAGGACACTCATGTGATGGGACAATGTGGGCTGAGTGATATCAAAGTGACTTAGTATGTCACTTGCACAGCACGTACCCGCCTCGCTTATGATGAACATGATCTCGAGGCGCATCGGTTCGGCAAGAGCCGACAGACGTGAAGTTAAGATGTCCGTTCTTCCCGCCATTATGCGATCAGTCTGTTCTTCAGAGCCGACTCGAACTCTGTAAGGTTGGCACAGGCAATGATCTCTGTGCTGTCCTCAAGGAGGATATCCTCATCGCCCTTAACAAGAACTGTCATAGGAACGCTCCCTGAAGCTTCATGAGGTGGTCAACAACGTACATGGAGAATACATCGTTGAAATCAAGATGATCCTTCATGGGGAAAACACTTGTGAAAGCAGTAACGGAAAGTTTGGAAACGATTCCCAAGTCGGCAAAATCCTTCAAAGGGATCTTGAAGCTCTTTACGTTGGCAGAGAAAAGTTCCTGCATCTGCTCTACCGTAAGTTCGCTCTTAAGCTCCTTGATACGCTCGATTCTTGTGATAACCTTTTCGCGCGGAAGATAAGTAGCCTGACCGATCTCTGTAGCTTTATGAATGAACCAGTTCTCAGGTATAAGACCCAGTCTCTTCCATCTGTATAAAGTTCCGTAGGATATATGTGTAACTCTCAATAGATCCTGCTTGGAGATAAGTATTTCTTCCATAAGCGAAACCGCCTCACTTTCTCATTGATAAGAATATTTTAGATTAACAATGTTACAGATAAGCGACATGGCGGTGTTTTAACGGATACAAAAAGCCCCCGCATATAGCAGGGGCACTTGGATTCATATCTTAAGAGTTATCAGAAGCCTAAAGCTGCGGCGATATCCGAGAAGAACTTCTCGAAAGGCCATATGAAGTCTGAAAGTGACTGACCTAGCGCGAAAGTAACGATAATGGCGAAGACCATTAATACGATGGCAGCTATCGCATACCATGCAAGGTACGCTCTCGCGAAATGCTTGAAATTCTTGTTTATCGGGAATATCGAGAAGCATATCGTGAACAGAATACCGAGAACCGGAAGGGAACAAAGAAGCATAGTCCAGAAGAAAAGTCCCGTTCCGACAGGTTTGTAGTCTCTCGGGCACTGCTCTATCTTCTTCTGGAAAGCTGCGGCTTCTCTTGCCTTCTTATCAATCTTGGCCTGTGTCTTGGCCTGCTCTTTCTCAGCCTTCATCGCAGCCTTCTCTTCAGCCTTGATCCTGGCTGCTGCAGCCTTATCTACAACGGGAGCCGGATTCGTTGAGGGTTCAACGGGAACTGAAACCACGGAGTCAGCAACAACCGGAGAAGATACCTTTAATTCTTCAGGTGCAGGTGCATTCTTGATCTCATCGATCAGCGCCTGGGACTTATCACTATCAGCCATAATCATTACCTCCTAAATTTCAAATTAAGTATATCACAAAGAAATATAGCAAATGCTTTTTAGATTTGTGCAAATTTATTTATATTTTATTAACATCCTGATGTTAGATTATGGGTATGTTGAAATCTTTAATTAAACGTTTTACTGACTTCATATATAACCGCGACACGCTCGAGGAGCGTCTTTTCACGGCTATGCTTTTTACCGGGACCGTAATCGCGGTAATTTCCTCAATCACGACACTTACGGAGAATCTGCATCTGTTCTCGGCGGTTGCCAACGTAATGTGCGCTGTCGCAATGATCATAATGATCTATATCACTTACGGAGTTAAGATCTCCGATAAAGCCCCTTCTGTATTCGTTTACCTTCTGTCATTGGTATTAATGCCGGTCAATTTCTTCACCTGCGGCGGCTTCAATTCAGGAATGCCGGTATACCTTATGGCTGTAATCCTGGTAATCGTGACCAGCCTTAAGGGCAAGAGCCGCACTATAGCTCTTATAATCACGCTTATTGTCGATCTTGCCATGATAATCCTGTCTTACTTTATGTATGAGGGCACACCGGATCTCCCCTATTTAAGTAATGATTATCTGGTAAAGCTCGATCTGCCGTCACAGATCATCGATGAATGTGTATCTTTGGTTCTCGTGGCAGCGTTCATATATTTCGTAGGCGTAATGATCATGAACGCCTATCAAAAGGAGCGCGAGAACAACAAGAAACTTATAGAGCAGTACAAGACTTTATCGGAAAGGGATGCTCTTACGGGACTTTATAACCGAGGCATGCTCTTCAAAAAGCTTGAAGATCCGGAAATCTTCTCCCCGTCCAATTACGCGGTCCTGATCGATATAGACACGCTTAAGGCCATCAACGCCGACTACGGTTACCCTTACGGTGACAAGGTCATAATCAGGGTCACAAGAGAAGTCTTAAGAATTATCGATGAAGATAACGGTGAGTTCGCGGCAAGATACGGCGGCGAGGAATTCATCTTTATCATGAAGTGCAGTTCAGACGAAGATGCCCTTTCGAAAGTTAAGAAGCTTAAAGACAACGTCTTCGGATTAACATGGGATAAAGAATCGGATCATGTCAGCATAAGCGCCGGCTTAGTAAAATGCTCAGGATACAGCAGCGTAAACAAACTGATGACATCTCTTGACAGCATGCTTTCCGTATCAAAGGAAAGCGGCATGAACGAAGTAACGGCAGACTTCAGTTAAGTTCCGCTGTTTAACACAGCTTTCCAAGCCCCGCTCTTCTCGAAAAGATCGAGCACATCCTTATCTATCGCACCCTCATCAACCATACTGCGGAGTATTCCGAGAGACTTCTCCGGAGGTATCGGCTTCTTGTAGGGACGGTCTCTTGAAGTTAAAGTCTCGTAAATATCTATTATGGTAAGAAGCCTTACCTCGAAAGAGATCTCCTCTCCTTTAAGCTTATCGGGATATCCTTTGCCGTTAAGAAGCTCATGATGCGAGGAGGCCCAGAAAGGCACCATATTGAACTCCTTCGGGAAGACTACCTGATTCAGTATCTTCCTTGTCGTCGTGACATGGCTTTGGATAACCGCTCTTTCGTCATCCGTCAAAGTTCCCTTTCTGACATGAAGATCGAGTATCTCCTGTTCATTAAGGATCTTTGTCTCTTCCCCGTTCTCTTCAATATAAGTTGCCGAAGAAAGTTCTTCTACCGATAAGCTATACGGTCAAGAAGACGGATCCTTTCGAATCTGTTATCGATGTCCTTAATACTGTCGCCGAGTCTTGTTGCCTTATCCATAACCTCAAGAGGGACCGCGAGCTTACCTACATCATGAAGCCACGTGCTCATAAGGAAGGCATGCTTACTGTTACTATCAAACTTATGAGGATCGTCAGTCTCATCCAGATATCTGATAAAAGCCTCTGCTATCCTTACCATGTTACGTGCATGATTGGCAGTATAAGGAGATCTCTCGTCGATCGCGGTTGAAAGAGTTTTTACGAGAGAATCAAGAAGTGAAGTGATCGCGTTCGCATATTCTATCTTAAGTTCGGCAAGCTCGGTAATATCGCTTATGAGGATAATAACACCGATCCTGTCCTCCCCATCTTTCAATAAAGACGTCATCACATAAAGCTGTCTTACCGCTGTTCCGTTATTATACGGAACGAGATTATAGTGCTTAACGTCGTTATCATAGACCGCATCAAGAACTGTCTGAATAAACTGATCATTGGAATTGCCGGCAATAAA